>NZ_AKKF01000041.1 GCF_000281955.1 Caulobacter sp. AP07 | reverse complement strand
CCCGCCGAGATCGGCTTGCCGATGTGACCGTTCATCCCCGCATGGGCCGTGGCGTCGATGTGTTCGGGCAGCACGTCGGCGCTGAGGGCGATGATCGGCGTGTCGCGGTTGCCGGCGGTCAGCTCGCGGATCGCCCGGGCCGAGGCGAAGCCATCGATGCCGGGCATCTGCAGGTCCATCAGGATCAGGTCGAACGCCTGGTCGGACGCCAGCCGCAGGGCCTCGACGCCGCCGCGCGCCTCCACCACCTGGTGCCCCACCGCCTGCAGCATGGCGCGGACCAGCTCGCGGTTCACGTCCAGGTCGTCGACCACCAGGATCCGCGCGGTGCCGTCGGTCCGTCGCTTCCGGGCGCCCGGATCGGCGACGGGCGCCAGTTCGGCCCGGGCGGCGGCGATCTCGAAACGGAAGATCGAACCCCCGCCGTCGGCCGGGATCATCTCGATGGTTCCGTCCATCAACTCGACCAGGCCCTTGCAGATCGACAGGCCCAGGCCGGTGCCGCCATAGCGACGGCTGATCGAGCCGTCGACCTGGGAGAAGCGCTGGAACAGCCGCTCGCGCTTGTCGGCCGGCACGCCGCAACCGGTGTCGGACACCGCGACCTCCAGCCGTCCGGGCGCACGGTGGGCCACGCTGACCCGCACCTCGCCGGCGTCGGTGAACTTGATGGCGTTGCTGATCAGGTTGACCACGATCTGGCGCAGGCGGTCGGCGTCGGCGTTCACGGCGGCCGGCGTGCCGGGCGCGACCTCGAGGGACAGGACCAGGCTCTTCTCGCGCGCCTGCTCGGCGAACATGGCCGCCAGGTCGTCGAACAGGGGCTCCAGCGCGAAGGGCCGCGGATCGAGGGCGACGTGGCCGGCCTCCAGCTTGGAGAAGTCGAGGATGTCGTTGACCACCGCCAGCAGGGTGTGGCCGGCGGCGTTGACGCGGCGGACATAGGCGCCGGCCTGCGGCGGCAGGCCGTCCAGTTCGCCCAGCAGGTTGGAGAAGCCGTTGATGGCCGTCAGGGGCGTGCGGATCTCGTGGCTCATATTGGCCAGGAACTCGGCCTTGGCCTCGGCGGCGGCCTCGGCGCGAAGCTTGGCGTCCAGCAGCGCTTCCTCGCGCGACCTCGCCTCCGTCACGTCCATGACCGCGCCGAACACCGTCGCCACCGCGCCGTCCGCCCCCAGCTCGGCGCCGCCGTGGCAGATCACGTGGCGCACCGAGCCATCGGCGCGGGTCAGGCGCCCGGCCAGTTCGAAGGGACGGCCGTCGATCGCCGTCGCCCGGAGACGCGCGGCCAGGGCCTCGCGCTCGGCCGGATCGTAGAAGGCCATCTGCTCGTCCAGGCTTGGTATCGGCCCGGCCGAATCCAGATCGTAGATCCGATAGACCCCCTCCGACCAGGTGGTCACGCCGCTGGCGATGTCCACGCGCCAGTGACCGACGCCGGCCATGGTCTCGGCCATCAGGGTGATGCGGTGGGCCTCGCGGATCTTGCGGGCGTCGGCCTCGGCGCGGGTCGAGGCCTCGGCCAGTTCCTCGCGGGCGCGGATCAGGTCGACCTGCACCGAGCGGAAGGCGCGGAACACCAGATAGGTCGTCGCCAGCACGGTCACGATCCGCCAGGGTTCATGGCGCTGCATCAGCCACAGGCTGGCCAGCAGTTGGATCAAGGCCATCGAGACCAGCATCGGCGTGAGATTGGTGAACAACCGCCGGGGCCGCGCGTAGTCGCTGGCCAGGATCTCGAACATCACCACGCCGTACAGCGTCACGCCGAAGGTCTGGGCCGCTCCGGTCTCGGCGAAGGTGATGTAGAAGCCCGCCACCGCGTAGCCGGCGCTCTGCAGCCAGGCGAACAGGTTGCGGCCGGCGACCGGCCGGCCTTCCCGCGAGACGTCGTGCCGCTCGGCGACGGCCAGGAGCGCCATCGTCGCCATCCAGGCGAACGGCAGCGCCCAGAACAGGTAAGGCAGGGTGGCGGCGAAGACGACGCCCGAGAACACCAGGCGCGCGGCCAGGCCTCGCGGCTGACGGGACGAGACCAGCAGCACGTCACGGGTCGCTCGAAGGCCTCGACGCCAGGCCGACGACGCCTCCAGGCCCGTCGAAATCGCTGTCGCCATTGGAACGTCCCCGTTTCCGTCCCACGACATCTACACGCCGAGCCTTGAACGAAAGATTGAGCAGCGTTCACTGAACGCATTTCAGGGGGAGAATTCGGCGAGGCCTCAGGCCACCCCCGCCGCGCTCAGCACCGCCGCCTGCCGCTTGGCCAGCCCCTCCTCCGAGAAGCCCTCCAGCGATTTCTCGAACAGGGCCCGCCAGTTGTGCCGCGCCCCCAGGTGCAGGAAGGCCGCGCCCAGGCCGATGGCGGCGCGGTCCATGAACACGAACTCGCGGGGGATGGTGATCGGCCCCTTCTCCTTCAGGGCCTTTCGCACCTTGAAGGCCTCGCGGCGGCCGTACTCGCCGGGCGGCACGTCGTCGGCCACGGTGCGCACCCGGTCGTCCAGCAGCGGGCCGTAGATGAACCGCGCCCAGACGTTCAACACATCCACCAGGTCGTCGTTGAGGTTGGCGAAACCCCAGCTGCGATAGGCCTCGACCTGTTCGGCGCGGTCGTCGTCCAGCAGGCCGCGATAGAGCCGCACCACCCCGGCCACGAAGCGCGGCGGGAAGATGCGGATGCAGCCGAAGTCCAGCAGGTTGAGGTGCGCGGCCCCGTCGCCGCCCTCCGGCCCGCCGAAGGTGTAGTTGCCCAGGTGGGGGTCGCCGTGGATGATCCCCAGCTTGGTCATCGGGCTCCACCAGGCCTCGAACAGCAGGGCGGCGATGCGGTCGCGGGTGTCCTGCGGCGCGTCCTTGAAGGTCAGCAGGCCCCGGCCCTCCAGCCAGGTCATGCTCAGCAGCCGCCGGGTCGACAGCGACGGCACGGGCTGGGGCACCTGGATGTCGGCGCGGCCCGAGAAGAAGCCGCCGTACAGCGCCATCAGCCGGGCCTCGCGCTCGTAGTCGAGCTCCTCGCGCAGCCGGTCGCCGACCTCGACGATCATCTCGCTGGGGTCGATCGAGCCGTCCATGCGCTTGAACAGGCCGATCAGGGCCCGCAGCTGGCCCAGGTCGCTTTCGACCGCGCTCTGCATGTCCGGATATTGCAGCTTCACCGCCAGGGCCCGGCCGTCGGGGGCCACGGCGCGGTGCACCTGGCCCAGGGACGCGGCGGCGGCCGCCTCGTGCTCGAAGCTCAGGAAGCGGCCCTGCCATTCGGGCCCCAGCTCGGCGGCCATCCGGCGGCGGACGAACGGCCAGCCCATGGCCGGGGCGTTGGTCTGCAGCTCGGCCAGCTCGGCGGCGAACTCAGGCGGCAGCAGGTCGGGCACCGTGGCGAACATCTGGGCCGCCTTCATCAGCGGGCCCTTCAGCCCGCCCAGCGCCGCCCTCAGGGCCTTGGCGTTGCGGGCGTCGGCCCCGCCGCCGGCGAACAGGCTGTTGGCGCCGTAGCTGACCGCGGCGCCCGACAGCCCCGCCCCGACCTTGGCGAAGCGGGTCAGTCGGCCGGAGAGACGGTCGCGTTCGGGGTCCTTGAGAGGCGCGTCGTCGGCCATCGCCTATCCGAACTGCCGGGAGTCGTAGAAGAACCGCTCACGGACGATCCGGTCGCCCTGCCACACCTGGTGGGTCAGCTCTTCGAACTTCAGGGTCACCCCGTCCTTGTTGGTCATCAGGAAGATCCACTGGATCACCACGTTGTCGCCGTCGTGCAGCACCAGGACCGCCGGCTGGGTGTCCATCTTCGACAGCCGCGCCAGGGCGGCGGCCTCGTGCTCGACCAGCACGTCGCGGCCGACGCGCGGCGGGGCGTTGTTCTCCTGCATCGAGGCGTCTTCGGCGTAGAACCGCTCGATCGCCTCGACATGCTCGTTGCGTTCGACGGTGGCGACGAACTCCGCCAGGCGTTCCTTGGTGGGCATCGCGTCGTCTCCGTCAGACCAGGGCTTCGAATTCGTCGACCAGCCGTTCCAGCTGCGCGCAGCCGGCGGCCCAGAAGGCCTTGTCGCGCGGGTTCAGCCCGAACGGGGCCAGGGCCTCGACATAGGTGCGGGTGCCGCCGGCCGCCAGCAGGTCCTCGTAGAGCGGCGCGAAGCCTTCGGGATCCTCGCGGCGCTTCTCCATCAGGCCGCGCACCAGCAGGTCGCCGAATGCATAGGCATAGACGTAGAACGGCGCGTGCACGAAATGGCTGACATAGGCCCAGTAGTGCTCGTAGCCGGCGTTGAGGGTCACGGCCGGGCCCAGGCTCTCGCCCATCACCTCCAGCCACAGCTGGCCGATCTGCTCGGGCGACAACTCACCGTCCTTGCGGGCCTCGTGGAAGCGGCGCTCGAAGCGGTGGAAGGCGATCTGGCGGACCACGGTGTTGAGGCCGTCCTCGATCTTGCCGGCCAGCAGCCCCTTGCGGTCGGCGGGCGTCGCCTCGGCCAGCAGGCGGTCGAACACCAGGCCCTCGCCGAAGATCGAGGCGGTCTCGGCCAGGGTCAGGGGGGTGTCGGCCAGCAGGGTGCCCAGCGGCGCGCACAGGGTCTGGTGCACGGCGTGGCCCAGCTCGTGGGCCAGGGTCAGCACGTCGCGCCGCTCGCCCATGTAGTTCATGAACACATAGGGGTGCCGCTCGGCGGTGACCGGGTGCGAATAGGCGCCCGACTGCTTGCCGGCTCGGGGGCGGGCGTCGATCCACGGCTTGGCGAAGAAGGTCCTGGCGGTGTCGGCGAACTTCGGGGCCAGGGCCTGGTAGCTGTCCAGCACGATCTCCCGCGCCTCGTCCCAGCCATAGGCCTTCGGCGTCGCGGCGGTCAGCGGCGCGTTGCGGTCCCAGTAGTCGAGGGTCTGGCGGCCCATGACCTTGGCCTTCAGGGCGTAGTAGCGGTGCGACAGGCGCGGATAGGCCTCGACCACGGCGGCCTCCAGCGCGTCGACCGCGTCGGCGTCGACCTCGTTGGCCAGGTGGCGCGACTGGGCGGGGCTGTCGAAATGCCGCCAGCGATCCTCGACCTGCTTTTCGAAGGCCAGGGTGTTCATCACCAGCCCCTGGGTCGAGGCGCGCTCTTCCAGCGCCTGGGCCAGGCCGTCGGCGGCCGCCTGGCGACGCTGGCCGTCGGGGTCGGACAGGCGGTTCAGCGCCTCGGGCAGGGTCAGGCTTTCCTTGCCGACCTTGGCCGCCAGCTTGGCCAGGGTCTCGTCATACAGCCGCACCCAGTTGGCCACCGCCGGGCCGCGATCGACGATGTAGCGCTCCAGGTCGGGCGTCAGTTCGTGCGGCCGCGACAGGCGCAGGCGGCGCAGCCAGGGCGTCCAGCGGACGGCCAGCGGAAAGGCTTTGAGCGCCGCCTCCAGCTCGCCGTCCTCCAGCTGATTCAGCTCCAGCGAGAAGAACAGGCTCTCGGCGGCGATCGCCGAGGAACGGGCCCGCAGGTCGGCCTCGAACTTGGCCCAGGCCGGGTCGTCGCGGGCGGTCGAGGCGGCCAGGCCGGCATAGGCCCCCACGCCCCACAGGCCGTTGGTCGCCTGCTCGTACAGGCGGACGCCGCGATCCAGCAGCACGCCCAGCCGCTCGGGCTCGCCGCGCGCCTGGAGGAACAGGCCCTCCAGGCTGGCCAGTTCGTCATTGGCGGCCTTGGCGGCGGCCAGGTCGATCTCGATCTTCGGATCGTCGCGACCGGCATAGAGGTCGGCGAGGTTCCACTCGGGCAGGGCGTCGGTCTTGAAGGGGGCGTTCATGGCCGTAGGGATATGGCGTGCGTGGGGTCCGACGCAATCGCTGCCGCAGCCTTTCCCCTATCTGGCCCTCCGCTCGGCCCGGTCCATCGCCCAGGCGACGGCGACGATCGGCAGATAGACCGCCAGGGCCGACAGCCCCATCTGCACCGCCCCGCCGCCCGGCGGGGCCAGCATGGCGGCGATCTGCACGCCCAGCAGCAGGGCCACGAACAGCGGCGCCGACCAGCCGGCCCGCCCTTGCAGACCGCGCCGCCAGCCCCAGGCCGCCGCGCCCATGGCCAGCAGGCCCATCTCCAGCGCCTGCTCGGGCACGGGATGGTTCCACCAGCCCAGCCCCACCTTGGGACCGCCGAACCACAGCTCCAGGTCCGGCCGGTGGACCAGGAAATCCAGTCCCCAGTGCGACAGCACGACCAGCCCGACCATCGTTCCGGCCCGGCGCGGCAGCTTCAGCAGCCAGGTCGCCAGCACGCCCGCCGCCACCGCCCACAACACGGCCGCCGGCAGGCTGTGGGTGTAGGGCATGTGCTCGAGCACCAGGGTGCTGCCGGCCAGGCTGTCGTCGAACCGCAGCCGCTCGGCCCCGGTCATGATCAGCACGCTCCAGCCGACATCGACCAGCTGGCAGCCCAGCACATAGGTCCACAGCGGCGCCTTGGGCTGCGCGGCCTTGGCGGCCAGGGCGGCCGCATAGTGTCCGACGAACATGGTCGCTCCCCCGAGCTGCGTTCCTTCGGGCGAAGCTAAGGCCGAACGACCATTACCGCGAATTAAAATGCGTCTTCGCTCCCGCCCGCATAACCTCGCTACGCCAACGAGGGGAGTTCGATGACCAGGGCCGCCGCCGCTATCGCCGTGATTCTGACCCTGGCGGCCGCGCCTCCGGCCATGGCCGAGAACAAGCCGCTGGGCCCGTTCGCCACCGCGATCCGCAGCGTCTTCGTCTTCAACAGCTGTACCAACCGGCTGAAGGAGAAGTTCAGCATCGGCCCGCTGAACGGCCTGGAGGTCACCCACATGGACGCCGCCGGCGCCAGGCCCGACGGCGCGATGGACGTGACGTTCGAGGCCACCACCACCGAGAAGAAGACCGACCGCAAGACCCACTTCGTCGGCGTCTGCCACGTGGGCCGCGAGGGCGAGACCCGCGTCGACGCCAGGATCGTCAGCCAGGGCGTCAGCGGCGTGGTCCGCCGGACCCCGATGAAGGCCGGCTAGGCTTGGCCCTCCCCCGGATCGTCACACCTCGTTAAGCGCGTGCGTTAATCCCTGACTCACGTCTCCGAAACTCGGTCTTTACCCGCGCCCTGTATCACTCTGAACCAACAAGAGCCCTGTCCCATGTCGGACGCGGCCGGTTCAGTGGGTGTCTGAAATGACCAAGACGGTTCTCGTCGTCGACGACGATCCGACTCAACGTCGCTTGATCCAGGCCGTGCTCGAGCGCGACGGCTTCGCGGTCTCGCACGCCGAGAACGGCGACGCGGCCATGGCCCATCTGGCCAGCGGCGCGCCGGTCGACGTGGTGCTGCTGGACCTGGTGATGCCGGGCATGACGGGCCACGAGACCTTGCAGGAAATGCGCGCGCGCGGCTTCGTGCAGCCCGTGATCGTTCTTACCGCATCAGGCGGCGTCGACACCGTGGTCAAGGCCATGCAGGCCGGAGCCACCGACTTCTTCATCAAGCCGGCCAGCCCCGAGCGGATCACCGTCTCGATCCGCAACGCCCTGTCGATGACCTCGCTGAAGGGCGAGGTCGAGCGGCTGACCAAGCGGGCCGGCAACCGCACCACCTTCGCCGACCTGATCGGAACCTCGCCGGCCATGAGCATGGTCAAGCGCATGGGCGAGCGGGCCGCCAAGAGCTCGATCCCCATCCTGATCACCGGCGAGAGCGGGGTCGGCAAGGAGCTGATCGCCCGGGCCGTGCACGGCGCCTCCGAGCGGGCCGGCAAGCCGTTCGTGGCCGTCAACTGCGGCGCCATCCCGGAGAACCTGGTCGAGTCGATCCTGTTCGGCCACGAGAAGGGCAGCTTCACCGGCGCCACCGACAAGCACCTGGGCAAGTTCAAGGAGGCCGACGGCGGCACCCTGTTCCTCGACGAGGTCGGCGAACTGCCGCTGGACATGCAGGTCAAGCTGCTGCGCGCCCTGCAAGAGGGCGAGATCGACCCGATCGGCTCCAAGCGTTCGCAGAAGGTCGACGTGCGCATCGTCTCGGCCACCAACCGCGACGTGGCCCACGCCGTCGAGCAGGGCCGGTTCCGCGAGGACCTCTATTACCGCCTGAACGTCTTCCCGATCGAGGCCCCGGCCCTGCGCGAACGTCGCGAGGACATCCCGGCCCTGACCGAGGCCTTCATCCGCCGCTTCAACGTCGAAGAGGGCAAGCGGGTGGTCGGCGCCGCGCCGGAGACCCTGGCCTTCCTCAACGGCTTCGACTGGCCCGGCAACGTGCGCCAACTGGAGAACGCGGTCTATCGCGCCATCATCCTGGCCGACGCCCCCTATCTGCAGCCCTACGACTTCCCGGCCATCTCGGGGATCGTCGCACCGCCTCCGGAAGCCGTCGGGCCGGTCGCCGCCGCCCAGCCCGACCTGCCGGCCGTGCTGCAGGCCGCCCACGCCGCCATGGCCCGGGTCCCGGCCGATTCGCCGGTGCGCATCCTCGACGACCGTGGCCACCTGCGGACCCTGGAGGAGATCGAGCGCGACCTGATCCAGCACGCCATCGAGGTCTATGCCGGCCACATGAGCGAGGTCGCCCGCCGCCTGGGCATCGGCCGCTCGACCCTCTACCGCAAGGTCCGCGAGCAGGGCATCGACGTGGACATGAGGGAAGCGTCGTAGGGTTTCCTTCTCCCCTTGCGGGAGAAGGAATAAGCCCCCTTACCCCATCCGCCCGATCAGCGCCGCCAGCCGCGCCACGCCATCCTCGATCTCCGCCTCGCCAGGCAGGGAGTAGCTGAGGCGGATGGCGTTGGCGGCGGGGATCTCGGCGAAGAACGGCTCGCCGGGCACGAAGGCGACGCGCTCCTCGGCCAGGGCGCGTTCCAGCATGACCTTGCCGTCCAGGCCCTGCGGCAGCCGGATCCAGACGAACATCCCGCCCTGGGGCTGGGACCAGGTCACGCCCGGCGGCATGTGGCGCTCCAGCGCCGCCAGGATCGTCCGGGCCTTGGCGCCATAGGCGCCGCGCAGCACGCCCAGGTGCTGTTCGTAGCCCTCCGACACCGCCCGGTGGGCGACCATCTGGTTGATGGTGGAGACGTGCAGGTCGCTGCCCTGCTTCAGCAGCACCAGCTTCTCGATCACCGCGCGCGGCCCGCAGATCCAGCCGACGCGCAGGGCCGGCGAGACGGTCTTGGACAGGGTGCCGCAGAACAGGGTCCGCGCGGCCTCGATCGAGCCGCGGCGGGCGATGTCGAGGGCCAGCAGCGACGGCAGGGCCTCGCCCTCGAACCGCAGGTCGCGATAGGCGGCGTCCTCGATCAGGGTCATGTCCAGGCGCCCGGCCAGATCCAGCAGGGCCTCGCGCTCGGCCAGGGTCAGGCTCTGGCCGGTGGGGTTGGCGAAGTCGGGGACGAAATAGCCCAGGGCGCGGGGCGAACGACCGGCCATCAGCGCCTCGGCGTCGAGACCGTTCGCCAGCGCCCCCTCGGGCAGGTCCAGATAGGCCGGCTCATAGGCGTTGAAGGCCTGCAACGCCCCCAGATAGGTGGGCCGGGCCACCATCACCGTGTCGCCGCGGCTGAGGAACAGCTTGCCGATCAGGTCGAGCGCCTGCTGAGAGCCGGCGGTGACCAGGATGTTGTGCTCGTCGCAGTCGACGCCGGCCAGCGCCATGCGCTCGGCGATCCAGCGGCGCAGGGGCAGGTAGCCCTCGCTCACCGAATATTGCAGGGCCTGGCGGGCCAGGTCCTGGTCGGCGAGGATCGCGTCGTAGCCGGCCTGGATCCGGTCGGCCGGGAACAGGCCGGGATCGGGAATGCCGCCCGCGAAGGACAGGATGTCGGGCTGATCCAGCAGCTTCAGCAGCTCGCGGATCTCGTTGGCGCGGACGCGGGACATGCGGTCGCTGAAGCGCTGCGCCCAGTCAGGGGTGGTGTGGGTCATGAGTAAGGTCCGGAAGGTTCGCCGACGGCCGCGGCCGTCCATGGGCCGCGCGGACGCGGCGTCTCGCTGATCAGGTCAGGAGCGTCATACGGTGCAGGTCGGGCCCTGGGTCCGCCGCAGCCAGAAGCGGCGCGGACCGCTTTCGGTCTTGCTCATGCCCAAGCCTTAGCGCGCCTGGCGGCCGGAGGGAACCTCAGTTCTCGTCCTCGGCGCCGGCCTCGACCTTCGGCGCCTTGCGCTCGAACCCTCGCCCGCGGTTCATCGGCTTGCGCTCGCCCCCCTTGCCCTTGCCTTGGGCCTTGGCGGCGATCTCCTTGAGCTTGATGGTCTGGTTGACCGACATCGCCTGGCCGGCGCCGCCCTTTTCGGGGTCGCCGAAGGCCCGGCCGTAGGTCTCGATGCGCTGGGCGACCGAGCCCAGGAACTCGCCCTCCCAGTCGGACAGCTCGATCCCCGCCTTGTCGGCGGTGCGCCGCGCGCGCTTCAGCGCGTTGAGGGCGGCCTTGCGGGCCTGGGCTCTGGGGTCTGGCGGCTTCTTGGCGCGCATGGGCGGCAGACTAGCGGGCGTCGGCGGCGGGACGCACGCTTAAAAACCGTGAATTCGGTCATGGTCGGGACGGGGACGCCCGCATGCGGGCGTCCCCAACCGAAATCAGATCGCGCCGACGGCCGACAGGTACAGGTCGAGGATCGCGTCCTCTTCCTGGCGCTTGGCGCGGTCCTGCTTGAGGATGCGGACCACCTTGCGCAGGACCTTGACGTCGAAGCCGTTGCCCTTGGCTTCGTTGTAGACTTCCTTGATCTGCTCGGCGATCTCGGCCTTCTCGACCTCGAGGCGCTCGATGCGCTCGATGATGCTCTTCAGCTGGCCTTGAGCGGTGGAGTTCAGGACGTCTGAATGGGCGGCGTCATCAGCCATGGCGGATCATCTCGCAATAAGTCGGAGGGCGGAAAGGCCGGGAACCTAGTGGCAACGCGGCCAAAGGGAAAGCGCCTTCAGTCGCTCTTGGCGGGGTTGGGTCCGCGCCACGCCGCGACCTCCGCCAGATAGGCCAGGTCGAGATCGCCCTCGCCTTCCGACAGCACCCGCTGGAGCCCGCGTTCGGCCAGATCGGCCAGCGGCAGGGCCAGGCCCTTCTCGGCCGCCGCGTCCTTGGCCAGACGCACGTCCTTCAAGGCCAGCTCCGCCGTGAAGCCGGCGGGGGAATAGGTCCGCTCCATGATCATCGCGCCGTAGATCTTGTAGACGGGGGCGGCGAACAGCGTGCCGGTCAGCATTTCCAGCAGGTCGCCGGCCGGCACGCCGTGGGCCTGGCCCAGGGCCGCCGCCTCGCCCATGGCCTCGACCGCCGAGACGATCATCAGGTTGCCCGCCAGCTTGACGGCGTTGGCGCGGACCGGGTCCTCGCCCATCGGCCACAACTTGCCGGCCAGCGCCTCCAGGACCGGCGTCGCCGTGGCCACCGCGTCGGGCGCCCCGGCCACGACGATGTTGAGGCCGCCGGCCCGGGCCACCGGCGGACGACCGAAGACCGGCGCGGCCACATAGCCCAGCCCCAGCTCGGCATGATGCGCGGCCAGCTCGCGGGCCAGGGCGGTGGAGACCGTCGCCAGGTTGACATGGACCAGGCCGGGCCGGGCGTTGGCCAGGGCCCCACCGGCCAGCAGCACGTCGCGGACCGCCTGGTCGTGGGCCAGCATCGACAGGACGACGTCGCCGGCCAGGGCGTCCTCGACGTTCGCGGCGGCCTTGGCGCCCAGGGCGACCAGCTCGGCCACCGGCGACCCCGAGCGGTTCCACACCGTCACGGCGTGGCCCTGGTCCAGCAGGTTGGCGACCATCGCCTTGCCCATGGCCCCCAGGCCGATGAAACCGATGTCCATGATGCGCTCCCGAAATCCTTCTCCCCTTGCGGGAGAAGGTGGC
Organism: Caulobacter sp. AP07; assembly: GCF_000281955.1. Classification (GTDB taxonomy): domain Bacteria; phylum Pseudomonadota; class Alphaproteobacteria; order Caulobacterales; family Caulobacteraceae; genus Caulobacter. Next base: position 6,994 of record NZ_AKKF01000041.1, on the reverse strand, counting down.
GGCCGAAGGCCGACGGATGAGGGGTCTCTCGCACGTCGGACGTCAGCTCAGCGGCTCAACTGGTCGCGGCGGACAGGTTCTTCAACCCCTCATCCGGCGCTTCGCGCCACCTTCTCCCGCAAGGGGAGAAGGGAAATCAGAGCAGGCCGAAGCGCTCGATCGCGGGCCGCAGCGCCGCCGGGTCGGTGAAGTGGTGGGTGTGGAAGCCCATCGCGGCCGCCGCGGCGATATTGGCGGCGCTGTCGTCGACGAACAGCAGCTCGCCGGGCGCCAGGCCGGTGCGGGCCAGCACGATCTCGAAGATGCGCGGATCGGGCTTGATCACCCGCTCGTCGCCCGAGACCACGGTGTCGCGGAAATGGCGGAAGGCGGGGCTCATGGCCCGCACGCCGGGCCAGGTCTCGCCGGACATGTTGGTCAGGCCGAACTGCGGCACGCCGCGCGCCGCCAGGTCCTCGATCACCGATTCGGTTTCGGGGATGGTTCCGGAGAACATCTCGGGCCAGCGGTCCCACCAGGCGGCGATATGCTCGGCGTGGTGGGGGTGCTCGGCGCTGAGGGCGGCGATGTTGTCGGCGAAGGTCACGCCGCGATCAGTGGCCGCGTGCCAGTCCAGGGTCCCGACATGCGAAAGGAACCGGTCGAGATCGGCCGGTTCCTTGAAGATCTTCGCGTAGAGCGTGCGCGGGTCCCAGCGCACGATGACGTTGCCGACGTCCCAGAGCAGAGCCCTGGGCGCGCCCGACGGCGTCATTAGCCTTGCTTGGCTTTGAAGCGCGGGTCGGTCTTGTTGATGATGTAGACCACGCCCTTGCGGCGGACCAGCTTGCAATCGCGGTGACGCGACTTCAGCGACTTCAGCGAGCTACGAACCTTCATGACCGTCTCTATACTCAGCGGAGAGGTTCGCGACCGCCAAGTGACGGGAGGAACTTCCGGGGTGTTTCGGAGGGCAGGCGTATAAGCAGGACAGGGGGCGGAGTCAATGCGGCGCTCGCGCCAACGCCAAGTCCTGTGGGCAAAGCGCGCTATCTTCGCCGCGAGCCGCAACCTTAACCGCTCTGTCGCCCTTGTGATTGCAGCCTTCATGCGGATGCCGGTAGCCTGCCACCATGGATAGACGCGTTTTCCTCGTTCTGCTGCTCGCCGGCTGCGCCGACACCTCGGCCAACGCCCCGTTCACGACGTCGCCGGCCCCGGCCGCGCCGCCGCCCGGTCCCGCGCCCGCCCCGGCCCCGCCGGTCGCGCCGCCGCCGGCCGCCGCCTCGGCGCAGAGCTTCGACGCCTGGCTGGCCGCCTTCAAGCCCAAGGCCGTGGCCGCCGGCCTGACCCCGCAACTGCTGGACCGCGAGCTGGACGGCCTGACGCCCGACCCCAAGGTGGTGTCGCTGGACGGCCGGCAGCCGGAATTCTCCAAGCCGGTCGGTGACTACGTCAAGGGTGTGACCAGCGAGGACCGGGTGGCCGTCGGCCGCGCCAAGCGCCAGGAACTGGCCTTCCTGCCCAATATCGAGAGCCGCTACGGCGTGCCGCGCGACATCCTGCTGGCCGTCTGGGCGATGGAATCGGCGTTCGGCAAGATCCAGGGCAATTTCGACGTCGTGCGCTCGATGGCCAGCCTGGCCGCCGACGGCCGCCGTCGCAATTGGGCCGAGGGCGAGCTGATCGCCGCCCTGAAGATCATCGCCTCGGGCGAGGACACCCGCGCCCAGCTCAGGGGTTCGTGGGCGGGCGCCATGGGCCAGACCCAGTTCCTGCCGTCCAACTACCTGTCCACCGCCGTCGATTGGGACGGCGACGGCCGCCGCGACATCTGGGGCAGCGACGCCGACAGCCTGGCCTCGGCCGCCAACCTGCTGGCCAAGGGCGGCTGGAGGCGCGGCGTGGGCTGGGCCGAAGAGGTGATCCTGCCGGCCGGCTTCGACTACAGCCTGGCCGAGGGGCCGCGCGAGGTTCCGTCGTGGTGGGAGGCCAAGGGCGTCCGGCGGGCCGACGGCCTGCCGTGGACGGCCGCCGACGCCGCCTCGCCCGCCGGTCTGATCCTGCCGGCCGGCGCCAAGGGCCCGGCCTTCCTGGCCCTGCCCAACCATTTCGCCATCCGCACCTACAACAACTCGACCTCCTACGCCCTGGGGATCGGGCTGCTGGCCGACCAGTTCGGCGGCGGAGGGCCGCTGATCGCCGCCTGGCCGGTCGAGGCCCCGCTGTCCCTGGCCGACCGCATGGCCGCCCAGATCGCCCTGAGCCGCCTGGGCTTCGACCCCGGTCCGGCCGACGGCGTGGTCGGGGCCGGCACCCGCAAGGCCCTGCGCGCCTGGCAACAGGACCGCAGGCTGCCGGCCGACGGCTACCTGTCGTCCGACATGGTGGCGCGGCTGAAGGCCCAGGCGGGGATCGTCTAGCGGGTCATCCAGCGGCGCGCAGGCGGTGCCGGCCCGGGGCCACGCCGCGCACCCGCTTGAACGCCTTGGCGAAGGCGAACGCGTTGTCGTAGCCGACCTGGTGGGCGACCTTGGCGATGCGCTCGCCCCGCGCCAGCAGGCCCGCCGCCACGGTCATCCGCCAGCGGGCCACATAGGCCAGGGGCGGCTCGCCCACGGCCTGGGTGAACCGGCGGGCGAAGGCGGCCCGCGACAGGCCCGAGCGCCGCGCCAGGGACTCCACCGTCCAGGCCTGGGCGGGCGCGTCGTGAACGGCCCAGACCGCCGGCCCCACCACCGGATCCTGCAGCGCGCCGAACCAGCTCCGCGCCCCGGCCTCGCCCTGCCGCATGAGCCAGGCGCGCAGCGCGTAGACGAACAGCAGGTCGACCAGCCGGTCGACGACCAGGGCCGAGCCCGGGGTGACCCCGCTGGCCTCGGCGGCGAGCAGCCGCACCGCCGCCTCCAGGGGTTCGCCCCGGGTCTGGTCGCCCGGCAGATGCAGCAGGTCCGGCAGGCCGCGCAGCAGCGGATTGGCCCCGTCGGCCGCGAAGCCGTAGGAGCCGCACAGCAAGGTCGCCGGGGCGCCGTCCCCGGACGGCAGCGGAACCCGTTCGCCCGGCGCCAGGTCGCCCACCAGCTCCGCGACCTCCACGGCGGGCGTGTCCGGATGGTCGTAAAGCTGATGGCCCGTGCCATGCGGCAGCAGGACGAGGTCCCCCTCCTCCAGCGCGACCGGCGGGCCGTCGCCGTCCAGGCGAATCCAGCAGCGCCCAGCCACCACCACGTGAAAGCCGGCGCGATGGCCGGTCTCCTTGCCGTAGCGCAGCGCCCAGGGCGCGCTCAGTTGCAGCCGCGAGGACAGCGCGCCGCCCAGCCGCACCGCCTCCAGCACCTCGGTCAGGACATCGAAACGGGAATCGAGACGTTCGAACATGAATTTTAGCTTATCACACATTCATCGGCGCGCATCGAGGCCATAGGTGAAGGGCTCACACAAGGAGCCCACACCATGACCGACACCGTTCTCGTCCTCGGCGCCACCGGCAAGACCGGCCGCCGCCTGGTTTCCCGCCTGACCGCCCAGGGCGTCGCCGTCCGCGCGGCCAGCCGCAAGCCCGGCGAGGGCCGCACCCTGTTCGACTGGGACCGGCCCGAGACCCACGCGCCCGCCCTGGCCGGGGTCGACGCCGTCTATCTGGTCGCGCCGGACCTGGTGGAGGACCCCACGGCCATGACCGGGCCGTTCCTCGCCGCCGCCCGCCTGGCCGGCGTCAAGCGGGTGGTCCTGCTGTCGTCGATGGGCGTGACCTTCCCCAACGAGGGCCCGGGTTCGGGGCGCGACAAGCTCGAGCGGCAGGTCATGGCCTCGCGGATGGACTGGACGGTCCTGCGGCCGGGCGGGTTCTCGCAGAACTTCTCCGAAGGCTTCCTGCTGCCGGGGATTCTCCAGGCCGGCGCCTTTGCGACGGCGACCGGCGACGGCGCGGTGGCCTTTGTCGACGCCGACGACATCGCCGCCGTCGCCGCCGTCGCCCTCACCCAGGACGGTCATGCCGGGGCCACCTACGAGGTCACGGGTCCGCAAGCCCTGACCTTCAGCCAGGCCGCCGAAATCATCGGCCAGGCGGCGGGGCGGACCATCGCGCACCGGCCGATCTCGTCGGAGGCGCTCACCGACCTGCTGGTGGGGTTCGGCCTGCCGCGCGACTACGCCGCCCTGGTGGTCGGCAACCAGGACGCCATCCGTGACGGGCTGGGCGCGCGGGTCTCCGACGTGGTCGCTCGCGTCACCGGCCGGCCGGCGACGCCCTTCGCCGACTACGCCGCGCGGGCGGCTCCGGCCTGGGCGCGTGGCTAGGACCAGGCCTTAGTGCGGCCCGCTGGCATCGATCGAGCTGGCGTCGACCACCTGGGCCTCGTCGCGGCGTTCCTGGCTCGCGTCGCCGTCGCCGACCCGGCGCATGACCGGGTCGAGCAGGGCGTAGGCGACCAGGGCGCCCAGCACCGCGACGTTCATCAGGTAGGGCGAGGGATGGGCCCATTTGTAGAGGGCGACGCCCAGCACCGGGGCGATGATCACCGAGGCGCCGTTGATGGCGCTGATCGCCCCGGCCACCGCCCCCTGCTCCTCGTGCCCGACCGACAGCGAGGCCCCGGCCGTGAAGCCCGGACGGGCGAAGCCGTAGCCCAGGCTGCACAGGGCGAAGCCGACGACCAGGGTGTGGTAGTCGGGCGAGAAGGCGACGATCAGGTTGCCCAGGACGGCGCAGCCCGCGCCCAGCCATAGCAACTGCCGGGGCTTGAGGCGCAGCATGCGGATCAGGCCCCACTGGGCCAGCAGGCTGGCCACCGCCCCGGCCATCATCGCCACGCCGGCGAAGGCGGCGGCCTTGGCCGGCGAGATCTGCAGCTTGTCGATGACCATGAAGCCCAGGGTCTGCTGGTTGACGGTCTGGGCCGAGGCCAGCAGGAAGCCGTAGACGATGAAGGGCATGATCCGCCGGTCGTTCCAGCGCACCCGGGCCCGGGGCCTGTCGCGCGCGCCGTCGTCGCGGTCGGGGATCTCCTCGGGCCGCTCGGGCAGGCCGCGCATCACCAGCACCAGCACCACCACCGCGATGGCGGCGAAGGCGAACATCGGCCCCGACAGGGTCAGCAGCGGAAAGACCAGGAACGGCGCGACGGCCGGACCCAGGATCGTGCCCAGCCCGCTGGCCGAGGCCATGGTGGCGAGCGCGTTGGTGCGCTCGGCCGGCGCGGTGCGGTCGGCGACATAGGCCTGGGCCGCCGGGTTGGAGGCCGAGCCCACCAGGCCGAAGATCGCCCGCGACAGGGCCGCCCCGGCGAACACCGCCAGCGGGACCATCAGCCCCTTCAGGCCCATGAAGATGAAGAAGCCGAAGCCCAGCATCGAGACGGCGAACCCGACCATGCCCAGCACCACCATCGGCTTGCGCCCGCGCTTGTCCGACATCCGGGCCCAGATCGGCGACATCACCCCCCACAGCAGGGCCGACAGCGAGAAGATCGAGCTGATCAGCACGTCGTTGATGCCGACCTCGCGGGCGATGGCCGGCAGCACGGTCTGCAGGGCGGTGTTGCCGGCGGCGCTGCTCAGCAGCACGGCGAACAGGATGGCGAAGGCCCGGCCCTTGGCGCGATCGGACAGGACGACGTCCGGACTGGCTGCGATCATGCTGTCCCCCTCCACGCGACGCGGCCGTGCTGGACGAGCGCCGGTTGACCCGGCTTGGCTCGAAACAGCGACGTCAAACATCTGTTAGGCGGGTGCGGCGAAAGGCGCAACACGCCCTGGACCCCGCCGCGCCCCTTGCTCACCTTGGATTAAGCATTAACGGCGATGATCCCGGCTGAAGTTACCCGGGGCCTCCTTCGTCATGTTCCAGATCATCGGCATCGTCCTGCTGTTTGGCCTCGTCTTCGGCAGCTTCGTCATCTCCGGCGGCAAGATGGACGTGATCACCCACGCCGCCCCGCACGAGCTGATGTGCATCCTGGGCGCGGGCATCGCCTCGTTCCTGATCTCGAACTCGATGACGGTGATCAAGGCCACCGGCGCCGGCATGGGCAAGATCTTCGCCGGCCCCAAGTGGAAGACCAGCGACTATCGCGACCTGCTCAGCCTGCTGTTCCTGCTGACCAAGACCATGAAGTCCAAGGGCGTCATCGCCCTGGAGAGCCACATCGAGCGGCCGGGCGAGAGCTCGATCTTCCAGCGCTACCCCAAGATCACCAAGGACCACTTCGCCGTCGACTTCATCTGCGACACCCTGCGGATGATGACCATGAACCTGGAGGATCCCCACCAGGTCGAGGACGCGATGGAGAAGCAGCTCGAAAAGCACCACCACGAGGGCCTGGCCCCGGCCCACGCCCTGCAGAGCCTGGCCGACGCCCTGCCGGCCCTCGGCATCGTCGCCGCCGTGCTGGGGGTCATCAAGACCATGGGCTCGATCACCGAGCCGCCGGCCGTGCTGGGCGCGATGATCGGCGGCGCGCTGGTCGGCACCTTCCTCGGCGTGTTCCTGGCCTATGGCATTGTCGGCCCGTTCGCCACGCGCCTGACAGCCGTGGTCGACGAGGAGGGCTCGTTCTACAAGATCATCCAGTCGGTCCTGGTCGCCCACCTGCACGGCAACGCCGCCCAGATCAGCGTCGAGATCGGCCGCGGCAACGTCCCGAGCCCGGCCCAGCCCAGCTTCCTGGAGCTGGAAGAGGCCCTGCAGCAGATCCCCGCCGAGACCTGACGCCAGGGCCCTGTCGGGCGATCACGGAATGATCACGGATCCGTGAACAAATGTCTTGCCCACGTCTTCGAACTGATGTTCTGTGAGGGGGTGACGCGCCGCCAAAGGTCGCGTCAGCGAACACAGCAGACGTAAGGGAAGCCCATGTCCACCAAGGTTCTCCGCTCCATCCTGATCGCCGGCATGGCCGTCTCGGCCCTGTCGCTCGCCGCCTGCGGCAAGAAGGCTGAAACGGCCGCCGACGCCTCGGCCCAGAAGGCCCAGGAAGCCGCCGCCTCGGCCAGCACCGCCACCGACGCCGCC
>NZ_AKKF01000040.1 GCF_000281955.1 Caulobacter sp. AP07 | reverse complement strand
GGCGGCTGCCGGTCCTCAGCCGTGACAAGCGCCTGGTCGGCATCGTGTCGCTCAGCGATCTGGCGGCGATCCGCGCGGCCGGGCCCGTCGGAGCGGCCCTGGCCGATATCGCCCGCCCCGGCGGCGAACATTCGCAGACCCGGCACTGACGCCACCGCGGGCGTCATGGAAGCATGAGGGCCTCGGAATCCTCGAAGCGCCCAGACGATCGTTGTCCGTGGGCGCGGTGAGGCTTCGCGCCCGCATGTCCCGCAGGGCGCTGGCTCGAATCGGACCTCGTGGTCGTGGCGAACGCCACGACCACCTTATCCACGCCATGTCTCCCTTGGGCTTGCTGGCCCTCTCAGGCGGAGCCCTCCTCGCGAGGCTTCATTCCGCTCCGCCCGCCGGACGCCAGTCCTGACCGGGCACGGTGTTGACCATCCACGGGATGCCGAACCGGTCGGTCAGGCTGCCGTAGCCGGGCGACCAGAAGGTCTCGGCGAAGGCCATGCCGACCTTGCCGCCTTCGGACAGGGCCTCGAAGACGCGTTTCGCCTCGGCGGCGTCCTCGGTATGGAACGTGACGTCGAAGCCGTTCTTGGGCTTGTCGATGTTCGGGGCGAACTCGGGCGGCATGTCCGCGCCCATCAGGGCCTGGTCGCCGACCTCCAGCCAGCAGTGCATCAGCCAGTCCTTGTACTTGGGATCGACCGGCATGTCGGCCGGGCCTTCGCCGAACGGGAAGGCGGCGGTGACCTTTCCGCCCAACACGCGGGCGTAGAAGTCGAAGGCTTCGCGGCATTCGCCCTGGAAGCTCAGGCTGGTGACGATCTTCACGGCGTTTCTCCTCGGTTCCGGTTTTTGAAGGTCAGCGTGCAGGCGGTCGAAGGTCCGAGTCCATCCGCGCTTGCCCCCGGCCAGGCGGGCCTCCGGCTTCGGGACCTCGTGAGTGACGTCCATGCGGAGGTGTTCGTCTGGCGGGGCGGCTGGGATGGCTGTGACCAGGGTCTCAACGGGCGGGGCCCGCTCATGGTTCTCCCCATCCGACATCGGCGATTCAAGCGGGTCAGGATCGGCGGACCCTCGACCAGCGCCGTGCGGCGGCTCCACGAATTGGGATCCTTGAAGTGAGGCTTGAGCCGCGCTGCTGAGTCGGCGGGCGCTCGGGCGGCCAGACAGAAATGCTGGCCACGCCTTGCGGAAATTTGCACGGCCCGAGCGCGGCGAAGCGCCAGGCGCGCGCCTATCTCTGCGCCAGACGGGCGAGGTCGATCCTCGCCGGCGGCGGGACGCTCCGATGAGCCAGACCAAGCAACTGAAGCTGGGCGCCTTCATGCGGCCGGTCAGCATCCATACCGGGGCCTGGCGCTATCCGGGCGCGATCCCCGACGCCAATTTCAATTTCCCGGCCATGAAGCGGTTCATCCAGACGCTCGAGCGGGGCAAGTTCGACGCTTTCTTCATGGCCGACCACCTGGCCGTGCTGAACATGCCGGTCGACGCGCTCAAGCGCAGCCACACGGTGACCTCGTTCGAGCCGTTCACCCTGCTGTCGGCCCTGGCCGCCGTCACCGAGCATATCGGCCTGATGGCCACCGCCTCGACGACCTACGACGCGCCCTATCACATCGCCCGGCGCTTCGCCTCGCTGGACCACATCAGCGGCGGCCGGGCGGGCTGGAACATCGTCACCACGTCCAACCCCGACGCCGCCCTGAACTTCGGGCTCGAGGAGGACATGGAGCACGACGCCCGCTACGACCGGGCGCGCGAGTTCTACGACGTGGTCACCGGTCTCTGGGATTCCTTCGCCGACGACGCCTTCGTCCGCGACGTCGAGGCCGGGCTCTATTTCGATCCGGCCCGGATGCATGTGCTGGATCACAAGGGACCCAACCTGTCGGTGCGCGGGCCGCTGAACATCGCCCGTCCGGTGCAGGGCTGGCCGGTGATCATCCAGGCCGGCGCCTCGGAAGCCGGACGCCAGTTGGCGGCCGAGACCGCCGAGGTGATCTTCGCGGCCGGGGCCAATCTGGAAGCCGCCAAGGCCTTCTACGCCGACATCAAGCGCCGCATGGCGCTGGTCGGCCGCGACCCCGACAGCCTGAAGATTCTGCCGGCCGCCTTCGTGGTGGTCGGCGACAGCCTCGAGGAGGCCACGGCCAAGCGGGCGAAGCTCGACAGCCTGGTGCACTACGACAGCGGCATCGGCACGCTCAACAGCATGCTCGGCCACGACGTGTCGGCCTATGACCCCGACGGCCCGCTGCCCGAGATCCCGCCGACCAACGCCAGCCACAGCGCCCGCGAGCGGGTGATCGACCTGGCCCAGCGCGAGAACCTCACCATCCGCCAACTCGCCGCGCGCATGGGCAGCTACGGCGGTCCGGCCTTCGTCGGCACGCCCAGGACCATCGCCGACGAGATGCAGCGCTGGCTGGAGGAGGAGGGCTCCGACGGCTTCAACGTCATGTTTCCCTACCTCCCCGAGGGGCTCGACGACTTCGTCGACAAGGTGGTTCCCGAATTGCAGCGGCGTGGAATCTTCCGCACCGCGTACGAGGGCGCGACCCTGCGCGAGAACCTGGGCCTGAAGCGGCCATCCAGCCGGTTCTTCCCCGACTAGTCGCCGGTCAACGCCCCTTTCGCCAAAACACCACACGTCAGTAACCGGGCCTTAGAGCGCCCGAGCACCGGAGACCGCCATGGATGGTTCCACGATCGCCAAGCAGGCCCAGGACGCCTCGATCCCGGAGATCCAGGTCGGGTCCAGCGCCGAGCCGCCCGCCGCCTGGGCCGCGATCGGGGCCCTGGCCCTGGGCGTCTTCGCCCTGGTGACCTCCGAGTTCCTGCCGGCCAGCGTCCTGACGCCGCTGGCGGCCGACCTGGGCGTCAGCGTCGGGGCGGCGGGCCAGGCGGTCACCGCCACCGCCGTCATCGGCGCCATCGCCGCGCCCCTGACGCCGGTGCTGACGGGGCGCCTGGACCGGCGGCTGGTGATGTGGAGCCTGATGGCGCTGCTGTGCGCCTCGAACCTGCTGACGGTCTTCGCTGTCAACCTGCCCATGCTGTTGGTCGCGCGGATCCTGCTGGGCGCCAGCCTGGGCGGCTTCTGGTCGATGGCCGCGGCCCTGGCCATGCGGCTGGTGCCGGTCCGGGCCCTGCCCAGGGCGATGTCGATCGTCTTCACCGGCGTGTCGGTGGCGACGGTCTCGGCCGCCCCGGTCGGGGCCTATGTCAGCGACGTCCTGGGATGGCGCGCCGCCTTCGTCATCGCCGGCGTGGTCGGGGCCCTGGCGTTGCTGGCCCAGGTGCTGACCCTGCCCAGGCTGGCGCCGACGGCGCCGCCGCGCCTGCGCGGCCTGTTGCAGGTGGCGCGTCGCCCCAGCGTCGCGATAGCCCTCGTCGGCGTCCTGCTGGTGATCTCCGGCCACTTCGCCGGCTTCACCTATGTTCGTCCCGTGCTCGAGCAGGTGACGCGGCTGGACGTCGGCGCGATCTCCCTGGTCCTGCTGGCCTTCGGCGTCGCCGGGTTCTTCGGCAACTTCGCGGGCGCCTTCCTGGCCGAACGCGATCCGCGCCTGGCGGTGCTGGGCGGCGCGGGCCTGGTCGCCGCCTCGGCCCTGGCGATCGTGACCCTGGGCGCCTGGCCTGCCGTGGTCGCGATCGCCTTGACCGTCTGGGGCTTCGCCTTCGCCATGCTGCCGGTCGGCTTCCAGGCCTGGGCGACCTCGGAGGCTTCCGACCAGGCCGAGCTGGCGGGCGGCTTGTTGACCTCGACCTTCCAGGTCGCCATCGCGATGGGGGCGATCTTCGGCGGCGTGCTGGTCGATCACCTGGGCGCGGTCAGCGCCTCGGCCTATGCCGGCCTGGCCGCCGCGTCGGGCGTCGCCCTGGTGCTGGCGGCGCGGCGCGAGCGCCCCGTGGCGACGCCGGTTCCCTGCGAGGCTTGCCTGTAGGGACGGGGCGGCTCAGACCATGCCCGCGAGGGCGCGCCCCGCCGCCCGGCCCGAGAAGATGCAACCGCCGAGAAAGGTGCCTTCCAGCGCGTTGTAGCCATGCATCCCGCCTCCGCCGAAGCCCGCCGCCTCGCCGGCGGCGAACAGCCCCTCCAGCGGCGCGCCGCCGGACGTCAGCACCCGGCCCGAAAGATCGGTCTGCAGTCCGCCCAGCGACTTGCGAGTCAGGACGTGCAGCTTGACCCCGATCAGCGGTCCCGTCTTCGGGTCGAGAATGCGGTGGGGCGTCGCCGTCCGCGCCAGCCGGTCGCCCAGGGCGCGCCGGCTGTTGTGGATGCCCATGACTTGCAGGTCCTTGGCGAAGGGGTTGGCGATCTGGGCGTCGCGGTCCTCGACCTGGCGGCGGACCAGCGCCGCGTCCAGCAAGGGTTGCTCGGTCAGGGCGTTCATCCTGCCGACCAGGGTCTCCAGCGTGTCGGCGACCACGAAGTCCGCGCCGTGGCGCTTGAAGGCCTCCACCTCCGGCGGCGCGCCCTTGCCCAGGCGCGACCGCAACAGGCCCAGCACTCGGCGGTTGGTGATGTCGCCGTTCTGTTCGGACCCGGAAAGGGCGAACTCCTTCTCCAGGATCTTCTGGGTGACGACGAACCAGGAGTGGTCGTGCTCGGCCAGGTCCGGCGTCGTGCGGAGGTGGCGCAGGGTCGCGACGGTGTCGTAGCCGGGCAGGGCGGGGAAGGGCAGGCGTCGGCCCAGGGCGTCGAACCACATCGCCGAAGGGCCCGGCAGGATGCGGATGGCGTGACGGGGCCAGATGGGGCTCCAGTTCCGCACGCCCTCGACATAGTGCCACATGCGGTCGCGGTTCACGAGCCGGGCGCCGGCCGCGCCGGCGATGTCCAGCATCCGCCCGTCGACATAGGCCGGGACGCCGGTGATCATGTTTCGCGGCGGCGCGCCCAGCCGCTCGGGCCAGAAGCGCCGCACCAGGTCATGGTCGCCGCCGATGCCGCCGGTGGCCAGGACGATTGCCTGGGCCTTCAGGGTGAAGTCGCCGACCACCTCGCGACTGGACGGCGCGCCGCGCCCCGCGTCGTCCGGCGCCAGAATGGCCCCGGCGACTCCGGTGACCCGACCGCCCTCGACCAGCAGTTCGTCGACCCGGCGCCGGTGATGAAAGGTCAGCAGGCCGCCGGCGGCGGCCTCCCGGGCGCGCCGGGCGAACGGCTCCGACACGCCGGTGCCCGTGCCCCAGGCGACATGGAAGCGTGGCGCGGAGTTGCCGTGGCCGAAGGCGTGGCCGCCGCCGCGTTCGGCCCAGCCGACCATGGGGGTCAGCTTGATCCCGTGGCGGCGCAGCCAGTCGCGCTTCTCCCCGGCGGCGAATTCCACATAGGCGCGCGCCCAGCGCACCGCCCATTCATCCTCGGGCAGGGGGCCGTCCAGCCGATCCCAGCCGGCGCTGCCCTGCCAGTCCCGCCAGGCCAGGTCGAAGCTGTCGCGCACGCCCAGGCGTCGTTGCTCCGGCGAATTGACCAGGAACAGGCCGCCGAACGACCAGAACGCCTGACCTCCCAGGTTGGCGGCGTTCTCCTGGTCCACCAGGGCGACGCGCTTGCCCGCCCGGATCAGTTCGCTGGTCGCGACCAACCCCGCCAGTCCGGCTCCGACGACAATCACGTCAGCGTCCATGGTCTCCCCCTCGCCAGGTCAAGCGATAGTGGATATTTTGACATTTATGTAAATATAAGATCGGCGCGAAAATTCTGGATGAGCCCCTCTGTTCGGGGCCGGGGAGGGCGATTGGTCCGGCCCTTGGGGCGGTTCTCGGTAAGGCGACGCCGTCGGCAAGGGGCGCGTGTCGGCTCTCCCTGACGTTGTTTTGTGTCAATGGAAGCTATGTATCTACATTTAAGTAAATATATGGCGTTGCATGGATTGTTCGGCCCTGGCCACCGATCTGAGGCGCGCCTCGCGGCCTTCAGCAAACGTTTCCAGCGCACCCGCGCAGCCTTGATGCTCCGTCTCGCCCGGTCGGACCTCGGCGCTTTTCGTGGCTTGGTCTCCAACGAGAGGTTGTAGTGGCTGGCCCGGCCCAGGCGCCGTCATCGGTGCGCTCACCCGTTCGCCATCCTCGACGGTGTCTTGAGCCGTCTGGTTGGCGTGGTGTTTCGATCGGCCCACGCCTACAGCGCCTGGGGTCTTCTGACTCCCGGCGCGCCTTGCCCTGAAGGCGCTCCGGGCCGGACACCGTCGGTCTCGACGGGCCGAAGCGCATCATCCGCGAACCCTTGTCGATGACCGGTCCGCGCCCCGAGGGGCGGTTCCTGGAGCCGCGATGTCGCCGACCAGAGCGGCGCGAAACTTCCCCAACGTCACTAAACACCAATGTAAGTAATGTATTGACAGGGTGGTGAATAGATGGATGGTTGGCGGCGCAAAGCCGTCGGCGTTTCGCCCTGCCAGACGGACAAAGATCAGGGGCGGAGGAAACGTTCATATCGGTCCAGCTGAGGGGTTGGGCCGGGTCAGGGGAGGATTCTGCATGGCTTCATCGGCCTGTGTTCGCGCGCGTCTGGCTGTCACCGCGTCGGTCGTCGCTCTCGCCGTCGGGGCGGGGTCGGCCTGGGCGCAGGAGGTGACGCAACTCGACGACGTCATCGTCACGGCCCAGAAGCGCGAGGAATCGATCCAGGACGTGCCGATCGCCGTGACGGCCCTGTCGTCCGAGAACCTGGATACGCTGAAGATCGAGGGGGGCTCGGAGTTGGTGCGGGCCGTGCCGAACGTGACCTTCTCCAAGGCCAATTTCAGCATGTACAACTTCTCGATCCGCGGGATCGGGACCAAGGCGATCTCGGCCAGCAGCGACCCGGCCGTCGCGGTCAGCTTCAACTCCACGCCGCTGATCCGCAACCGACTGTTCGAGCAGGAGTATCTCGACGTCCAGCGGGTCGAGGTGCTGCGCGGGCCGCAGGGCACCCTGTACGGCCGCAACGCCACCGGCGGGGTGGTCAACATGATCCCCAAGCTGCCGGGACATGAGTTCGAGGGCGTGATCAAGGGCGAGGTCGGCAACTACGACTCCCGCCGGATGTCGGGCATGATCAACGTGCCGCTCGGCGACACCTTCGCCGTGCGCGCCGCCGGTTCGATGACCAAGCGCGACGGCTTCGACTACAACAGCTTCAACAACACCCACGTGAACGACCGCGATCTGTGGTCCACCCGCCTGTCGGCGGCGTGGGAGCCGACCAGCCGCTTCCGCACCAACCTGATCTGGGAGCATTTCGAGGAAGACGACAACCGCTCGCGCACCGGCAAGCAGCTGTGCACCACCGACCCCGGCCCGACGCGGGCGGGCAGCGTCACCATCACCTCGCCGATCATCCGCAACCGGCTGAGCCAGGGCTGCCTGCCGGGCTCGTTGTATAGCGACGCGGCCTATGGCGTGCCCAACGGCGGCGCCTTCGCCCACATCTTCCTGGCGTCTCTGTCCTATGGCCAGAACGCCCAGGGCCGACCTGTCCAGGCGGTGCCCCTGGGCACCGACCCCTATGCGGGCCTGACCCAGTCCCGGAACTTGCGCGAAATCGCGACCAGCTACGATCCGATCTTCCGTGTGAAGAACAACGTGGTGCAGTTCAACATGGAGTTCGACCTCAGCGACAAGCTGAAGCTGGTCTCCCAGACGGCCTATGCCGAGGACAACTACTACTCCTCGCAGGACTACAACCGGTTCGTCTCCAATCCGATCTTCAGCAACTCCGACGGCCTGTTCGACGTCCTGGGCCGGCCGATCGTCGCCCCGACCACGCCGACGCCTGGCGGGTACTACACCGATCCCCAGCTGGGCATGTCCAACCGGATGGTGTCGGCCGACCTGAGCCGGTCCGACAACCGCCAATGGACCCAGGAGCTGCGTCTGCAGTCGGACTTCGACGGAAAGTTCAACTTCAGCCTCGGCGCCAACTATCTGGATTTCAAATCCCAGGACGATTATTTCGTCTTCAACAACGTCTTCACGTTCCTGGCTGAATATTACTACAACGTCGCCGTCGGTCTGCCGAGCAATGTTGGACGGCAGACCCAGCCCTGCACGCCGCAGACGACCAAGGAATGCATCTACGTCGATCCCACGCCGATGAACCAATTGGCCGGCGACGGTCACAACTACTTCCGCAGCAAGAACGTCATCCACACCCGGTCCTGGGCGGTGTTCGGCGAGGGCTACCTGGACCTGTCGCCCGAGTTCCGGCTGACGGCGGGACTGCGCTACACCGACGACCGCAAGGTCAGCACCCCCTATCCCAGCCAGCTGCTGCTGGGCGCGGATCGCGGCAATCCGGGTCCGTCGTCGGGCGGCTATGTCAGCCGGGACTATCCGGCTCTGCCCGACATCGATCAGCGGTGGGACGCCGTCACCGGCCGGCTGGTGCTGGACTGGAAGCCCAAGCTCAGCTTCACCGACGAGACCCTGGTCTACGCTTCCTACTCACGGGGCTACAAAGGCGGCGGGTCCAATCCGCCGCGCGTCGACATCAATCCGACGGTCATCCAGTATCAGCCTCTGCCCGAGAAATTCGAGCCGGAATACGTCAACGCCTTCGAGATCGGGACCAAGAACTCGCTCCATGGCGGCAAGGTCAGGCTGAACGCCACGGCCTTCTATTACGACTACACCGACTACCAGGTGTCGCAGATCGTCGACCGTATCTCGTTGAACGAGAACTTCGACGCCAAGAGCATGGGGCTGGAACTGGAGACGGTCTTCCGTCCCAACCGCGCCTTCCGGGTGGACGCCAATTTCGGCTATCTGAAGACGCGGATCGGCGATGGCGAAAGCTCCATCGACGTCATGAACCGCACCCAGGGCAATCCCGACTGGATGGTGCTGCGCCCCTGGCTCCAGGTGCCGTCGAACTGCGTCGCCCCGACCAAGTACGTGCAGACCATCCTTTCGCGGCCGTTCCCGCCGGAGATGACGGTCGTCGCGCTTCAGGCCCTGTGCGGCGGGTCGCTGCGGACGGGCACGTTCAATCCGAACTTCCCGTCGAGCGTGCCCTTCTGGCGCCTGTTCGGCTTCAACTATGACCCGCTGACCGAGGCCCCGAACGGCGGGCGCGGGTTCAAGGCGGACCTGAGCGGCAATGAGCTGCCCAACGCGCCGAACTGGACCGCCAACATCGGCGCTCAGTACACCTTCTTCCGGGGCCCATGGAGCCTGACGTTCCGCGGCGACTACTACTATCAGGGCAGCAGCTACGCCCGCGTCTACAACACCGAATACGACCGGTTGAAGGCCTGGGACAACGCCAACCTGTCGGTGACGCTCGAGCGGCCCGACCAGGGCCTGGTCTTCCAGGCCTACGTCAAGAACCTGTTCGACAAGACGCCCATCACCGACACCTTCACCAACAGCGACGACACCGGCCTGACCGCCAACGTCTTCACCCTGGATCCACGTCTCGTGGCGTTCAGCGTGTCCAAGCGCTTCTAGCGCACCGCTCGGCGACTCGCCGCCCCGCATGGCCGGGGCGGCGGCTTTTTTCGCGACGTCCTCCAAGGGCGCCGTGTGATGATGCGTTGTTCGTATAAGCCATTGTTTTTTATTGAGAATTTAATTTGACTCCCCCTGCTGTTAGTAGTTGCATCGCTCAGACCTCCAATGAGAGGTTGCAATAGGAGGAAGACGACATGTTGAAGAGCGCTTCTATTCTGTCCGCCGCCGTGTTGGCCGTGGCCGGCCTTTCCGCCCCCGCTTCGGCCTCGGCTGCGACCATCAGCCCCTCCGGCGCTTTCACCCTCACCGGCACGCTGACCCTGCAGCAGTCGACGACCGTCAACTGCAACGTCACGCTGAACGGCACCGTGGCCGCCGGCGGCGGCTCGGCCACCATCACCGGCGGTTCCTTCGCCCCCGGCGACTGGCAATGCGGCTGGCTGATCTCGCCCACCGGCTTCAACTGGACGATCACCCCGAACGGCGGCACCTCGATCACCATCACGGGCATCGGCGCCACCTCGATCCTCGGCAACTGCAGCGGCAACATCACCACCAACTGGACCAACGGTTCGCCGGGCAGCGTCACCTTCACGGGCGCCACCATTCCGGGCTCGCCCGGAACGTGCACCATCACCGGCACCCTCAAGAGCTCGCCGTCCCTGACGGTGTCCTGAGCCGCCTGATGGCGCGGTCGAATTTCGACCCTTCCATCCCTGACCTCGCCGGGAGCCTTCGGGCTCCCGGCGTTTCTTGCTTTGGGGGCGCGCCCGCCGCGCTGGCCCTGGTCGGCGTGTCGAAGGCCTATGGGGCCGGCCCCACGCGCGTGCCGGTGCTGCACGACATTTCGCTGAGCATTCCGGCCGGCGATCTTGTCGCCATCGTCGGCCCGTCCGGCTCGGGCAAGAGCACGCTGCTGAACCTGATCGGCCTCCTGGACCAGCCCGACAGCGGCGAGATCCGGCTGGACGGACAGCGGGTCGCCTTCCAGTCGCCGGCCGAAGCGGCGCGACTGCGCAACCGCATGATCGGCTTCGTCTTCCAATCCTTCCAGTTGTTGCCGCGCCTGACGGCCTGGGAGAACGTGGCGCTGCCCCTGCTGTATCGAGGCGCGCCGCGCGCCGAACGACGCGCCCGCGCCCTGGCCATGCTGGAGAGCGTCGACCTGGCCGACCGGGTCGACCACCGGCCCGCGGCGCTGTCGGGCGGCCAGTGCCAGCGCGTCGCCCTGGCCCGCGCCCTGATCGGGGAACCGCGCCTGATCCTCGCCGACGAGCCGACCGGCAGTCTGGACACCGCCACCGGCGCGACCGTCATGGATCTGCTGCGGGACTTGAACCGGCGGCTGGGGACGACGATCGTCATGGTCACCCACGACCCGGACCTGGCGGCCCGCTGCGACTCCCTGATCGAGATCCGGGATGGGCGCATCCGGACCCCGCGCGAGGAGGCGACATGACGACCAACGCCGCGCCGACCGCCCTGTTCGTCGAAGCCCTGGACAATCTGAAGGGGCAGGGGCGGCGCTCGCTGTTGGCGTTGCTGGGGGTGGTCATCGGCTCGGGGGCCATCGTCGCCCTGCTCAATCTCGGCCACATGGCGCAGCTGGAGACCCTGAAGCGGTTCCGCCAGACGGGGGTGGACATGCTGCAGGTCGTGGCCCAGCCGACCGGCGCCGAACCGGTCGGGCTCGACCTCGGGGCGCTGAAGGCCGCGGCCGCGTCCGAACCCGGAGTGGTGCGGGTCACGCCGCTGGCGACGGCGCGACTTCCGGTCCGGGCCGGCGCCCGTCAGCTCGACGCGATGGTCGCCGCCGTGCCGCCCGCGATGGCCGAGGTCGCCGGATTGCGGGCCGCGACGGGGCGGCTGCTGGGACCGATCGACGATTGCGGCGCGGCCGCCCTGGTCGGCGCGCGGCTGGCGGGCGACCTGTCCGGACCGGGCTCCGCCCTGGCGCCGGGCGCCTTGATCACGGTCGGCGACTACGGCTTCACGGTCGTGGGCCTGTTGCGGCCCGTGCCGATGGAGGCGCTGAGCCCCGTCGACTACGACCAGGCCGTCGTCATCCCGCTGGCCTGCGCGCGCCGCGTGGCGGGGCCGGACCCGACGGCCGCCCTGATCCGCCTGCGCCTCGACGCCGATCCCGAGGCCGTCGGACGTCGCCTGACCACGCGGTTGAGCCGTCCGGGGCTGGGCGTCCAGGTCCGCGACGCCCGGGCCATGATCCGCGCCATGAACGCCCAGGCGGCGGTTCATTCCCGGCTCTTGACGGCGATCGGCGCGATCTCCCTTCTGGTCGGCGGGATCGGGGTGATGAATGTCATGCTGATGACGGTGATGGAGCGACGGCGCGAGATCGGCCTGCGCGCCGCGATCGGGGCGACGCCCAGCGACATCCGGCTGATGTTCCTGATCGAGGGGGTGGTGCTGTCGCTCAGCGGCGGCGCGCTGGGGGCGGCGCTGGGCGTGGCGGCGACGGCGATGATCGCCAAGATGTCCGGCTGGACCTTCGACCTGGCCCTCTGGGTGCTGCCGCTGGGGCCGGGCATGGCGGCGGTGGTCGGCCTGATCTTCAGCCTCTATCCCGCGATCACCGCGTCGCGCGTTCATCCGATCGAGGCCCTGCGTGCGGACTAGTCGGGTGGCGTGGGCGAGTGTCTTGGCCATATGCGGCGTGGCGACGGCTTCGGCGGCGGGCGCCCAGGCCCAAGGCGTCGTGGGCGTGCCGTCCTTCAGCGTGTCGCCGGTCGCCGGCGTGCCTTCGCCTTCCGCGACGCCGGTCCCGTCCGGCGCCGCGCTGAATCTCGGCCTCGAGGAAGCCGTGGCGCTGGGCTTGCGTCAGAACCGCACCATCCGTTCGGCCTATCTGCAGCGCGCGGTCGAACGGTTCGATCTCTTCGTCGCCCAGCGCGCCTTCGTTCCGGTGGGCGGGGTCGCGGCCGAGGTGGTGCGACGTCGCTCCGCGAGCGGCGAGACCACGACGGAGGCGGTGGTTACGCCTTCGGCCGGTTGGCGCACGCCGCTGGGGACGACCGCCGCCTTCGTGTGGGACCGGCGCGAGCGGCTGGAGGGCGGCGCGGGCGGGGCCAGGAAAACCCTGTCCCTGAGCCTGCGACAACCCCTGCTGCGCGGCGCCGGCCTCGACGTCAACATGGCCCCGGTGCGCGTCGCCCGCTTGCAGGAGGAGATCAATCGCCTGCGCCTGAAGGCGACGGTGTCGGACACCGTCACGGCCGTCGTCTTCGCCTATCGCGGTCTGATCCAGGCGCAGGAGCAGCTGCGTCTGGCCGAGTTGTCGCTGGAGCGGACCCGCGCCTTGCTCGAGACCAACCGGGCCCTGATCGAGGCCGGCCGGATGGCGGCGGCCGATATTGTGCAGACGGAATCCGGCGTGGCGAACCAGGAGGTGGCGGTGCTGGAGGCCCGTCGCCAGCGGGCTTCGGCTCAGGTGACCCTGCTTCGGCTGCTGGCGCTCGACCCGCGCACCAATGTCATGGCGTCCGACGACATCGCGGCCACGCATGTCGAGGTCGATCTGAACCTGGCGGTCGAACTGGCGCTGGAGGCGCGGGTCGACGTGCTGGCCCAGCGCAAGTCGATCGAGCAGGCGCGGCAAGCCGCCGCCGTGGCGCGCAACAACCGCCTGTGGGACCTGTCCGTGGTCGGCTCCCTGACCCGGCAAGACGGCGACTGGGGCCCGGGCGTGCTGTCGGGGCGCACGGATCACACCATCGGCCTGACGCTGGGCATCCCGATCGGAGACTATTCCGCCCGCCAGGCCGACCTGGCCGCCTCGACCAGCCTGAAGACCGCCGAGCTCTATTATGAGGACCTGGCGGCGGCCGTCGAGGCTCAGATCCAGGACGCCGTCCAGACGGCCGAGAGCACCTGGCGCCAGCTGGAGGCCGCGCGCCGCGCCCGTGACCTGGCCGAACGGGCCCTGGAGCTGCAGCAGGAAAAGTTGCGGGTGGGGCGCGCCTCCAACTTCGAGGTGCTGTCCTTCCAGTCCGAGCTGAGGGCCGCGGACAGCCAGGAATTGACGGCCCGGATCGCCTACCTCAACGCGCTGACGGCGCTGGACCAGCAAATCGGGAGCACGCTCGAGACATGGCGCATTTCCTTGAACGATTAGGGGCGCGATGGGGCCGAGGGTGGCTCTATACGGGCCTGGCCGTGGTGGTCGGCGGCCTGCTGGTGGTGGGCATGACGCGCGGCCGCGACAAGGCCACCGGCGACGTCGCGACGGAACAGAGCGCCGTGGCGCAGCGCGGGCCCTTTGTCCTGTCCGCCAACTTCACGGGCCGGATCGCCCCGGGGGCCCGGATCGACGTGACGGCGCCGTTCGACGCCCGCGTGGCCGAGGTCCGCTTCACCTACGGCGACCAGGTCGAGGCGGGGCAGGTGCTGGTCGAGCTCGACCCCGCCGATGTGGGCCGCAGTCGCGCCGAGGCCGAGATCGCCTGGCTGAGGGCCGAGGCGGAGGCGTCGCGATTGGACAACTGGGAGCAGGGGCCGGAGGTGAAGCGCGCCGCGCGCGCGGTCACGACCGCTGACGCCGAACTGGGCGATATCGAGGCCAAGCTGGGGGAGACCAAGGCGCTGCTGGACCGTGGCCTGGTGCCGCGCAGCGAGTACGACACCGTCGTGCAGCAGCGGCGCCAGCGACAGGCGGCCGCC
>NZ_AKKF01000039.1 GCF_000281955.1 Caulobacter sp. AP07 | reverse complement strand
GGCGCCCCCAGCCGCTACGACCAGGGCGCCCGGGCGCGCGGCGTGATTTCCCGGCCGTCCGCATAACACTGGTCGTGCAACCTTCGCCGTGTTGCGTTAACCATGGGACTCGGTTTTGCCGATGCTGGAGGGGGTCCGGTGTACCAGTCAGAGTTTCCCGTCGAGACGCCGGTTCCGATCTTCGATCCCACCTTGCTGGCCGGGATCGGCCTGGTCGTGCTGGCGGTGGCCGTCCTCGCCTACTTCGTCGGCAAGCATGTGGGCGGGCGCGGCCGCGACGAGCGCTGGCGCGAGGTTCCCAAGACCATCCACGAGGCGATCAAGGCCAAGTGCGTGGCGGCCACCAGCGCTCCCTCGGGCGAGTTGCTCTACAAGGCGCAGGACCTGGTCGAGGAAGTCCAGCGGCGGATCGGTCCGGTCCTGGCCTTCGGCGGTCCCTGCGCCAAGGCGCTGAAGGGGGTGGCGGAGGCCCTCAAGGGCGAACCGGTCGAGGAAAAGCCCAAGGACAAGGCCAAGGACGCCCACGGCGGCAAGAAGGACGATCCGCACGGCCATGGGCACGGCCACGATGACGGGCATGGCGGCGCGCGCAAGGAGACCGAGCTGGAACTGGCCGCGGCCAATGTCACCATCCTGGGCGGCCAGACCCTGGTCCTGACTGGCCATCGTCCGGGGCATGAGCCCGGTCATGGTCACGACAAGCCCGAGGAAGAGCCCAAGGTCCTTGACCACAAGGACTATTCTCGCCAAGTCCGCATGGCCGTTGTGGAATTTTCCGATTTCTGGAGTCGGGGCGATTGCCTGAACGAACTGGAACGCTGCCAGAAGGCGCTGACTCAGACCGCCCCTGGCCCCAAGAAGCTGTCCGAGGATCATTGAGCCGGGCGGCGCCCCTTCGCTGGGCGTCGAGGTGGTTGGATGCTCAACCATCGAGCGAAATGTCTCGTTTCCTGTCCTGTGACCGCGCCGCGATTGAGCAAGCTGTCGAGCCCGCGCCAGATCGACCAACGTCGATGCGAGCGACCGCCAGAGTCGCGGGCGTCTGGAGGACGAAAGGAAGCACGGCATGGCCGCAACGGTTTCACCGATGACGACGATTCCCCCCGAAGGGGCGCCCGAACACGTGTCGCTGGCCGACTATCTGCCCTACCAGCTGGCGACGGCGTCCAGCGCCGTCAGCCGGCTGATCGCCCGCGCCTACGAGGACCGCTTCGGCCTCAGTATCCCGCAATGGCGGCTGATGTCGGTGCTGGCCGAGGGACCCTTGACCCAGCAGTCGGCCGTGGTGCGCACGGCCATGGACAAGGTGCGGGTCAGCCGCGCCGCCCAGGAACTGGTCGAGCGCCGCCTGGCCGTGCGGCTGAGCAACCGCATCGACCGCCGTTCGCACAGCCTGGAACTGACCGCCGCCGGCCGCCGCCTGTTCGCCGAGATCGTGCCGCTGGCCCGGGCCTACGAGGCCGCTTTGCTGGCCGGCCTGGCGCCGGGCGAGGTGGCGACGCTCAAGCGTCTGCTGGGGCGGCTGGAAGTGGCGGCCGGCACGCTGTATGGGGCCGACACCGCGCCGGGCGACTAGCCGGCGGGGAAAACGATCGGGGCGCTGGAACTTCGCCCGCGCCTTTGCTAGACAGCACTCCCCTCGCCGAGACGTCCTGACGTCCGGTCTATGGAATGGGAAACGGTCCGCGATCTTGAGCGGGCCGGCGCCGTGCGGGCGTGGTGGAATTGGTAGACGCGCCGGACTCAAAATCCGGTTCCGAAAGGAGTGCCGGTTCGACCCCGGCCGCCCGCACCATACTTTTCTTGCAAGACAGCTCAACGATCCCGGCGCGCGCCTCGGCGGCACGCCGGGATGTCGCGATCACGCGGCCTTGGCGAACCGCATCGTGCTGAAGGCCAGCAGCAAAGCCGTCAGCACCAGGCAGGCGTCGGTGATCCAGCCGACCGGGTCGGCCATCCGGCCGGCGTTCAGCGTCTGGTGGACGGCGGCCGTCAGCACGAGGGTTGCGGCCGTCGCCAGGCGCAGGCGGATCGAGATCGCCGCCGGGGTCCAGGCGATCGCGGTGGCGCTGGCCGCCAGGGTCGCGGCGACCCACACCGTGACCGGCGCCAAGGGCAGGGCCAGGGCGGCCAGGGCCGAGACGGCGTAGGCGAAGGGCTGGCTCCAGACGAAGGCGATCCACACGCGCTCCCAGCGCGGCGCGGGGCGGCCCTTGGCGCGGCGGCGGGCCAGCCAGATGGCGACGCCGCTGGAGGTCACGCTGGTCAGGCCCAGGCCCAGCAGCAGGTAGGCGACCTTGACCGGCCAGCCGCCGAACCAGCCGAAGTGCAGCGGGGTGAGCGAGGACAGCACCTTGAGGCCGGCATTGCCGTTCTCGTAGCCGACCGAGCCCAGCAGCTTGGCCTGGCCGTCGAGGACATAGGTCTCTCCGCGCGACAGGCGGCCGGGGGTCACGGCGTTGACGGCGACGTGCTGGCCGCGCTCGCCCGGGTGCTCGACGAACAGGTAGTTGGGACGCGCCTCGGGCTGGGCGGCCTTCAGCGTGGTCAGGGCCCTGGCCAGGTCGATCACCGGCGCGGGGCGCGGATCGTCGGCCACGCGAGGGCCGGCGAACAGGGCGTAGGCCTTGGCGGTGTCGCCCTTGAAGGTGGCCAGGGCCAGCACCCCGACGATGATCACCGTCAGGCCCAGGAACGCGCCGGTCAGCGACACGACGAGATGGAAGGGCAGACCCCAGACGCTGATGCGGTTGTGCAGGTCGGCTTCCTGCAGGCGCTTGGAACCGCCCCAGCGGAAGGCGAAGGCGTCCTTGAAGACGCGCGGATGCGACAGCACGCCGGAGACCAGCGACGACAGCAGGGCGACGCCCGTCAGGCCGACGATGAAGCCGCCCCAGGCGCGGGGCAGGTGCAGCACGGTGTGAAGCGCGGCCTGGAACTCGGTCCAGGGCGTCTTCAACTCGCCGGCCAGCGCGCCCGTGGCGTCGGCGAGGAAGGTGCGCTCGGCGCCCTTGGCGTCGTCGAGGTGCACCGACAGGCGCGGACGGGCCGGCTCGGGCATCTGGACCATCACGTCGTGGGCGGCGGGATTGACGACCAGGGCCTGGCGGAAGGCGCGGTCGACGGCCTGGGGCGAGGCGGCGTGCAGCACGGGTCCGGCCGGCTGCTCCCAGCGGGTGAACTCCTGGGTGAAGACGGCGATCGAGCCCGAGAAGCAGACCAGGTAGATCAGGGCCGCGAAGGCCAGGCCCAGGGCCGAGTGACCGGCCAGCATGGCGCGCACGAACGCGGCGGGAACCTTCGGCCAGATCGGCCTGCCGACGGCGCGGGGCGGCTTGTTCGCGGGCTTGGCGGAGGCGTCCATCACAGCGCTCCCTTCAGGAAGGCCGCGCCCAGGGTGGCGACGGCGACGCCGGTCAACACGGCGGTGGCGCGCAGGATCCTGTCGTCGGAAAGCGTCCAGGCCATGCCGCCGGCCCACAGGAACGGCACCAGCAGGCCGCCGATCACCATCCGGCTTTGCACGGCGCCGGGGGCGCAGATCGCCACCGCCAGGCCGCAGCCCAGGGCGGCGACCCCAGCCAGCGGGCCGGCCAGAAAGCCGCGCAACCAGCCGCGCCAGACGACGCGCCGCCGCTCGGAAGGCTCCAGCGCCAGCTCGCGCGGCGCCGTCTTCCTGGCGTCGCGCAACTCGATCCCCGAGGCGACCAGGGCCAGGGCCACGGTCGATCCCAGGGCCAGGACGATGGCCGGGCCGCGCGCCCCGCCCAGCAGGACGGCGCCCAGGCCCAGGGCCAGGACCAGCAGCGCCCAGCCGCCGGCGATCAGCCAGGGCCGCCGGGGGCCCGCGCTCCGCCATGCTCTGCGCAGCAGCAGGGCTCCGGCCAAGGTCAGCGGCGCCAGCGCCAGGCCGGCCAGGGCGTTGGGGAACAGCGCGCTGGTCACCAGCGGGTCTCGAGCGTCAGGCCGATCACCCGCGGATCCCCCAGCAGGGCGATCGGGACATCGTTGCGGCGATACTGGCTGTAGGTGGTGTTCAGCAGGTTCTTGCCGAACACATAGGCCCCCCAGTGCTGGCGCTCGTAGCCGAAGCGGCCGTTGAACAGCAGGCGGCTCTTGATCAGGGCGGCGCTCGCCTGGCTGACGTCGGCCTGGGAATAGGCCTTGCCGCGATAGTTGCCGTCGAGGTGGCCGACCAGGCCGTTGTTCCAGCGGTAATCGACGCCGCTGCTGAGGGTCCAATGCGGGGCGTAGGGGAACTCGGCGCCGGACAGGTCGCTGCTGGTCGTGCCGACCTTGACGGTGAAGTCGTCGAACTTGGTGCGGGTGTGGCCTAGCGAGGCGTACCAGCTCAGTTGGGCGTCGACGCGGTGAGCGACCTCCAGCTCGAAGCCGTAGAGGTGCGACTTGCCGGCGTTCTCGACCTGGGAGTCGTAGGTGTTGAGGCCCAGATTGACCAACACCTGCTGGTCCTTCCAGTCCACGTAGAAGGCGTTGGCGTTGACCGTCAGGGCGCCGTCAAGCCAGGCCGTCCGCAGCGCCGCCTCGTAGTTCCAGGTGTATTCCTGGTCATAGGGCGCGACCGACGAGCGGGCGATGTTGACCGTCGATCCGCCCGAGCGGTAGCCGCGCTGGACGACCAGGCTGGTGGCGATGTCCGGCGTCCAGTCGTACTTGACCCCGACCTTGGGCAGGAAGGCGTTGAACTTGCGGGTGCTCTTGGACGCCGTGGCGCCGGCCTGGGCCACCATGCCGCCGACGAACTGGTTCACCAGGGTCACGTAGGCCGCATAGGGTCCGAAGGCGGCGGGATCGGGATAGGTCCCGGCGAAGGCGGCCTTCTGGACGCTGCTGCCGGTGTTCTCCTCGTGGTCGTAGCGCAGCCCGCCCAGCAGGCTGAGCCTGGGGGTCAGGGTGAAGGCGCCGTCGGCGAAGATCGCGGTGGTCTCGATCTCGTCCGGCTGGCTGCCCAGATAGTCGACCGGGATGACCGGCAGGGCGGCGACATAGAGATTGGCGAAGGCGCTGGCCTGGGCGGCGGCGGCCGCTTGCTGCGCGGGCGTGGGGTTGGGCGCGCCGGCTAGCAGGGTCGAGGTCAGCACGCTGACCAGGGTCGGCTTCGGGAAGGGCACGTTGGTCAGGCTGGTCGTGACGTCCTGGCCCTCGCGCCTGGCGTGATAGAGGCCCAGCAGGCCCTTGAGCCGTTCGCCCTCGTAGTTCAGCCGCAGTTCCTGGGAGGCGGTCTTGTAGGTCTGCTCGCGCGTGCCGTAGGCGATCCGGGCGGCGCTGTAGTCGGTGTCGTAGCTGCCCAGGGTCCAGACCTTGTTCCACGAGGCGATGGCGGACAGGGTCAGCGGGTCGCTGAGCCTGTAGCTGGACTCCAGGGTGAAGATGTCGGTCTTGGCGTCGCTGCGGGTCGGGTCGTTCGAATAGTCGAGACGGTGGTCGTAATAGTCCGGCGTGTCGGTGCGGGCGTAGGTGAACAGGTATCCGGACTCGCGCTTGTTGTGGGCGTAGGTGGCCAGGACCTTGAGGTCGGGCAGGGCGGTCGGGGTCAGCAGCAGCTTGCCGCGGACGCTGAGGTTGTCGAGGGAGTCGGCGTCCTCGTGGCGGGTCGGGTTGTAGATGAAACCGTCGGCTTCCTTCTTCTCGACGGCCAGGCGGAAGGCCAACTGGTCGGCGACCAGCGGACCGCCGCCGGCGAAGGCGATCGAGCGTTCGTCGCCGCTGGCGGCCGTGGCGCGAGCGCGGAAGTGATAGTCGAAAGTGGGGTCGGTCGAGCGGATGATCACCGCCCCGGCCAGGGAGTTGCGGCCTTGCAGGGTGGATTGCGGGCCGCGCAGCACCTCGACCTGGCCGATGTCCCACATCTCCAGCGGGCCGCTGAAGACCGCCGTCTCGGGCAGGGCCGCGCCATCGACATAGACCGTCGCCAGGCCGCCGATGCCACCGCCCGAGACGTTGCTGTTGCTGACGCCGCGGATGGTGAAGCCCGTCTTGCCGTAGGTCTCGCTCATGTTGGCGGTGCGGTTGACCACGTCGTAGAGCGTCTGGATGTTCTCGCGCTCGATCTTGCCGGCGGTGGTCACCGACACGCTGCTGACGGTCTGCTGCAGGGTGCGCGAGGTCTTTTCGCCGGTGACGATGATCGCTTCGACCGCGGTGGCGTCCAGCGCCGGCGCGGTTTCCGCGTGGGCCATGCCGGCGACCAGGGCCAGGCCGCTGGCGGCCCCGATCATCATAAGTTGCGAACGCATTCAAACCCCCGACACTGAGAATGCGTCGCAAGTACGTTTGATTGCGAATAGGTGTCAATCTCAAGTGCGCGCGGCGGGCGACTTTCGTGGACTGGAGGAGCGCGGCCTCGGGGGAGGGGGTCTCAGTGCGCCGGATCGAAGTCCGGGGTCTGCCCCTTCACATAGGTCTCCCACCCGGCGCGATCGTGGAAGTCGAGGCCTTTGTCCCAGGCCGCGCCCATGTAGTAGACGAACGGCTTGCCGGGCTCGACCTTGACCAGGACGAGGTAGTTGTCGGAATCCTGGCGCACCTCGACCAGCGCCTTGGGGTCGACCATCAGGGCGATGCCCATCGTGCCCTTCACCGGATCGGTCGGCTCCCAGTAGGAGACGCGGCCGGCGCCCAGGTCCTTGGTGAACACGCCGGAGCCCTTGGGGCCCTTGCGCTTGCTGATGCCGATGCCGACCACCAGCGGGCCGGGCTTGTCGGAGCTGATGGTCGAGACCATCCGCGTGAAGTTGGTGCCCAGCGGCAGGGTGAAGGTGCGGCTCTCCCAGACCTTGCGATCCACATCCACCGGCCAGGGCGCGTAGTCGACCGTGAAGGAGGCCACGTCCGGGCCGTTCTGGAGGACCTTCCAGGTCTTCCAGTTGCGCGAGGTCCACAGCTTGTTGTCCTGCCAGATCCCCAGGCCGCCGGCCCCGCGGAAGGTGTTGACGTCGTAGAAGTCCAGGCCTTCGCCATGGTTGGAATGCTGGTCGCCGGTGCGCAACTGGCGGTCCATGTAGGGCCAGCGGACGCTCTTGCCCCAGGCGTCGATGCCCGAGGTCGAGGGCGGCTCGGCCGCTTCCAGGGCCTTGCCGTAGATGCGATGGGCGGTGCGGTCGTTCTCCCACAGGATGTCGTCGTAGCGGTAGGGCGCCAGGGTCACCACGGCGCGGGGCTTCTGGCCCTCGGCGCCGGGCTTGGGCAGCTGGAACTCGGCGTGGGGCTTGGGCGCGAGGGCTTGGGGCGCGACGGCTTGGGGCGCGGGGGCCTGGGCCAGGGCGAGCGCCGGAGCGGCCAGGGTCGTGACCAGGGCGAGGGACAGGATCAGCTTGGACATCGGGCGATCTCGTTTCTCCGACCTCGCCGGCGCGAAGGGCGGGCGGGCCGAGTTGGGAAGCGGACGGACGGGGCTCAGATCTCGGTGCGGCGGGCCAGTTCGCGGCGCTGATCGGCCATCTTCTGGCGGGTCTGTTGCAGGGCGTCGAGTTCGGCCACCGCCAGCAGGTCGTCGATCACCTGGGCGAGGTGGACATGGATCGCCTGGCGCGCCGCCTTCGGATCGCGTTCGCGCAGGGCGTTGACGATCTGGCGGTGCTCCTCGACGAAATCGCCGGCCCCGTTGGTGCGAGCGCGGCGCAGCATGGCGACGCAGGCCGGCGACTGCTGGCGCAAGGCCCACAGGTCCTCGACGCCGGACTCGATCGCGGCGTTGCCCGTGGCGCGGGCGATGGCCAGGTGGAATTCCTGCTCCAGGCGCTCGACCTCGTCGGGGGCGAAACTGCGCGCCATCTGGCCCACGACCTGGTCGAGGTGGGCCAGATGTTCGTCGGTGACGGTGGCGGCCGACAGGGCGCAGGCCTCGCCCTCGAACAGCCGCCGCGCCTCGGTCAGTTCCAGGGCGCCGACCTCCAGTTCGGCGGCGTCCTCGGCGACCGGCGCGGAGGCGTTGACATAGACGCCCGATCCCTGCCGCGCCTCGACCAGGCCCTGGAACTCCAGGGCGATCATCGCGTCGCGAATGGTCGGGCGACTGACGCCGAAGTCATCAGCCAGTTCGCGTTCGGACGGCAGCTTGTCGCCCGGTCCGTAGCGGCCATCGCCGATGGCCGTCGAGATCGCCCGGGCGATCTGCTGGTAGAGCTTCTGGGAATCTGCGGCGCCGGTGGTCATGTCGATCATCCTAGCGGGGGCGGACGGTTGGGCAAACAGCGTTACCGTTTACCGGCCGGCGGCAGCCTGGACACCTCGCTGGCCGCCAGCAGGAACGCGCCGACGCCGTAGAGCTGGGTGTCGTCCGGACCCACCGTGTCGGGCGCGGCGCCGACCCGCTGCACCCAGCCCAGCTTGCCGTCCGGCTCGATCGCCGCCGTCAGGGCCTTCCATCCGCGGTCGACCGCCGGACGGTATTGCGCCGCCGGCAGCAGGCCGTGGTTCACGCCCCAGGCCAGGCCATAGACGAAGAAACCGGTGCCGCTGGTCTCGGGCGTCTTCTGCGGTTCCAGCAGCGAGACGGGCCAGTAGCCCTGCTCGCCCTGCAGGGTGATGATCCTGGCGGACATCTGCTTGAACAGCGCCTCGTAGCGCGGGCGGCTGGGATGGTCCTTGGGCAGGTCCTGCAGGATCCTGGCGACACCGGCATAGGCCCAGCCGTTGCCGCGGCCCCAGAAGATCTTCTGACCGGCCGGGCTGCGCTGGGCGATGAACCGGCTGTCGCGGAAATACAGGTGCTCGTCCTTGTCGTAGAGCAGGTCGGTCGCCGCCCAGAACTCGCTGTCGGCATGGGCCAGGTAGCGCGGGTCCCGGGTCTCCTTCGACAGGGCGACCCAGACGGGCGGGGCCATGAACAGGGCGTCGCTCCAGCACCAGCGGGCCTGGCAGTAGGGCTGACCGCCTTCCGGAGGCTTGGCCTCGAAGCCCAGGTCGACCGTCGAGGGATCGGCCAGGACGGCGTCGAAGCGGGCGCGGACCGGGGCCAGCTTGGCCGGATCATGGCTGCGGGCGGCGGCCCACACCCAGACCGCGCCCGTGGCGTCGGCGTCGCCGTGGCGCGGCCGATGGTCGAAGCCCCAGCCCTCGGCCTGGCCGTGGGCGATGATGGCGTCGGCGTATTTGGGCTGTTTGGAGGCGTCGGCGAAGGCGGTCAGGCCGATGTAGAACGCCGCCTGGACCCAGTCGCGCGGCGCCTCGGTGTCGTGTCGGAACTGCGAGGTCGGGATGTAGTTGAAATTGTCCATGTGGCTCAGCTGCCAGTCGGCCACGCGGGCGGCCTCGGTCAGGACCGAGGCCTGGGCGGTCGCGGCGGGTTTGGCCGGCGTCGCCGCGCAGGCCCCGAGCGGGCCCATCACGGCCACGGTCGCCAAAAGCGTTCCCAACAGGCGTCGCAGCATCATCTTGTCTCCCAGGTTGTTCTTGTTCTTGTCGGCCGGCTTGGACCGGTTCAGCGCAATTGCGCCAGCGTCAGCGTGTCCATGTCGTCGAAGTCGAGGTTCTCGCCGCCCATCGACCAGACGAAGCGGTAGTCGGCCGTGCCCACCCCGCTGTGCATCGACCAACTGGGCGAGAACACCGCCTCGCCGTCGTCCATGAACACGGTGCGCGGTTCGGACGGCTCGCCCATGATGTGCATCACCCGGGCGGCCGGGGCGACGTCGAAGTACATGTAGATTTCGCTGCGGCGGCCGTGAGTGTGGGGCGGCATGGTGTTCCACACATTGCCGGGTTCCAGTTCGGTGAAGCCCATCACCAGCTGGCAGGTCTCGACGATACCGGGCCGGATGCTCTGGCGGATCACCCGCCGGTTGGCGGTCTTCTGGTCGCCGGCCTGGATCGTGCGGGCCTCGTCCTTGCGCACGACGCGGCTGGGGTGGGCGGCATGGGCCGGGTAGCTGACGAAGTAGAACCTGGCCGGCGCGTCGGTCGAGCCGCCGCCGAACACCACCGCCTCGACGCCGCGGCCGACATACAGGCTGTCGTGGGTGTCCAGCTCGTGGCGGACGCCGTCGAGGCTGATCCAGCCTGGCGCGCCGATATTGATCACGCCCATCTCGCGGCGCTCGCAGAAATAGCGCGCCGCCAGCCGGCGGTCGGTTGGCAGGCCCAGGGGAGCGTCAAGCGGGACGGCCGAACCGACCACGGCCCGATCGACCTCGACATAGGTCATCGCCACCTCGCCTGGCCGGAACAGGTCGCCAATGACGAAGGTGTCGCGGATATCCTGGGCCGTCATGCGGCGCAGGCCCTCGCGGTCGGTGGAGGCGCGAAGCTTCATGCCGTCCGTCATCGCGACCGCTTGGGGCAGGCGAAGGCGGCGAGCGGGTGGATGTCGTCGCCGATGCGATCACGAACCTGTTTCATGCGCCCCTCATTTGTGTGACCACTTGGCATTACCAATTCGCCGATAAGTCGAAAAGCTAAATGACCACGATCTCACGAAATTCGCAAAGCCAATGATCAATCGCGATTGATGGTCAAGTTATAAAGTCAGTTATTTCAGATACTTATGGGAAAATAACGTCGATTTCCATACCTACTTGACAATTTACCGCATGAACGGCCATTTTTGGTCTTACCAAATTAGGCGCTGTTCATCGACCGGACCAACCGGCTCGGCGCTTGCGGGGAAGCGAAGGAAGCTATGAGAAAGATCCAGCGTCTGTTGTTGGCGTCTACGGCCATGCTCGCGGTCGGCGCTCTCACGTCGGGCGGCGCCTACGCCCAGGCTCAGTCGGGCGGGGGCGAGGCCTCGGCCCAGCTCGAGGAGATCATCGTCACCTCCACCAAGCGCGCCGAGCGCCTGCAGGACGTGCCGGTGTCGGTCACCGCCCTGACCCAGGACGTCATCGATCGCAACAACGTCCGCGAACTGGGCGACGTGGTGAAGCTGTCGCCGGCC
Organism: Caulobacter sp. AP07; assembly: GCF_000281955.1. GTDB lineage: Bacteria > Pseudomonadota > Alphaproteobacteria > Caulobacterales > Caulobacteraceae > Caulobacter. Next base: position 12,257 of record NZ_AKKF01000039.1, on the reverse strand, counting down.
ATCTCGATCGACTACGGCTCGCAGCCGGGCAATTTCAGCATCAAGATGCGCGGCATCGGCACGTTCTCGAATGGCATCGCCGTCGAGTCCGACGTCGCGGTGGTCATCGACGACGTGCCGATCGGCTTCCAGGCCGCGGCCTTCAAGGACCTGATCGACGTCGAGCGGGTGGAAGTGCTGCGCGGGCCGCAGAGCACCCTGTTCGGCAAGAGCGCCATCGCCGGCGTACTCAACATCGTCACCGCCGCCCCGGCCCGCGAGTTCGGCGGCAAGGCGATGATCCTGACCACCGACGACGGCGAAAAGCGCGCCGGCTTCACGGTCACGGGCCCGATTAACGACGACGTCCGGGTGCGCCTGACGGTCTCGAAGAGCGACTACGACGGCAACCTCAAGAACCTGACCACCGGCAAGAACGTCAACGGCAGCTCGGGCTTGACCGCCACCGCCAAGATCGAGTGGACCCCGACCGAGAACCTGACCCTAAGCCTGGCGCCGCGCTTCAACCACAACGTCTCCAGCTGCTGCGCCAGCGCGATCACCGAGCTGACGCCGGGACTGTTCTATCAGGGCGAACCGGGCTTTCCCGCCACGACCACCCTGCGCGGGATCACGTTCGACAAGAACAACCACTTCATTCGGGCCGACGACCGCATCGGCGGCGGCAATTCCGAGGTGTTCGGCGCGACCGCTCGCCTGGATTACAATTTCGGCGACACCTCGCCGCTGAAGGGCCACACCTTCTCGTCGATCTCCTCGATGGATCGCTGGAAGATGACCGACTTTCAGGACATCGACGGCACCGACGTGCCGTTCCTGATCGGCTTCCCGGTCGCCAACCCGTCGGGCATCAACAGCGGCGCGGTGATCAACGGCTATTTCCACGCCAAGTCGGTGACCCAGGAGTTCCGCCTGACCTCGCCGGGCGACACTCGCCTGCGCTACGTGGCCGGCCTGTGGTACGCCCGCAACGAGCTGGACCGCTATCTCAACCGCGGCCCGGTGCTGCAGCTGGCGCGCTATCTGGCCGAAAGCACCAACGAGAACTATTCGGCCTACGCCAACGCCACCTTCGACCTGACCGACAAGCTCAGCCTGACGGGCGGCGCGCGGATCAACCGCCAGAAGATCGACTACAATTTCCACAAGACGATCTTCGCCAGCACCACGCCCGGCGCGGCGACCACCCTCCAGGAGTTCAGCGGCGCCAACCAGGACGACGCGGTGACCGGCAAGGTCGGGGTCCAGTACAAGTGGACGCCGGACATCATGACCTTCGCCACCTATTCGACCGGCTACAAGGGCCAGGCCTACGACCTGGTCAGCACCTTCGACGCCCGGGTTGCGGCGAACATGCCGGTGCCGCCGGAAACGGCCAAGAACTACGAACTGGGCTTCAAGAGCAGCCTGCTGGACCGCCGGGTCTATTTCAACGCCACCGTGTTCCGGGCCGACTACAAGGGCTTCCAGACCTCGGTGACCTCGTTCCTGCCGGACGGCACCTTCCTGACCTTCCTCAACAGCATCGGCCAACTGCGCACCCAGGGCCTGGAACTGGACGGCGTGGCGCGGATCACCAAGAACTTCCGCCTGAACGGGGCCTTCGCCTATACCGACGCGACGGTGGTCGATTTCCCGAACGGCCCCTGCAACGGCAGCCAACCCGCGGTGGCCGACCTTCCGCTCAAGCCCGCCGGCTATGTCGGCGCTCCGGGCGAATGCTACCGCACCCCGACGACCAACGGCCGGGTGCAGAACCTGAAGGGCAAGCGCCTGAACAACGTGCCCAAGTACAAGTTCAGCGTCGGCGGCCAGTACGACATCGACCTGCCGGAAAACGTGCCCTTCAAGGCCTTCGTCGGCGCCACCGTCCGCTGGCAGGACGACATCAACTTCTCGCTGAACCAGGATCCCCGGACAGTGCAGAAGGCCTACAGCATCGTCGATATGAACCTCGGCATCGCCGACCGCGAGGGCAAGTACAAGCTGACCGCCTTCGCCAACAACCTGTTCGACAAGCGCTACGCCCAGGGCCTGGGCAACGGCACGTCCGGCTACAGCGCGCCGGGCGTGGTGGCCCAGGGCAAGACCTGGTTCCCCGGCCGCGACGCCTTCCGCTACTTCGGCGCGCGTCTGGACGTGAACTTCTAGGCCGGCAGACATCCCTCCTGTGGCCGGATCCGTTCGCGGGTCCGGCCACTTTTTTGTGGGGAGAACTACTTCGCCGCGCTGGCCGCTCGCAGCGCGATTTCCTCGCGCTTGGTGGCCAGGCGTTCGCGGGTCTGCTCCATGGCCTCCAGTTCGGCGGTCAGCAGCAGGTTCTCGATCAGGCCGCCCAGGTGGGTCTGCATCGCCGCCCGCGCCGCCTTGGGGTCGCGGGTGCGCAGGGACTCGATGATGTCCTGGTGCTCGTCGTTCAGCGGCCGCTTGCGCACATGCCGGGCCTTTTCCAGCATCTGCATGCACAGGCGCGACTTGTAGCGCAGGTCCCAGGTGTTCTCGACCACCCGGACGATGGCGCTGTTGCGCGTGGCCTGGGCGATGGTGATGTGGAACTGGCGGTCGGCGAGCTCGCTCTGCTCCTTGGTCAACTCCTCGCTGTTCATCTCGGCGACCAGGGTCTCCAGATAGACCAGCTCCTCGTCGGTGATCAGGGTGGCGGCCAGGGCGGCGGCTTCGCCCTCGAACAGGCGGCGGGCCTCGGCCTGGTCGAAGGCGCCGATGTCCAGGTCCCGCGTGACGGGCGGCGGCGGGCCGGCCTGGCGGACATAGACGCCTGACCCCTGTTTGGCCTCGAGCTGGCCACGCATCTCCAGGGCGATCACGGCGCGGCGGACGGTGGGCCGGCTGACGCCGAACTCCTCGGCCAGGTCGCGTTCCGATGCCAGGCGCTGGCCCGGTTGATAGCGACCGTCGGCGATGGCCTGGCCGATCGCCGCGGCCACCCGCTGGTAGAGGCGTAGGGGGTTGGCTGCCGGTGTCGTCATCTTACTCAAAACCTTCTCGACGGCTCATCTTAAGCGCCGTCGAGAAGGAAGGGTAGCGTCCCGACCAGGAAGGGCTAGTCGGCGGCCGCGTGGGCCCCGCCGCCGCTCATGGCCTTGTTGGTCAGCCAGATGCAGGGGATCAGCAGGACGATCAGCCAGGCCGAGGCCCGGAAGAAGTCCAGGGTGGCCAGCAGATAGGCTTGGCTGACCACCTGGCTGGTCGCCGCGCCCACCGCCTGGGCGTGGCTCAGGCCCACCGCCTGCATGTGGTCAACGGCCGCCAGCCAGGCGGGGTCGTTGGACGCCATGGTCTCCGAGATCCGTGTCTGGTGCAGGGATTCGCTGCGGTCCCAGATCGTGGTGGCCAGCGAGGCGGCGAAGCTGCCGGCGGTGATCCGCGAGAAGTTCGACAGGCCCGAGGCCGACGGCAGTTGCTGGGGCGGCACGCCGTTCAGCGAGATGGTGACCATCGAGATGAAGAAGGTGCTCATCGCGATCCCCTGCACCAGCATCGGCCAGACCAGCGCCCGGAAGTCGACGTCCGGCGTGAAGCCCGAGCGCATGTTGAACGACAGGGCGAAGGCGGCCATCGACAGGGTGGCGGTCCAGCGGGCGTCGACCCTCTGCATCAGCCGGGCCGCGAACGGCGTCAGGATCACCGCCACCACGCCGCTCGGCGCGGCCACCAGGCCGGCCCAGGTGGCGATGTAGCCCATCCGGGTCTGCAGCCACAGCGGCTGCAGCAGGTTGCTGCCGAAGAACACCGCGTAGCCCAGGCAGAAGGCCAGGGTGCCCAGGGCGAAGTTCTTCGACTTGAACAGCGACAGGTCGACGATCGGGTGCTTCTCGTGCAGCTCCCAGATCACCCAGGCGATGAAGCCGACGATGGCCACCAGGGTCTCGACGACGATGGCCGGCGAGTTGAACCAGTCGGCCTCCTTGCCGGTGTCGAGCATCACCTGCAGCGCGCCGACCCAGACCAGCAGCAGCATGAAGCCGGTGGTGTCGATCGGCACCTTGCGGGTCGGGGTCTCGCGGCTGGCCATGCCGCGCCAGCACAGGAAGGCGCAGAGCAGGCCGACCGGCACGTTGATCAGGAAGATCCACGGCCAGGCCAGGTTGTCGGAAATGTAGCCGCCCAGGATCGGGCCGCAGATCGGCGCCACCAGGGTGGTCATCGACCAGATGGCCAGGGCCGTGCCGCGCTTGCGGGGCGGGAAGATCATGATCAGCAGGGCCTGCGAGCCCGGGATCATCGGGCCGGAGACCAGGCCCTGCAGCACCCGAAAGCCGATCAGCGACGGCAGGTTCCAGGAAATGCCGCACAGGAAGGAGGCGATGGTGAACAGCATGACCGAGACGACGAAGGTCTTCACGACGCCGTAGCGGCCCATCAGCCAGCCGGTCAGCGGCACCGAGACGCCGTTGGCCACCGCGAACGAGGTGATCACCCAGGTGCCCTGGCTGGTGCTGACCCCCAGATTGCCGGCGATGGTCGGGATCGAGACGTTGGCGATGGTGCTGTCGAGCACCTGCATGAAGGTGCCCAGCGCCAGGGCGATCGAGGTGACGGCCAGCAAGACGCCGGTCATGGGCGCCGGGCCGCTGGGCGCGGCTCCATCGGCGGTAGAAGAGTCCTGGGCGGCCATGCGGCGCTCCTTGGATCAGGCTTGAACCGGTGGGGCTACTTGGAGATGTCGATGGCGGCCTTCATCGACAGGCCGACCCGCAGGGGGTGGCTCTTCAGGTCGGCCGGATCCAGGGCGATCCGCACCGGCAGGCGCTGCACCACCTTGATCCAGTTGCCTGAGGCGTTCTGGGCCGGGATCAGCGAGAAGGCCGAGCCGGTGCCGCCCGACAGGCCCACGACCTTGCCGTGGAACTTCACGCCGCCGCCATAGAGGTCGGAGGTCAGGGTCACCGGCTGGCCGATGGCCACCTTGTCCAGCTGCACTTCCTTGAAGTTGGCGTCGACATAGGCGGTGGTGGTCGGGACGATGGACATCAGCGGCGCGCCGACCTGGATTTGCTGGCCGACCTGGACGTTCTTCTTGGAGACCACGCCGGCGATCGGGGCGCGCAGCACGGTGCGGGTCAGGGCCAGCTGGGCGCTGGCCAGGCGGGCCTCGGCGGCGACCACCTCGGGGTTCTTGCCGGCGGGAAGGCCGGAGATCAGGGCGGTGTTGACGCCGCGCGTGCCTTCGGCGGCGTTGCGGCTGGCCAGGGCCTGGGCCTGGGCGGCGCGGGCCTCGACCAGGGCCGACTGGGCGTTGGTGAAGCGGCTCTGGGCGGTGGTCAGCTCCTCGCCCGACACCGCGCCGGACTCCGACAGGGCCTTGCGGCGGGACAGCTCGATCCGGGCCTGTTCGAGGCTGGCCTGGGCGCCGGTCACGGCGGCGTTGGCGCGGGCGATGTCGGCGTCGCGGGCCGCCACCTGGCCGGCCAGGGCGGTGTCGCTGGCGAAGTAGCCCTGCACCTTGCGCTGGGCCTGGCCGAGCGCGGCCTGGGCCGAGAGCACGGCGATCTGGGCGTCGGCGTCGTCGATCACCACCAGCGGCTGGCCGGCGGCGACGATCTGGGTCTCGGAGACCAGCACCTTGGCGACCGGCCCGCTGATCAGCGGCGTCACCTGGGCGGTGTCGGCCCCGACATAGGCGTTGTCGGTCTCGACGTGCTTGCCCCCGATGAGGACGGCGTACAGCACCCAGATCACGATACCGACCACCACCACGGCGGCGAGGCCGGTCAGCAGTTGGCGGCGGCGGCCGTTGGGGTTGGTGGCGGAAGCGGCGGTGTCGGCCATGGGGGAGGTCCTGGAGGCGCGAAGATTGGATGAGGCGAAAGGGTTGTCGGTCGGCGTCAGGCGGGGCTGAAGCCGCCGCCCAGGGCGCGCACCAGGGCGACGTCCAGGGCCAGGGCGCGACTGTCGAGGTCGGCGACGACGCGGCGCTGGGTCAGCACGGCCAGCTCGGCGATCAGCACGTTCTGATAGGTGGAAAGGCCACCCTGGTAGCGCAGCTTGGCGATGCGGTAGCCGTCTTCGTTGGCGGCCAGGGCGGCGCGGGACTCGCTCAGCCGCGTGGCCAGGGCCCGTTCGCTGGCGGCGACGTCGGCGACGTCGCGCAGGGCCTGGGTCACCGCGTCGTCATAGGCGGCCACGGCGCCGTCACGGTCGGCTTCGGCGACCCGCAGATTGGCCTTGAGGCGACCGCCCTCGAAGATCGGCAGGCTGACGGCGGGGCCGACGCTGCCGACGTCCGAACCGCTGTCGAACAGCTTGTCCAGGTGCAGCGACTGCACGCCGATGGCGGCGGCCAGATTGACGTTGGGGTAGAAGGCGGCCTTGGCCTGGCCGATCCGGCGGCTGCTGGCCTCGGCCCGCCACTTGGCGGCCACCACGTCGGGGCGGCGGCCGATCAGGTCGGCGGCCAGGTTGGCCGGCAGGCCGAACGGCTTGAGGTTGGCGATGCTCGGGCGAGCGATCGACAGGCCGCGGTCGGGGCCGGCTCCCAGCAGGGCGGCCAGGGCGTTGCGGGTTTGGGCGATCTGTTCGTCGACGGCGGCCAGTTCGGCGCGGGCGGTGGGCGGACCGGCCTCGGCCTGGCGCAACTCGCCCCGGGTGTCGAGACCATTGGTCACCCGGTCGCTCACCAGGTCGAGGGTTTCCTGCCGCAACGCCACGGCGCGTTCGGCCACATCGCGTTCGGCATAGAGCCGGCCGAGGTCGGCATAGGCGGCGGCCACCGAGGTGGCCAGCATCAGCCGGGCCTGGGCGGCGTCGGCCTGGGCGGCCCTGGCTTCGGAGGTCGCGGCGGCGACGGCCGCGCGGTTCTTGCCCCAGAAGTCCAGCTCCCAGCTGAAGTCCAGGCTCAGCCGGCCGTAGTCGTTGTAGCCCTGGGGCACGAAGTCGGCGGGGATGCCGTTGTTGTAGCTCTGCTTGGAGCGGTCGACGCCGCCGTTGGCGCTGACGCTGGGCAGTCGCGCCGCCTTGGCCTGGTTGGCCAAGGCCTGGGCGCGACGCAGGCGGGCCTCGGCCTGGGCCAGGGTCGGCGACCCGGTCAGGGCCTCGTCGACCAGGCCGTCCAGCTGGGTGTCGCCATAGGCCTTCCACCACGCATCGACCGGCCAGGCGGCGTCGGGGGCGGCCAGGGTCTGGGTCGTCGCATAGGCGTCCGGTGTCTTGGCCACGCGGGCCGGCGTTGGCGCCGGCATGGTCGCGCAGGCGCTGGTCAGCAGGGCGGCGATCAGGATGGAAAGGGTCGCGCCAACCTCCCGGGACCTTTGCGGCTTGGAGGCGGGAAGCTGATCCAGGGCGTTAGGGGTCATGGGCGTGGCCGACTTGAACTGACCGTACTGTACGGTCATATGAGGCGCTGGATATAACCCGCGGCTTGACGGGATCAAGGGGGGCGCCGCCTTGATGGAAAAAGAATGATTCAGGACCTGAAACCGCGCCTCGACCGAGACGCCCGCCGTGAGGCCATCCTCGACGTCGCCCGCGACGTCTTTCTCGAGGAGGGCTACGCCAACGCCTCCATGTCGACGATCGCCGCGCGGGTCGGCGGGTCGAAAGGCACGCTCTACAACTACTTCAAGAGCAAGGAGCAGTTGTTCGCCGCCTATGTGGTCCGCCACTGCGCCTGGCAGCGCGACGCCATGTTCGAGATCTCGGCCGAGGTGGACGACATCCGCGCCGCCCTGACCAAGGTGGGGCGCACCTACCTGTCGATCGTGCTCAGCGATTTCAGCCAGAGCAATTTCCGGGTGATCGTCGCCGAGGCCCAGCGCACGCCGGAAATCGGCAGGGCGTTCTATGAAGCCGGGCCCAAGAGCGGGTCAGAACTGCTGGGCGCCATTCTCCAGAAGGCCGCGGACAGGGGGCAGCTGAAGCTCACCGACCCCGTCCATGCCGCGCACCAGTTCATCGGTCTTTGCCAGAACCGGATGATGAAGGCTCGCCTGTGCAACGTCATGGCCGAACCCACCGCCGAGGAGATCGACCAGGAAGTGCTCCCGGCCGTCGAGGTGTTCCTCGCGGCGTTCGGGCCGGATCGGTAGGCGATTTCCACTTGGCGCGGCGGCCGTAAGGCGGCACTTGGGACGGTGGAGGAGGGCGCGGCTCGGCGCCTTCGCAAGACGGAAGCCCAGCCCATGCAAGGCGTCACCATCGTCGACCACCCGCTGGTCCGCCACAAGCTGACCAAGATGCGCGACAAGGGCACGTCGACGAAGACGTTCCGCGCCCTGATGCGCGAGACCGCGACGCTGCTCTGCTACGAAGTCACCCGCGAGTTGGCGACCCACACCGTCCGGATCGAAACGCCGGTGGCCCCGACCGACGCCGAGGTCATCGCCGGCAAGAAGCTGGTCTTCGCCCCGATCCTGCGCGCCGGCCTGGGCATGGCCGAGGGCATGCTCGACCTGGTGCCGTCGGCGCGGGTGGCGCACATCGGCCTGTACCGCGACCCGACCTCGCTGGAGGCGGTCGAGTACTATTACAAGACGCCCGAGGACATCGCCGACCGCCTGGTCATCGTGGTCGACCCGATGCTGGCCACCGGCCACACGGCGGTCGCCGCCATCGCCCGGCTGAAGAAGTCCGGCGTCACCGACCTGCGCTTCGTCTGCCTGGTGGCCTCGCGCCAGGGCGTCGAGACCCTGCGGGCGGCTCATCCCGACGTGCAGATCTGGACGGCGGCGATCGACGCCGAGCTCGACGACCACGGCTACATCGTGCCCGGCCTGGGCGACGCCGGCGACCGGACCTTCGGCACGCGCTAGCGCCTGGGCCCGGCGTCGGGCGAACCGGTGTCCGCGTGGTTCGAAAATGCCGTGGCGAATAGTTAACGCCGGTCTTCCACCGGCCAAGCTAGGGCGTTAAGGCTGTCGCATGCCGTTCGCGCCGCCCCTGATCTTTGTCGTCGATGACGACGCCGCCACCCTGGAGCTGGTCCAGATCAGCCTGGAGCGCGAGGGCTTCGCCGTGCGGACCTTCGGCTCGGTGGCGCTGGTCCTTGGCGCGCTGACCCGCGAAACGCCGGTCCTGACCCTGCTCGACGTGCGCATGCCCGGCCAGAGTGGGCTCGACGCCCTGAAGGCGATCAAGGAATCGCCGAACGGCGCGGACATCCAGGTCCTGATGCTGACCGGCGACGGTCGCCTGGATCGCATCGTCCAGGCCATGCAACTGGGCGCGGTCGGCTACGTGATGAAGCCGTTCGAGCCTCAGCACCTGGCCGCCAAGGTGCGCGAGGCGCTGGCGAGCGCCTAGAAGGGCCACCAGCCGCGCCACCATCCCAGGATTTGCTCCCAGAACGCGGTCAGCCGGTCCATCGGACTTGGCGCGACCACCGGCTTGGGCGGCGGGGCGGGCACGAACCAGCTGGGCGCGGCCGGCGGGGCGCAGTTCATCCGCATGCCCACCCCCTTCAGATAGCCGCGACGCACGGCGCCGGCCCGGATCGCGGCCTGCACCGCCCGGTCGTGCTTGGCCGCGCCGGTCAGCCTGCGGATCCAGCCGCGGAAGGGCAGGACGTTCTGGGTGGTGTTGCGCACCTCCCCGACGCCAGCGCCCCAGGCGGCGTCGGCGACCTTTTTGCCACGCGAGCGCTGGTCGGGCGGCGGGGCCTCGTCCAGGTCCGGACCCAGGGCGGCGTCCAGCCGGCCGATCTCGCCAGCCAGGCCTTCGCAGCGGCCCAGGCCCTCCACGTCATAGGGATTGGCGACGGCGCGGTTCAGCACGGCCGGAATCTGGGTCTGCTTGAGGTTCAGGTCCTCGAGCGGCGCGGCGACCGCGTCGCGCATCGTGTCCCTGTGCTCCAGGGTCCCAGGATCGGCCGCAGCGGCCGGGCCGGCCAGCAGGGCGGCGGCGATCAGGAGCGGAGCGAAGCGTGGGCGCATAGCGCGAGATCGCCCGTCTTGGCCGCGGCGCGCAAGCGGAATCGCGGACATGAATGGGGCCGGACGCCTCCGCGACCGGCCCTTTCCTTCGGGCGAAGGGACGCCCTAGATTTCCTGGTTGTACTGGCCGACCCGGTCGCCCAGGCGCGGCTTGACCTCTTCGCGGAAGAGGGCGCGCATGTCGTCTTCCGATCGGGTGCTCTCGACCACGACCACCACCTCGGGCTTGTTGGACGAGGCGCGGACCAGCACCCACGAGCCGTCTTCCAGGTGCACGCGCACGCCGTTGACGGTGATCACCTCGGTGATCCTGCGGCCCAGGATCGAACCGCCGGCGGCGAACAGGGCCTCGTATTCCTTCACCACCTCGGCGACGACGCCGTATTTCTTCTCGTCATCGCAGCGCGGGCTCATGGTCAGCGAGGTGTAGGCGACCGGCAGGGCCTTGCGCATGTCCGACAGCTTCAGGCCCGGATTGCGGTCCAGCATGGCCAGCACGGCGGCGGCGGCGGTCAGGCCGCAGTCGTAGCCCCGGCCCAGCGGCGGGTTGAAGAAGAAGTGGCCGCTTTTCTCGAAGCCCGCCAGGGCGCCCGTCTCGACGCTCTTGCGTTTCATGTGGCTGTGACCGGTCTTCCAGTAGATCACCTTGCAGCCGTGGGCGGCCAGGATGGGGTCGGTGGCGAACAGGCCCGTGGACTTCACGTCGACCACGAAGGTCGCGCCGGGATGCAGCGGGGCCAGGTCGCGGGCCAGCATCAGGCCGATCTTGTCGGCGAAGATCTCCTGACCCTCGTCGTCGACCACGCCGCAGCGGTCGCCGTCGCCGTCGAAGCCGAAGGCCAGGTCCGCGCCGTGCTCGCGCACGGCCTGAGCCATGGCGTGCAGCATCGCCGCGTCTTCCGGGTTCGGATTGTACTTCGGGAAGCTGTAGTCGAGCTCGGCGTCCATGCCGATCACCTCGGCCACGCCCATGCGCCGCAGCGCTTCAGGGGCGAAGACGCCCGCCGTGCCGTTGCCGCAGGCCGCGATCACCTTCAACGGACGCTGGACCCGCGCCCGGGTGGCGACGTCGGCGACATAGCGCTCGGCTTCGCCCGCGACGCGGATCAGCTTGCCGCCGTCGCGCTCCACGAACTGGCCGTCCAGCACGATCGTCTTCAGCCGGGCCATCTCGTCGGGACCGAAGGTCAGGGGGCGCTGGGCGCCCATCTTGACGCCGGTCCAGCCGTTCTCGTTGTGGCTGGCGGTGACCATGGCCACACAGGGGATGTCGAGGTCGAACTGAGCGAAATAGGCGGTCGGCGACAGGGCCAGGCCGATGTCGTGCGCCTCGCAGCCGGCCGACAGCAGGCCGAGGATCAGCGCGTTCTTGATCCCGCTCGAATAGGAGCGGAAATCGTGGCCGACCACGATCCTCGATTGACCCAGTTCATGGATGTAGGTCCCCAGACCCAGGCCCAGGGCCTGCACGCCCAGCAGGTTGATCTCCGGTCCGAACAGCCAGCGCGCGTCGTACTCGCGAAACCCGGTGGCCTTGACCAGCGGCTCGTCTTCATAGGCGGCCGTGTTGGGAACAAGATCGGCGCGGGGCTTTGGGAACATGGGGAGCCTCAGATCACTCCGGCGCGCAGCAGGTCGTGCACGTGCAGGATACCGACTGGGCGTTCCTGTTCGACCACAAACAGCACGGTGATGCGTCGATCATTCATGATCTTCAGGGCTTCGGCCGCCAGGGCGCCGGGCGCGATGGTCTGGGGGCCCCGGGTCATGACCTCGCCGGCGGCGTGACCCATCAGCCCGTCCATGTGTCGGCGCAGGTCGCCGTCGGTGATCAGGCCGCTGAGGGTCCCGTCCGGCGCGACCACGCCCACGGCGCCGAAGCGCTTCTCGCTCATCACCAGCAGGGCTTCGGACATCGGCGCGGCTTCGCGGGTCAGCGGCAGCTCGTCATGGCCGTGCATCAGGTCGCCCACCGTGCGCAGCATGGCGCCCAGCTTGCCGCCGGGATGGAAGACGCGGAAGTCGCTGGCGGTGAATCCGCGCCGCTCCAGCAGAGCCACGGCCAGGGCGTCGCCCAAGGCCATCTGCAGGGTGGTGGAGGTGGTGGGCGCGCTGACCTCGGACGTCGCCTCGGGGGCGTCGGGCAGCAGCAGCAGAATGTCGCCGGCCCGGCCCAACTGGCTGTCGGCCACGGCGGTGACGGCGATGATCGGGATCGAGAAGCGCTTGGCGTAGGCCAGGGTGTCGGACAGTTCGCGCGCCTCGCCGGACTTCGACAGGGCCAGCACGACGTCGCCCTGGCCGATCATGCCCAGGTCGCCGTGGCTGGCTTCCGCCGCATGCACGAACATGGCGGGCGAGCCGGGGGAG
>NZ_AKKF01000038.1 GCF_000281955.1 Caulobacter sp. AP07 | reverse complement strand
GCTTCAGCCGCGGCGGCGCGGGCTTCGGCGGCGCGGCGCTCGACGGCCTGGCGTTCCTGTTGTTCGCGAGCGGCCTCGATGGCGCGCTGGCGGGCCAGCATCTCGCCTTGCGACAGACCGCCGGCGGAGGAACCGCCGCCGCCCGAGGACTGCGGACGCGGCGCGTCATTGCGGCGTTCGGCCGAGGACGGCGCGGCGAGGTTGCCGGCCGGCGGCGCGTGCGGACGCACGCGCTTGGTTTCAACCACCACCGTCTTGGTGCGGCCGTGGCTGAAGCTCTGCTTCACGACGCCGGCGCTGACAGACCCCTGGCGGGGCTTCAGCGTGATGGGCGCTCTGCCCCCGGGGTTGGAACCAGGCCGACCGTTATCGTTCTCGTCGCTCATGCGCTCGCTTGTACTTTCGCCGGACAGCCGGCCAAAAACCGTTCGATCCATGTGAGAAAGGGGCCAGGACGTACCTCCCGAAGGAAGCGCGTTTCCCGACCCTTCTCTCAGGAGCGGATCAGACTCCTGTTCTCAGGTTCCAGTCCTCTGTCGCCGACGGACGTGGCGTCTGTCGAGGCCAGGGGCCTAGGGCTCCTCACGCCAACTCGCCGACCAACTCGGGGGAAGGAGTGGGCGGAAGCCTGATAACCGCTCGACATCCAATGTCCAGCGATCTGTGCCGCGCCCGGCAAGAAGCGCCGTGTGTATCACATTCTCCCCACCCAAGGCCAAACCCAATTCGTCGGATGAGAACATCCCGAGGATTTTAGGGTCGTTGGGGGCCTTGTAGACGGCGGTAAGCATCTTTCGCCGGCCGTCTGGGGCGCTGTCGGACGCCTCGATCAGCCACGCGGTCTTGCCGGACGCCAGGGCCGAGGAGACCTTTTCGAAGCCCGAGATAATGGTTCCGCCGCGCCGCGCAAGGCCCAGGCCGTCCAGAACCCGCTTGACCAGCAGCCGCTCCACCTGGTCGGCCAGGTCGGCGGGGGCCGACACCTTGGTCTTGGCTGAGCGCGAGAACAGGCCCTTCTTGGCCGCCGTCGTCACCGCCTCGCGGCTGGCCTCGACCCACATGCCCCGTCCGGGCAGCTTGCGGGCCACGTCGGGCACCACGCTGCCGTCGGGGCCGACCACGAACCGCACCAGACGCGCCTCGTCCGTCGCCTCGCCCAGGACGATGTCCTTGCGCTGGCGGGAAGCTTCGGCGTGGGTCTTGGGGGCGTCGGGGTCGGTCATGCGGCTCGCAAAACACCGCGCCTCCGTCTTGCGAGGGAGGCGCGGGGCTCAAGGTCAGTCTTCGGTGGTTTCTTCGGGAGCGTCTTCGGTCTCCAGGACCGCTTCGGCGTCCTCGGCGGTCTCGTCCGAGGCCTCGGCCGGCTCATCGCCCGCCTCTTCCACGTACTCGACCTCTTCCTCGATATATTCCGGCTCGGGCGGGGCCTCGACCCAGCCCATGACGACCCGGGCGCGCATGATCAGCGCCTCGGCGTCTTCCGGCGACAGGTTGAAGCTGTCCAGGATGCCGGCTTCGCGCGTGCGCTCGCCGTCCTTGGTCTCGAACCAGCCGCGCAGGTCGTCGGGGATCAGGCCGGCCAGGTCCTCGACCGACTTCACGTCGCCTTCGCCCAGGGCCACGGCCACGGGCAGGGTGACGCCTTCGATCTCCAGCAGGCTGTCCTCGACACCCAGCTCGACGCGCTTGGCGTCGAGGGCGGCGGCTTCCTTGTCGAGGAATTCGCGGGCCCGGGTCTGCAGCTCCTCGGCGGTCTCGTCGTCGAAGCCCTCGATGGCCGCGATCTCGTGCGGCTCGACATAGGCGACGTCTTCCACCGTGGCGAAGCCTTCGGTGACCAGCAGCTGGGCGATGACCTCGTCGACGTCCAGGGCTTCCTGGAACAGGGCCGTGGTCTCGGTGAACTGCTTCTGACGGCGCTCGCTCTCCTGGCTCTCCGTCATGATGTCGATCTGCCAGCCGGTCAGCTGCGAGGCCAGGCGGACGTTCTGGCCGCGGCGGCCGATGGCCAGCGACAGCTGCTCGTCGGGCACCACCACTTCGACGCGCTCGTCCTCCTCGTCCATCACCACCTTGGAGACCTCGGCGGGGGCCAGGCCGTTGACGATGAAGGTCGCCTCGTCCTCGGACCACTGGATGATGTCGATCTTCTCGCCCTGCAGCTCGGCCACCACCGCCTGGACGCGCGAGCCGCGCATGCCGACGCAGGCGCCGACCGGGTCGATGCTGCTGTCGTTGGAGATCACGGCCATCTTGGCGCGCGAGCCCGGGTCGCGGGCCACGGCGCGGATCTCGATGACGCCGTCATAGACTTCCGGCACTTCCTGCGCGAACAGCTTGGCCATGAAGCCGCCGTGGGCGCGCGACAGCATGATCTGCGGGCCCTTGGTCTCGCGGCGGACGTCGTAGATGTAGGCGCGGATGCGGTCGCCGACGTTGAAGTTCTCGCGCGGGATCGACTGGTCGCGGCGCATGATGCCTTCGCCGCGGCCCAGGTCGACGATGACGTTGCCGTACTCGACGCGCTTGACGCTGCCGTTGACGATCTCGCCGGCCCGATCCTTGTACTCGTCGTACTGGCGCTCGCGCTCGGCTTCGCGAACCTTATGCATGACGACCTGGCGGGCCATCTGGGTCTGGACGCGGCCGATCTCGAACGGCGGCAGGCTTTCCTCGTAGATCTTGCCGACCTCGGCGTCGCGCCAGGTGCGCTTGGCCGACGACAGCTGGACCTTGCCGATCTCGCCTTCCAGCTCGAAATCGTCCGACACGACCTCGATCACCCGCTTCTGGGTGGTCTCGCCGGTGCGCGGGTCGATCTTCACGCGGATGTCGTGCTCGGCGCCGTAGCGGGCGCGGGCGGCCTTCTGCAGGGCGTCCTCGATCGCCTCGATGACGACTTCCTTCTCGATGCCCTTTTCACGCGCGACCGCGTCGGCGATCTGCAGCAGCTCGAGGCGGTTGGCGGAAATGCCGATAGCCATGGTCAGTCCTCTTCACTTTCGGACAGGTCAATATCGTCTTCGGCGTCGTCGCCGAGGTCTTCGTCGGCGTCAGCGCCTTCGGTGCCAACGCGGGCGGCGCGCTGTTCGGCGCCCCGCTTCATCAGTTGATCGGTGAGCACCAGCTTGGCGTCGACGATCCATTCGAACGGGAAATAGACGGTGGTGTCGTCCTCGCCCTCGAGGTTGAGGCCCACCTGGCCGTCCTCGACGCCGGCCAGCTCGCCCTTGAAGCGCTTGCGGCCCTCGGCGACGCGGTCCAACTCGATGCGGACCTCGAGGCCGGCATAGGTGTCGAAGTCCTTCAGCCGGGTCAGCGGGCGGTCGACGCCCGGGCTGGAGACTTCCAGGGTGTACTCGCCGCTGATCGGGTCGGCCGCGTCCATGACCTCGGAGATGGCGCGCGACAGCCTGGCGCAGTCCTCGACGTTCATGTCGCCGCCGCTGCCGTCAGCCTGCAGCGGCCGTTCGGCCATGATCTGCAATCGGCGCTGCTCGGCCCCGCCCATCAGGCGCAGGCGGACGATCTCGTAGCCGACGGATTCGGCGACGGGATCGAGCATCTCGACCAGACCAATATCTTCCTGCGTCTTGCCGCGCACGGTTCTCTCAACTCACTGGCAGCCGCCCAAAACCGCCTGGGAAAAGCCAAGCTGGCGAGCGGCCAAAGAAAAAGCGGCAGCCTTTCGGGCCGCCGCTCGAAAGCGCTATCAGCGCTGACGGACGATGTAGGAGCTATATAGCGCGATGTTCGGACGGTTGGAAGCCCCCCGTAAAGGCGGGAGCACGGCGCCGGGCGCCGTCACCCCTTCCGCACCGCAACATTTGTGGCCTATACAGTCGCCCGCGCAGGCCGCCTCCCCGCGGACCCAAATCCCAAAGAAGAGTCACGATGGACCTCTCCAAGATCGCTATCGGCGTGAACCCGCCCTTCGACCTCAATGCCATCATCGAAATCCCGCAGGGCGGCGAGCCGGTGAAGTACGAGATCGACAAGGAGAGCGGGGCCCTGATGGTCGACCGCTTCCTGCACACGGCGATGTTCTATCCGGCCAATTACGGCTTCATCCCCCACACCCTGGCCGACGACGGCGACCCGGCCGACATCATGGTGGTGGGCCCGACCCCGGTGGTGCCGGGGGCGATCATCCGCTGCCGCCCGATCGGCACCCTGATGATGGTCGACGAAGCCGGTTCGGACGAAAAGATCCTGGCCGTGCCGGTCGACAAGCTGCACCCCTTCTATACGGGCGTGAACAGCTGGCGCGACCTGCCGGTGATCCTCACCGAGCAGATCGCCCACTTCTTCCAGCACTACAAGGACCTGGAAAAGGGCAAGTCGACCAAGATCACCGGCTGGGCCGACCTGGAAGAGACCGCCGAGATCATCCGCACGGCGATCAAGCGCCACGACGAAAGCTACTGATCGAGACGTGATCGGGGGAGCCGCGCCAACCCGGCGCGCTCCCCTCTCCGGCGCGCGAGACCTCGGCTAGCGGAGCACGCCCCGCCGCGCCATCCACCACGCATACCCCATGAAGACGATCAGCAGCGCCGTGATGACCGCGCTGGTGATCGCCATCTGCGGACCCATGATCGCCCCGCCGTTCGTCAGGACGTAGGTGTAGACCAGGCTGAGCAGGAACGCCGCCAGCGACAGCGCGAAGACCGGAAAGGCCAGCCTGTTGCGCAGCAGGATGAGCACCGACCCCAGCATCGCGCTCCACACCCCGACGGCCCAATCGACGTGCATCCAGAGCGGCATCTCCTGATAGTGGGCGATCTGGGCTGGCGTCATGCCCGCGCTGGCCATGTAGCGGGCGCCCTGCGTCATGCTCATCACATGGTCGAAGGCGCCGATGGCGTTGAACAGCACGGCGATGACGCCGACCAGCCACAGATGCCAAGGCGTCTTGATCGTCGTATCGGCCATCATGCCCTCCCAAGGTTGCCGGCCAGCCACGCGGCCATCAGTCCCACCATGATCACGTCGACCCCAGCCGTGACGGCGGCGAAGCCCTCAGGAAACGCTTCCGGTGGGCGAGCAGGGCGGCGATGTAGAAAAGCTTGCTGGCGATGGCGACGCCGACCACCAGGGGCCGGGTCTCGGGATGGAAGGCCGCCCACAGCAGCATCGCGCCGACCAGGGCGATCAGGAACCCCCAGCCCCGGACCACCAGGTCGACCAGCGGCCCGTCCAAGGTTTCGCCATAGGTCGATTTCAGCGACCGGACGGGCGTGATCGCGAACTGCAACATGGTGGCCGTCAGCAGGCCGCTGACGATCAGCACGATGCGGAAATTGTCGATGAGCCAGGTCATGGCCGCCTCCCCGCGCCCGTCTGGACGCGGGCCGGAGGTCAGCCTAGCACGAGCTTGGCCTTGAGCGGAGCCCGCGCCGCGCCGCCGGCTAGACCCTGACGAAGTCCAGGAACACCGGCGCGCAGTCGCCCAGCTTCTTTTCTTCGTAGCGCGTCGTCACGTGGTCGGCGGGCGGGGCGTTGCGGTCGGCCGTCTCGTCGGCGAAGCGGAAGGCCGGGTCGGCCAGCACCCGCTCGATCGTCCATTCGGCGTAGTCGGCCCAGTCGGTGGCGAAGCGGAAGGCCGCGCCGGGCTTCAGCACCCGCGCCAGCTCGGTCACGAAGGCCGGCTGGATCAGGCGGCGCTTGTTGTGCCGCGCCTTGTGCCAGGGGTCGGGGAACATGATGAAAAGCCGGTCGATGCTGGCGTCGGGCAGCCAGCCGACCAGGTCGCGGGCGTCGCCCTCGTGGATGCGGACATTCTTGAGCGCCTGCTCCTCGACGTGGCGCACGGCGCTGGCCACGCCGTTGACGAAGGGCTCGGCGCCGATCACCAGCACCTCGGGGCGCTTGCCGGCCTGGGCGGCCATATGCTCGCCGCCGCCGAAACCGATCTCCAGCCAGACTCCATGGGCGTCGGGCATCAGGTCGCGCGGCTGGAACGGCGCGGTCGGCACGGCGATCTCGGGCAGCAGGGTGTCGAGCAGGGCCTGCTGACGCGGCTTCACCGGCCGCGACTTCAGGCGGCCGAACGAGCGCAGCGGCCCGTGGGGTTGCTGGGGATTGGTCATGGGCGGGGTCTTAGCGCCTGAACACCGCCGGGGCTAGCGACGCGTGGAATGGCCCGCGCGCTCCACCATTTCCGACCAAAACGGAATGGCCTTCCCCTCGTCGACCATGGCGAAGTCCAGAGGGTCGATCACAAACTCATGGCTGATGTAATTGGCCAGGTTGCGCCCGTAGACGATTATGTCGGCCTGATAGACCGAAAAGACTGGATTACCGGCCTCGTGCGGCGTTTCGGGCATGTAGCGATGGCCGTAGACGGGGATCAGCTTGGGCGCGGCGTCCACGGCGCGGCGCAGCACGACCGCCCGCTCGGCGGGATCATCAGGACGCGGCCCCCATTCGGGCCACCAGAGGTCGTTTTCCTCGACGTCGAACAACAGGCCCGCGTAGGGCCAGGCGAAGCTCTCGGCGAGCTTCTCGTGATCGCGGGCCCAGTCCAGGGCTCCGGCGATCCGGTGCTTCAACAGCAGCGCCCGCAGGTCGGGCGGAAAGAAAAAGCCGAACCGCGCCTGGGCGGCGTCGAGTTCGGCTTCGGTATAGGGCGGCCCCCAGATCGTACGCTGGGGGCCGCTCATGGTTTAGGCCAGGCCCTTCAGCTCCGACACCAGGTCGGTCTTCTCCCACGAGAAGCCGCCTTCGTTGTCCGGCGTGCGGCCGAAGTGGCCGTAGGCGGCGGTGCGGGCGTAGATCGGCTTGTTCAGCTGCAGGTGTTCGCGGATCGAGCGCGGGGTGGCGCCCCCGATCAGTTGCGGCAGCAGCTTTTCCAGCACTTCCGGATCGACCTTGCCGGTGCCGTGCAGGTCGACGTGGAACGAGACCGGCTGGGCCACGCCGATGGCGTAGGCGATCTGGATCGTGCAGCGCTCGGCCAGGCCGGCGGCCACGACGTTCTTGGCCAGATAGCGGCAGGCGTAGGCGGCCGAGCGGTCGACCTTGGTCGGATCCTTGCCCGAGAAGGCGCCGCCGCCGTGCGGGGCCGCGCCGCCGTAGGTGTCGACGATGATCTTGCGGCCGGTGACGCCGGCGTCGCCGTCCGGGCCGCCGATCTCGAAGCGGCCGGTCGGGTTGACCAGCCACTGGGT
The DNA here is from genome assembly GCF_000281955.1 of Caulobacter sp. AP07. Lineage (GTDB taxonomy): Bacteria > Pseudomonadota > Alphaproteobacteria > Caulobacterales > Caulobacteraceae > Caulobacter. The sequence goes on along the minus strand of NZ_AKKF01000038.1, from coordinate 15,026 downwards.
CTTCTTGGTGATCAGGCCGTCCGGGAAGATCGGCAGGATGTGCGGCTTGATCAGGTCGAGCACGCGCTTGGAAGTCGCGGCCTTGCCGTCGATCTTCTTGGCGTGCTGGTGCGACACGACGATCGAGACGACGCGGACCGGCTTGCCGGTGGCGTCATATTCCAGGGTCACCTGGCTCTTGGCGTCGGGCTCGAGTTCCGACAGCTCGCCCGAATGGCGCAGCTGGGCCAGGCGGTTGAGGATGTTGTGGCTGTATTGCAGGGTGGCCGGCATCAGCTCCGGGGTCTCGGTGCTGGCGTAGCCGAACATGATGCCCTGGTCGCCGGCGCCTTCGTCCTTCTTGTCCGAAGCGTCCACGCCCTGGGCGATGTGGGCCGACTGGCCGTGCAGGTAGTTGGCGAACTTCGCCTTCTGCCAGTGGAAGCCCTTCTGCTCGTAGCCGATGTCCTTGACGGCGGCCCGGACCTTGGACTCCAGCGAACCGAGGATGTCCTTGGTCAGCTGCTTGTTGGCGGCCTTGTCGCCGCCCGGCTTGCCGGCCCGCACTTCGCCCGCCAGGACGATGCGGTTGGTGGTGACCAGGGTCTCGCAGGCGACGCGCGCCTCGGGATCGGCGGTCAGGAAGGCGTCCACGACGGTGTCGCTGATCCGATCGGCGACCTTGTCCGGATGGCCTTCGGAAACGCTTTCGCTGGTGAAGATGTAGGAAGAACGGCTCAAGGGTCAGCTCCGGACATGACACCGCCCGCGCGGACGGTCTGCCCGACGGACTGAGCCAGGAACATATAAAGATAAGTTTATGTCCGCAAGCGGCGCAAACCAGCTTTCCTGGCCGACCTTCCGCCGATCAGACTTCCGCGTCGTCCTCGACCAGGTCCTCGGCCATCGAGCGGACGAGATCCAGGATGCGCCGACGGACACGGGACTTGCCGATGCGCGGGAACAGCGCCGCCAGTTCCAGGCCCTCGGGGGTCATCAGGAAGTCGTGCACGAACTGCTCCGAGCCGTTCTCCGAGAAGCCCTCGAGATCGGTCGGGTCGGCCAGGCCTTCGAAGAAGTACGACACCGGCGACTGCAGGCTCTTGGCGATCTCGTACAGCTTCGAAGCGCTGACGCGGTTGGCGCCGCGCTCGTACTTCTGCACCTGCTGGAAGGTCAGACCCAGATCATCGGCCAGACGCTCCTGGCTGACGCCGAGGATCTTGCGGCGCATGCGGATGCGCGCGCCCACGTGCAGGTCGACCGGATTGGGGAGGCGGTCTTGATCAGGTGTCGTGTTCATGCCGTCGTCAATTCAGTGAAATTACGGTTTTAATGGAGCCTGTCTGTTTCAGTTCGGGAATTTTTCCAAGCCCCGACCTGCCGGCAGGGGAATCGCCGCGGCGATTGAGACCAAAAGCAGCAGCGCGAACGGCCAATGCCCTACCCGCGAAAACAGGGTCGGGGCCCCGACAGCGGGTAGATTACCGTCGATCACCCCGGAGTCGCCAAGATTCAGCCGCGCGCCGGAAATTATTTGGCCCCGCGCGTCGATCAGGGCCGATACGCCGGTCGGCGTCGCCCGGATGATGGGGGCGCCCGTTTCGATGGCGCGGTAGCTGGCCAGGTTGAGATGCTGCAGCGGGCCCGAGGTCACGCCGAACCAGGCGTCGTTCGAAACATTGACGATGGCCCGCACGCCATCGTCCGGCTTGGCCAATCGCGGGAACAGGCTCTCGTAGCAGATCAGCGGCTGGACCAGCAGGTCGGGCGCGATCCTCAGGGGCTGGGGCCGCGGCCCGGAAGCGAAACCGTCGCCCAGATGGGCCATGCTCTTGACGCCCAGCCGGGTCATCAGGGCGTCGGCCGGCAGGTATTCGCCGAACGGCACCAGCCGGTGCTTGTCATAGACGCCCACCACCACGACATCGGTCGCCTCGCGGCGCAGGGCGATCAGGCTGTTGTAATAGACCGGCTTTTCGGGCGAGCCCTCATAGCGGTAGCCGCCGATCAGCAGCAGCTGGCCGGGACGCAGGGCGTCGACGATCGCCTGGCGCACCCAGGTCCCGGGAGCGAGATAATCGTTGATCGCCGCCGGCAAGGCCCCTTCGGGCCAGACGACGATGTCGGCCGGCTTGCCGGCATACGGCCTGGCGGTCAGCGAGACATAGGCCTGGACGATCTGGGCGAAGCGAGCCGCATCCCACTTGGATTCCTGCGGAATGTCGGCCTGGACGATGCGAACCGTCGTGGCGGGCGGCGGATTGGCCACCGGCGTGACCGGAACCGGGAACGACATCAGGCCGTGGACGTAGAGGGCCGCCAGCGCCGCGGCCGCCGCGCCGACCGTCCAACGGCCGGGCTTGCCGTCGCGCCACACCGCCGGGGCGGCGGCGATGGCCAGGGTGATCCAGGTCAGGCCGTAGGCGCCGACCAGGGCGGCGGCCTGGGACGGCGCCGAGCCGGCCCGCCAGGTCTCGCCCGGCAGGTTCCAGGGGAAACCGGTCAGGATGTGGCCCCGGGTCCATTCCAGGACCGCGAAGACGCCGGCGAACACCAGCACCCGCCGCACGCCCGGCGGCCGGACGAGGCGGTAGAGCACCGCCGCCAGGCCCCAGAACAGCGCCATGCCGGCCGCCATGGCCGCCACGGCGAACGGGGCCATCCAGCCCTGATTGGCGGCGTCGACCATGAAGGCCTCGGCGATCCACCAGGTACTCAAGGCGAAATAGGAGAGCCCCGTCAGCCAGCCGCGCAGGAAGGCCGAGCGCAGCGGGCGGGGGCCGTCGACGGTGTCCAGCAGCCAGAGCAGCGCCGCATAGCCCAGCAGGCCGGGCAGGACCCCGAACGGCGGATGGGCCAGGGCGGCGGCGAGACCGGCCAGCAAGGCCAGGCCCCGCGCCCGCCACGGCGTCAGTTTCGGCAAGGCCGGCAGGTTCACGAAGCGGCCATGCGGCCGGGCTCGGCGGGGGTCTCGGCCCCAGGTCCGCCGGCGGCGGCGGGACGCACCCGCACCCGGCGCACCCGGCGCGGATCGGCCTCGACCACTTCCAGGTCGAAGCCGGCCGGATGGGCGATCACCTCGCCGCGCTGCGGCACGCGGCCGGCCAGGGCGACGACCAGGCCGGCGACGGTGTCGATGTCCTCTTCCATGTCCGGCGGGGCCAGGTCGCGGTCGAGGGCGGCTTCCAGGTCTTCCAGCGGCGCGCGGGCGTCGGCCTCGAACACCCCGCCGGGCCGGGCGATGATGCTGGAGACCTGGGCGTCGTCATGCTCGTCGTCGATCTCGCCGACCACCGCCTCGATCAGGTCCTCCATGGTCACCAGGCCGTCGGTGCCGCCGAACTCGTCGATCACCAGGGCCATGTGGATGCGGCTGGTGCGCATGCGCAGCAGCAGGTCGGCGGCCCGCATCGAGGCCGGCACGTACAGCGCCTCGCGCCGCAGCCGGTGCAGCACCTGGTCGCTGGGGGCCGGCCGCTTGTCCTCGTTGGCCAGCAGGCGGAACACGTCCTTGACGTGGATCACCCCCACCGGGTCGTCCAGCGTCTCGCGATAGATCGGCATCCGCGAGTGTTCGGCCTCGGTGAACTGGGCGACCACCGCGTCGAAGGGCGCCGAGGCCTCGACGGCGACGATGTCGGCGCGGGGGGTCATCACGTCGGCGACCCGCAGGCTCTGGAAGGCCTCGGCCTGGTCGACCATGTCGACCTCGTGGACCAGGGCCGGATCGGCGGGACGCGTGACCTCGGCCAGACCCGGCACGCCCCGGCCGGCCAGGTCCTTGCGCATCTTGCGGAAGAACGCCCGCACGCCCCGGCTCAGACGAGCCGGACCGGCGGGCGTGGAACTCTGGTCGTCGCTGGGCATGCCCTGGCTTGGTTATCCCTGGTCGGTGGAGGCCGGCTCGGCGTCGGCGGCATAGGGGTCGGGAACGTCCAATCCGGCGAGGATTTCGCGTTCGAACGCCTCCATGGCCTGCGCCTCGTCGTCGCTCTCGTGGTCGTATCCTAAGAGATGAAGCACCCCGTGCGCCACCAGATGTTGCAGATGGTGGGCCAGGGGCTTGCCTTGCTCGGCCGCCTCGCGCTGGCAGACCCCGAACGCCAGGGCGATGTCGCCGATCTGGCCCTCCGGGTTCGCCTCGGGGGTTTGGGGCGACGGGAAGGACAGGACGTTGGTCGCGTAGTCCTTCTGGCGGAAGTCGCGGTTCAGCGCCCGGACGCTGTCGTCGTCGGCCAGCAGGATGACGATGCCGTGGCCTTCGATGTCCTCATGGGCGTCCAGCACCGCCTGGGCGGCGCGCCAGACCAGGGCCTCGGCCTCCGGCTCGGCCTGGGTCCAGGCCTCGTCCTCGATCTCGATGTCTACCGTAATCATTGGGGGGTGATGGTCATTGGGTGGTCGTCTGCAGGGCGTCGGCGTCGTAGGCCCTGACGATCCGCTCGACCAGCGGGTGGCGCACCACGTCGGCGGCGGTGAAGCGCGAGATCGCCACGCCCTCGACGCCTTCGAGGATCGACACCGCGTGGGCCAGGCCGGAATCGCGCGGATTGAGCAGGTCGACCTGGGTCGGGTCGCCGGTCACCACCATCCGCGCGCCCTCGCCCAGGCGGGTCAGCACCATCTTCATCTGCAGGCGCGAGCAGTTCTGGGCCTCGTCGACGATGACGAACGCATGGGCCAGCGTGCGGCCACGCATGAAGGCGATCGGCGCGACCTCGATCTCCAGCTTGTCGCGGCGGCGACGCAGCTGGTCGGCCCCCATGATGTCGGTCAGGGCCTCCCACACCGGAGCCATGTAGGGATCGACCTTCTCGTTCAGGTCGCCGGGCAGGAAGCCGAGCTTCTCGCCGGCTTCGACGGCCGGACGGGTGACGATCAGCCGATCGACCTCGCCGCGCAGCAGCATGCCCGCGCCATGGGCGACGGCCAGGAAGGTCTTGCCGGTGCCGGCCGGACCCAGGCCGAAGGTCAGCGGATGGCTGAGCATCGCCTCCATGTAGCGGGCCTGGCCCTTGGTCTTGGGCGACACCGAGCCCTTGCGCACGGCCCGGGGCGAAGCCTGGCCGCCGGCGCTGTGGGCCTCGCCGACCGCCACGCGGACGTCGGCCTCGACCACTTCGTCCTGCGCGTCGGCGCGCTGGGCCAGGGCGTTGATCGCCCGCTTGGCGCTGGAGCGCGCCTTGACGTCGCCGGTGATGGTCACCCCGCCGCCCGGGGTCTCGATGAGCACCCGGAAGGCGTCCTCGATCAGGGCGGCGTGACGGCCGCCGGGGCCGGAAACGGCGCGGACGGCGATGTCGGACAGGGGCAGGAACTCAGGCGTGCGGCTCAAGCGGGCTCCGGAATGGCATGGCTGTCGAGCACGCCGCCCAGGCTCATCTTGGCCGACGACTCGATACGGACGGGAACGATCTGGCCGAGCAGGCTGTCAGGGCCCACCGCGTGCACCGCTTGCAGATAGGGACTGCGGCCGACGATTTGACCGGGGTTGCGGCCCTTTTTCTCGAACAGCACCGGCATGACCTTGCCGACCTGCAGGGCGTTGAAGGCCTTCTGCTGTTCGTCGAGCAAGATGTTGAGGCGGTCCAGGCGCTCGGCCTTGACCGCTTCGTCGACCTGGCCAGGCATGGCCGAGGCCGGGGTGCCGGGGCGGCGCGAATATTTGAACGAGAAGGCGCTGGCGAAGCCGACCTCGCGGACCAGCTCCAGGGTCTTCTCGAAATCGCCGTCGCGCTCGCCGGGGAAGCCGACGATGAAGTCGCCGCTCATGGCGATGTCGGGGCGGCCGGCGCGGATCTTCTCGATCAGCCGGACATAGCTCTCGGCCGTGTGGTCGCGGTTCATGGCCTTGAGAATCTTGTCCGACCCAGCCTGCACCGGCAGGTGCAGATAGGGCATCAGCTCGGGCAGCTCGGCATGGGCCGCGATCAGGTCGTCGCCCATGTCGCGCGGGTGGCTGGTGGTGTAGCGGATGCGGTCCAGGCCGGGGATCTTGGCCAGGCGCCGGACCAGCCGGGCCAGGGTGTAGCCGCCGCCGTCATAGGCGTTGACGTTCTGGCCCAGCAGGGTGACCTCGCGCACGCCCTGGTCGGCCAGGCGCTTGGCCTCGTCCTCGATCGATTCCGGCGGCCGCGACCACTCGCCGCCGCGGGTGTAGGGCACCACGCAGAAGGTGCAGAACTTGTCGCAGCCTTCCTGCACGGTGAGGAAGGCGGTGACGCCGTTGACCTGGCGCTCGGCCGGCAGAGCGTCGAACTTCTCGTCGGCGGCGAAGTCGGCCGAGAGGCGCTCGCCGGTCGCCCGGTGGGCGCGGGCGATCAGCTCGGGCAACTGGTGATAGGCCTGGGGCCCGACCACCAGGTCGACCGCCGGCTGGCGATGCATGATCTCCTTGCCCTCGGCCTGGGCCACGCAGCCGGCCACGGCGATGGTCATGGTCCCGCCGGCCTGCGCCTTGCGGGTCTTCATCTGCTTGATGTAGCCGAGCTCGGAATAGACCTTCTCGGTGGCCTTCTCGCGGATGTGGCAGGTGTTGAGCACCACCAGGTCGGCGCCTTCGGGGTCATCGACCACGCCATAGCCCAGCGGACGCAGGACATCGGCCATGCGTTCGCTGTCATAGACGTTCATCTGACAGCCGTAGGTCTTGATATAGAGGCGCTTTTGCGGGGTCTCGCTCATGCGGCGAGGTTATGGGCGCGAGGGCGGTCGCGCGCAAGGTTCTGGGGGACACACCCAATCTTCCTTCTCCCCTTGCGGGAGAAGGTGGCCTGCGAAGCAGGTCGGATGAGGGGTCGATGAACAGAACCGCTGCGATAGGGGGAACGGCCGGATGAGGCGTCGGAGTTCTGAGAGACCCCTCATCCGTCAGCTACGCTGACACCTTCTCCCGCAAGGGGAGAAGGAAGAGGTCAATCCTCGAGCGGAACCCCGTACAGCTCCAGCCGGTGATCCACCAGCTTGTAGCCCAGCTTGCGGGCGATGGCGTTCTGCAGGGCCTCGATCTCCTCGTCCACGAACTCGACGACCTTGCCGGTCTTCATGTCGATCAGGTGGTCGTGGTGATGGTCAGGCGTCTCTTCATAGCGCGAGCGGCCGTCGCGGAAATCGTGGCGCTCGATGATGCCGCTCTCCTCGAACAGGCGCACCGTGCGATAGACCGTGGCGATCGAGATGTGCGGGTCCACCGCGTGGGCGCGGCGGTGCAGCTCCTCGACGTCCGGATGATCGTCGGCGGCCGACAGCACACGGGCGATGACCCGACGCTGGTCGGTCATGCGCATGCCCTTTTCGATGCAGAGCTTTTCGAGGCGGTCCAAGGCGGCGTCTCCGGAAAGATGAGCACAAGCAAGATTCGGGCGGAAGATAGGGGCTACGGCGCTAGCTGTTAAGCGTCCTGCGCATCACGACGGCGTCCTTGGCGCCATCGGGATGGGGATAATAGCCCTTTCTCAGGCCCACGCGGTCGAAACCGGTGGCCTCGTAGAGCTTGAGCGCCGCCAGATTGTCGGCCGCGACCTCGAGGAACATCTCGAAGGCTCCCGCCTCCCGGGCGAGGCCGGCGGCCATCTCGACCAGGGCCGCGCCCCAGCCGCGACGGCGGGCGGCAGGATCGACGGCCACGGTCAGGATCTCGGCTTCGCCGGCCACGGCGCGGCAGAGGATGAAGCCCTTGGGCTCGTCCCCCTCGCCCAGCACCGCGAAGGCGCCGGGGCCCTCGAGCAAGGCTTCGAACTCCTCGGCGCTCCACGGCCGGGGAAAGGCGCGATCGTGCAGGTCGGCCAGGGTGAAGCAGGCCTCGAGCCCGACGGGATGCAGGATCATGCGGCGGGGGCCACGGCATAGGGGGCGCGCAGATAGAGCGGCCGGGGCGAATGGATCGGGGCGGGACGAGTGGCGGCCAGGCGAGCGACGGCCACGGGATCGGCAAAGGCCGGGGTCAGCACAGTCGCTTCCGGCAGCACGTCGGCCAGCAACGGCGCGCCCGAGCCGATCAAGGTCGCCGGACCGCCCGAATAGAGCTCGGCCAGACGGGCGGCGGCGACGCCGACCTCCAGGGCGTCGGGGGCCATCAAGGCTTTGCCGCCGTCGAAGACCTGCAGATAGACCTGGCCCATCCTGGCGTCGAGCACGCCGGCCACGAAACCGGGCGCGCCGGCCGTCGCGGCCAGGGCCTCCAGGCTGTTGATCCCGACGCACGGGATCGACAGGGCCGTGGCCAGGCCCTTGGCGAACGACAACCCAACCCGCAGGCCGGTGAACGAGCCGGGGCCGACCGTGACGGCGATGCGGGTCAGGTCCGGAAACTTCACGCCGGCCTCGCCCATCACCTCGCGGGCCAGGACGGCGATGCGCTCCTGGTGGCCGCGGGTCATCGGCTCGCTGCGGGCGGCGCGGACGGTGTCGCCGTCCAGCACGGCGATCGAGCTGGCGGCCAGGCAGGTGTCGACGGCCAGGATCATGGGGCCGCGTAGCCGCCGGCGCCGCTCTTCCAGACGAACTCGCGCAGGAACGCCTTGGCGGCCAGCACGTCGGCCGGCGGCAGTTCGTCCTTCGTCCAGCCCGGCACGCCGAACACGTAGCGCAGCACCGGTTCGCCCGGCTGGGTGCAGATCACGCCGTAGCGGTCGCGGCCCTGGCCCATCCGGCAGCGCGGCAGGTCCATGTCGGCGGCCGACCACTTCATCAGCAGGGTCTCGCCGCGCGGCCCGGCCGCGGGGCCGCCGGCGACGCGGATTTCGCCGACCATGCCGGTGGAGGGATCGCCGCTGACCTCGAGGACGCCGGTCCCCCCCTGGTCGACAGTGATGATCGGCGTGTTGGCGTCGCCGGCCCCGTGCAGGAAGGCGCTCTTGACCTGCGCCTTGGGGAAGCGGGCCTGGATCGCCTCGAGCCTGAACGGGGTCTGGGCCGCGATCGGACCGACGGCGTATTCGTCCAGCGCCAGCGGGCCGCCCTCATAGGGCGTGAAGCGGGCGACCGGCGCCGTGGGGCGGCCGGGATCGACGGCGTCGGTGACCTGGGCCGAGGGGGCGGCCGGCGCGGAGGCGGGCGCGGCCGGCTTGTCGGCCGGGCCGCAGGCGGCCAGCAGCGCCAGCGGCGCGGCGACCAGGGCGAAACGCTGGATCATGAGGTCAGGCCGCGCCGACCGCGGCGGTCTCGGCCGGACGCCAGACGAACTCGTTCAGCTGGCCCTTGGCCTTCAGGGTCTCGACCGGCGGCAGGCCGCCCTTGGTCCAGCCGGGCACGCCGAACACGTAGGCCACGGTCGGGGCCTCGGGACGGACGCAGACCGTCTGGTTGACGGTGCGGCCCTCGCCGGCCCGGCATTGGCCGATGTCGAAGCCGAGGTCGGCCCATTTTCCGAGCAGGGCTTCGCCCTTGGGGCCCTCGACCGGGCCACCGGCCAGGCGAATCTCGGCGATGCCGCCTTCGGTCCCCTTGCCGATCTCCAGCAGCGGGACGTTGTCCTGTTCGACGGTGATGATCGGCCCGGGCGGGCCCTCGCCGACATGGATGAAGGCGCTCTTGACCACCGCCTTGGGGAACAGGGCGGCGATGGTCGGCTGGTCGAAGGCGGTGGCCGCGGTGATCGGCCCGACGCCGTCGGCGCGAACCCGCAGCGGACCGTCGGCGTACGGCGTCACCGCAACGGCGACGGGGCCGGACTTCGGGGCCTCGGCGGCCGGCGGCGCGGCGGCGGTTTCGGTTTTCTTGTCGGCCGGGCCGCAGGCGGCGAGCAGCAGCAGCGGGGCGGCGATCAGGGCGAGGCGCTGGGTCATGGAGCGCCTTTTAGCATCCGGTCGGCGGCAAGTGCATCAGATGCACAATAAAGTTGTCATCCCGGGCGCAGCGAAGCGGAGACCCGGGACCCAGGGGCCGCCACATTGCGCCGGCCCCTGGGTCCCGGACAGCCTCTACGAGGCTTCCGGGATGACAACCTTTTGGGGTGCGAAGGTTCAGATGATCTTCGCGGCTTCCGCGAAGTCCAGGCGCGGGTTGCGCGGGAACAGGCCCTCGTCGTTGCCGTAGCCGATCGAGACGATGAAGTTGGACTTGATGTTGGTTCCGGCGAAGAATTCGGCGTCGACGGCGGCGTTGTCGAAGCCCGACATCGGACCGGTGTCCAGGCCCAGGGCCCGCGCCGCCAGGATGAAATAGCCACCCTGCAGCGAGCTGTTGCGCAGCGCGCCGGTTTCCTTGGCCACGGGATCGCCGAACCAGTTCTTGGCGTCCGGGGCGTTGGGGAACAGCTTGCCGAGGGTCTCGGGGAAATCCAGGTCGTAGCCGACGATCACCGTCACGGGGGCCTTCAGGATCTTCGGGCCGTTCGAGCCCGAGGTCAGCGGCGCCAGCCGGGCCTTCGCGTCATCGCTCTGAACGAAGATGAAGCGCGCCGGGGTGGTGTTGGCGGCGGTCGGGCCGAATTTCACCAGGTCGTACAGCTCGTGCAGCACGGCTTCGGGGATGGGCTCGGGCTTCCAGCCGTTGCGCGTGCGCGCCTCGGTATAGAGTTGGGCGAGGGCGGCGGCGTCGAGCTTGGACATCAGGAATCCTCAAGTGCGCTATTAGCAACTTATACAGTTACAGTATGCGCTCGGCCGAGCGCCCGCAAGGTCGAGGCCGTGAAGTTTTTCTGGGGTCCCTAGAGCGTCTGCTCGACCCGGGTCACTTCCGGCACATAGTGCTTGAGCATGTTCTCGACCCCGGCCTTCAACGTCGCCGACGAGGACGGGCAGCCCGAGCAGGCGCCGCGCATGTGCAGCCAGACCACGCCGGTGGCCGGCTCGAACCGGCTGAACACGATGTCGCCGCCGTCCTGGGCCACGGCCGGGCGGATGCGGGTGTCGAGCAGGTCCTTGATCTCGGCGACGATCTGGCTGGTTTCGTCGTCATAGACGCCGTCGTTGTCGTGGCCGCTCTCGACGGCGTCCAGCAGCAGGGGCCGGCCGCTGGTGAAGTGGTCCATGATGGCCGCCAGGATCGGCGCCTTCAGGTGCGGCCACTCGGCGTGCTCGGCCTTGGTCACGGTCAGGAAATCGGGACCGAAGAACACCCGGTTGACGTCGCCCAGCCGGAACAGGGCTTCGGCGAGGGGCGAGGCGTCGCCCTCCGCCGCCGTCTTGAACTCCCGCGCGCCTTCCCCCAGCACTTCGCGGCCGGGCAGGAACTTCAGGACCTCGGGATTGGGCGTGGTTTCGGTCTGGATGAACATGCTGGAGAAATGGACCCGCGAAGGCTCCAAGACAAGGGTGGGGGACAAGAGCGTGGGCGCCGCTTGCGTCAACGTGACAAACGAACCGCGTTATGGCTCCATGATCAAAACAAGTGTTTCAGGGAGAGTTCGCCATGAGCGACGGAGCCATCGATCTTTCAGGAGATCCCGGGGCCGACGCACGCGCCAAGGCCTACGCCACTCCGCTGGACCAGTTCGACGTGGCCGATCCCGCCCTGTTCCAGGCCGACGCCCACTGGCCGTGGTTCGAGCGGCTGCGCAACGAGGACCCGGTCCACTACTGCGCCAACAGCGAGCACGGGCCGTACTGGTCGATCACCCGCTACAACGACATCATGACCGTCGACACCACCCACCAGGTGTTCTCGTCGGACTCAAGCTTCGGCGGCATCACGATCCGCAACTTCGACGAGGACTTCGTCCTGCCGATGTTCATCGCCATGGACCCGCCCAAGCACGACATCCAGCGCAAGACCGTCAGCCCGATCGTCTCGCCGGTGAACCTGGCGCTTCTGGAGGGCACGATCCGCGAGCGGGTGGGCGGGATTCTCGACGACCTGCCGATCGGCGAGACCTTCGACTGGGTCGACAAGGTGTCGATCGAGCTGACCACCCAGATGCTGGCCACCCTGTTCGACTTCCCCTGGGAGGAGCGCCGCAAGCTGACCCGCTGGTCCGACGTCTCGACCGCCGTCCCCGGGGCCGGCATCGTCGACACCGAGGAACAGCGCCGGGCCGAACTGCTGGAGTGCCTGGCCTATTTCACCAACCTGTGGAACGAGCGGGTCAACAAGACCGAGCCCGGCAACGACCTGATCTCCATGCTGGCCCACGGCGAGGCGACGCGGAACATGCCGCCGATGGAGTATCTGGGAAACATCATCCTGCTGATCGTCGGCGGCAACGACACGACCCGCAACTCGATCACCGGCGGCCTGCTGGCCCTCAGCCAGAACCCGGCGGAAGAAGCCAAGCTGCGCGCCGACCCGTCGCTGATCCCCAACATGGTCTCGGAGATCATCCGCTGGCAGACCCCGCTGGCCTATATGCGCCGCACGGCGATGGAGGATTTCGAGCTGTCGGGCAAGACCATCCGGAAGGGCGACAAGGTGGTCATGTGGTACGTCTCGGGCAATCGCGACGAGACGGTGATCGACAACCCCAACGCCTTCATCATCGACCGCCCCCGGGCCCGCCAGCACCTGTCGTTCGGCTTCGGCATCCACCGCTGCGTCGGCAACCGCCTGGCCGAGCTGCAGCTGAAGATCATCTGGGAGGAGATCCTCAAGCGCTTCCCGAAGATCGAGGTGATGGGCGAGCCCAAGCGGGTCTATTCGAGCTTCGTGAAGGGGTATGAGAGCCTGCCGGTAAGGATTCCGAGCCGGCTCTGACAGTGGCGATGCGAACGCCGTTCGCATCCACGCCCCTAGTCACAATGGGTTGACGCGATTCCGAGCAGAGTCTACGCGTTGGTTATTGGTGTTTTTGACAACAGAAACTGTTGTTGAAACCAACAAAAGGTGAAGGGGCCACACCAAAAGTGCAGCCCCTCCGGTGCCCCCAACAGGGCTGCGGACCGAAACAACCTTTCGGTTAAGACGGCTCGGATGCAGGCGGCGATCATCACTCGCCGCCTGACACTTTTGTTAAAACTGCTTCGCCGCCAGAGTCCAGCGCCTAAGGCTCTGAATCGACTCGAATATTCTCACGTCGCGAAACACCGTTTCGAGAGCTTTGACGAGAGAGTGGTTTTCGCACCTCTCGTCATTTGAAATCTAAGCCCCCCAGAACCCGACCAGCTTGCGCACTTCGGCCAGGGTCGGGGCCGCGACCTCGCTGGCCCGTTCCGCCCCAGCCTTCAAAATCCGATCGATCTCGGTCGGGTCGCTGAGCAACCCGCGCATCCGCTCGCCGACCGGGGTCAGGGTCTCGACCGCCAGGTCGGCCAGGGCCGGCTTGAAGGTCCCGAAGCCCTTGCCGGCGTACTCGGCCAGCACTTCGGCCTTGGTCCGTCCCGACAGCGCCGCGAAGATGCCGACCAGGTTGTCGGCCTCGGCGCGGGTGGCCAACTCTTCCAGGGTTTCGGGCAGCGGCTCCGGATCGGTGCGGGCCTTGCGGACCTTGGCCGCGATGTCGTCGGCGGTGTCGGTCAGGTTGATGCGCGAATAGTCCGATGGGTCGGACTTGCTCATCTTGGCCGAGCCGTCGCGCAGGCTCATGACCCGCGCCCCGGGGCCCTGGATCAGCGGGTCGGGCTGCGGAAAGAAGGCCGGGGCGGCGAAGTCGTGGTTGAACTTGGCGGCGATGTCGCGGGTCAGCTCCAGGTGCTGCTTCTGGTCCTCGCCGACCGGCACGTGGGTGGCCTTGTAGATCAGGATGTCGGCGGCCTGCAGCACCGGATAGGTGTAGAGGCCGACGCTGGAGCGCTCCTTGTGCTTGCCGCTCTTTTCCTTGAACTGGGTCATCCGGTCCAGCCAGCCGAGGCGGGCCACGCACTGGAAGATCCAGGCCAGGTCGGCGTGCTCGCGCACCGCCGACTGCGGGAAGATCGTCGCCTTCTTCGGATCGAGGCCGGCGGCCAGATAGGCGGCGGCGATCTCGCGGGTCTGCTGGGCCAGCAGGGCCGGGTCCTGCCAGACGGTGATGGCGTGCAGGTCGGCGACGAAGATGAAGGTGTCCATCTCGTGCTGCAGCTTGGCGAACTTCACCAAGGCGCCGAGATAGTTGCCCAGGTGCAGGGCCCCGGACGGCTGGACGCCGGAGAGCACGCGGGTCGGGCCCGCATAGGGGACGGGGGTGTGGTCGGTCATGGCTTCAGCCTTGGAACGGGTAACGGGCATGGCGGGCGCGGCGGCGCGAAGCCGCGCCCGGAAGCGCGGCGGAAAGGACTAGCGGCGCCATCGCGGCGCGGAAGATCCGATCGAAACCATGGACGCTGGTTACCGGGCCGGGCGCGGAAGGGCAAGGCTTGACGACCGATCCTCGGCCGGGGACATGCGCTTGCCGCGTGTCCCCGACCCTAGGCCTTGCCCCGCTTCAGCACGGCCTTCAGCTCCGACGGCGTGACCCCGCCGAACAGGAAGACCAGCGGCGGATAGAGCGCGCCCCCGACCAGCACGGTCAGCAGCAGCGCCACCTCCTTGGCCCCGATCACATGGCCCTTGAGGCCCATGGCCTCCAGCGGGGCCTCGATCAGCGGCCGCCAGTGCGAGGCCGCCGCCAGCAGCAGGCCCATGGCGACGCTGGCCGCCAGGATCCGCGCCACCCGCGACCAGGTCTCCAGCGAGGGGTTGTAGTGGCCCTTGCGCGACAGGCCGAAAGCCATCTGCGCCACGTTCAGCCACGAGGCGATGGCGGTGGCCGCGGCGATGCCCTTGACCCCGATCAGGTTGAACAGGGCGATGCCGAACACGACGTTGACCGCCACCGAGATCAGGGCGAAGCGCATCGGGCTCTTGGTGTCGCCGCGCGCGAAGAAGGCCCGCGAATACAGCTGCTGCAGCACGAAGGCCGGGGTGCCCAGGCCGTAAAAGAACAGCGCCGCCGCGGTCTGGCTGGCGTCGAACGGCGTGAACTGGCCGCGGGTATAGAGGGCGTCCGACAAAAACCCGGGCATGGCTGTCAGGGCGGCGGCGGCGGGGATGGTCAGGGCCATGGCCAGGGCGATGGCCTGGTCCATGGCGCCCTGCGCGTCCTTGCCGTCGCCGGTGTTCACCGCCCGCGACAGGCGCGGCAGCAGGGCGACGCCGATCGCCACCCCGACCAGGCCGAGCGGCAGCTGGTACAGGCGGTCGGCGGTGGCCAG
>NZ_AKKF01000037.1 GCF_000281955.1 Caulobacter sp. AP07 | reverse complement strand
GCGGCGGTTGGGGGGCCGCCAGCGCCGCCTCCTGAGCCTCGATCCACACCTCATGGCCGCTGCGGGCCATCAGGGTGGCGGCGGTGACCAGGGCGGTCTGCCCCGAGGCCGTGGCCAGGACGGCCGGTTCAGCGCGGATCAACACCCGTGTCGAGGTCAGGGCGCTCAACCGGGTCTCGAGCGAACAGGCCGAATCCAGGGCCGTGCCCATCAGCAGCAGGGTCCGGTTCAGGGCTTCGATCAACATTACACCAACTCCAGTGCGTCTTGGATAAGCCTGGCGCGCCAGCCGCCGCCAGGTTGGATTTCGGCAAGAAAGGCCTGGTCGAAACCGACCGGGCCTTGCGCGAACCGGGGGATGACCAGGCTCAGGAAGCCCGGCGTGTGGATGAGCGGAAAGGCGTCGTCGGTCGCCGAGTGGAAGGCCGCGCCTGGATGGGTGTGGACCTGGACGCGAACGCCCAGGCCCTCATCGGCCAAACGACCCCAGAAGGCATTCAGCCAGGCGTCGTCGACCTGGAAGCCCACGGCGCTGGCGACATGGCGCGGATGCACCACGGCGCTCAGACGCTCCGGATCGGCCCAAGGGCTGACCCAGAGCGCCTGGCACTCGCGACGCCCCGCCCCGCACGACCGCAGATGCTCGAAGGTTTCCTCAAGCAAGGCGATGGGGAGCTGGAAGCGCATGGCCTTAGCCCCCCTGGACGACGCGCGGGCGCAGCAGGAGGCGGTCGTGCGGGTGAACGCCGGCCGCTTGCACCGTCTGACCGGGGTTCAGCTCGCCGCCGGCCTCGTTGAAGAGGGCCAGCTCGCCGGGCGGATGCCCGAAGGCGGCGCGCGCGGCGTCCAGCACGGCCTGGATCAGCTCGTGCGGCGTGACGCGGACCGTGGTGGGCTGGCCATTGTAGATCACGACCACCTCGAAGCCCGGGTTCGGCTTGGGCGCGAGGATGACACGCTCCACGCCGACCGGGTTGAGGTCGAGCGCGCCATCGTCCGGGATCAGGCGGTCCTGACCGCCCGGCACATCCAGGAAGATGGCTTGGTCCGGGGACGCGCCCGTCAACTCCCGCAGCACCGTCGCGGGGATCGAGGCCACGCCCCACAGCACCTGGGCGCCGTTGGCGTCCAGACGGTAGAGGCGGTCGGTCTGGAAAGCGATCAGCCGCTCCACACCCTTGCCGCGCAGGTCATAGGGTTCGTTAAGGCGGATGTCCTCGAAGTCGCCCGAGGGCAGGAGCGCCACCAGGCTATAAGCGCTGGCCGGTCGCAGCGCCGCCGCCGCCAGGATCTGCACCCCGGCGGGAGCCGGGTCGAGCGTGTGGAACTGACGGAAGGCGAGGTCGCCGACCGCCAGCTGATAGGCGTAGCGTTCTTGGACGTCGGTGCGATCGTCCTGGAGATCTTCGGTGTTCATAGTAAGGGATACCTTCTTGCTCGGCCGCCCCATGACGGCCTTACAAGGGCAATCCCGTCAGCCCGCCGAAACCGGGAACGGGCCTTCCAACTTTTTTTCGAGAGCGCCGGGCACGACCGGTCCGCAGACGAAAAAGGCCGGACAGGACGGGCACGATCGCTCGGATTCCTTCATCGGAAAGCAACCGGCGGCCAGGCCCGCGAGCAAAGCCGCCACCTGATCCGCCTTTTTCTTCCGGGCGGCAGCGTCCTTGAACTCCAGGCGCGCAGGTTCGGCCCCGTCCGCGAGGTAGACGACCTCCGCAGCGGTCACCGAGCCGAGGGCCAGCGCGGCGAGCGCGAAGGCCTCCTCACCCAGCCGTCGCTCCTTGGAGGGTCTCTTGCCCGTCCGTACACGGCGGGCGATCCGGGTCCCGCTTGCATCCAAAACCTCGTCGGGCCGGACGTGAATCACCGCCGCGGTCGATGCGTGGCGCAACTCGACCGCCTCGGCCAGCACCGCGGCGCTGCGCGAACTCACGAACGCCCGGACCAGTCCCAATCCCATCAGGCGATAGTCGTCGGCGTAGACATGGTCGGCGACGCGTGACTGGGCCCAAACCTCCGCGAAGACGATATCGGCTTCCCCGCAGTCCCCGGCGCAGAGGCGCGCCACCGTGGCCTGCACGACGGTGTGCATGTCCGTGAACGGCGTCTCGGCGCGGCGGCCGCCAATCTGAAGGACGTGGGTATAGAGAAATCTTCGTGGACACCGCCCATAGGATTCGAGGTGTTCCAGGGTCATGGCGATCGGCTGGCCAAGATCCACCGCAAGTGGCCGGCCGTCCTCATCTGGCAGAACGCTCGACGACAGGTCCAAATCCGTCCTGGTCAGGCCACCAATCCGGACGAGGAAGCTCGATGCCGGTCGCGACGCCCCGGCGGCGTTGCGACGAACCGAGTGGATGGTCAGCCGGTCGCGCGCGCGGGAGAGTGCGACATAAAACAGGCACTCCTGCTCCTCGGCGTCGGAGGCCTTAACGAAAGTGCTTCCCGCCTCGGTCGCCCCGACGATCAAGCCGTCGGGCGGCGGGCATGATGGGGGCGGCCCACCGGTCCTTGGCAAGCTCTGCTGATTGAGACCCAGGACGTGGACGACGTCGAACTGCAACCCCTTGCTGCCGTGGATTGTCATCAGTCGTACCGCGTCGATGGTCTGAGCCGCCTCCGGCAACTGCCGAAGCTCGCGATCGTCAGCCAGGCGCACCAGCCGTCGAATACGATCGAGCAGCCGTCGAATGGGGAGGCCTTGTCCAGCGGGCTGGACACGCAGGAAATTCATGAACTGCCATATCGCCGCCGACTGAGCGCGCGCGGCCACCGTGTCGTTGGACGCAAGATCGGCGGCTACCCGCGTGCGGTCGAGCAGCAGGTGCGTCAGCACGGCCCAGGGCTGGGCGTCGGGTCCAAAGCCCTCCAGCGCCGAGGCGATGCGGTCGAGCCCGGCTCGCCCTTCCGGGCTCAGCTTTTCGAAGGCCTCATGTTTCCAGGCGAGCGGCTTGGCGTCGATCGCGCGCAGGCTGGAGACGACGATGTGCGCGTCCGCGAGCTGGAGATTGAGCGCCAAGGGCGCCCTTCGACGGACCAGACCCATGGCGCGCCCGTCCACCAGGAGCGTGAGCCAGGAAAGCAAATCCTTGATTTCGGGCCGCTCGAAGAGGCTGCCCAGGAAAAGGACGGGAATACCGCGCCGCTCGAGGTCCTCGCCGATGCGCGCCAGACGGTCATTGCCTTTGCACAAGACGGCTTGCTGACGATAGGCGTAGCCCTCCTTGCGAGCCGCCTCGATCGCCGCAGCCGCGCCTGCGCCCTCTTCGTCCTTGGTGCCGACTGTATGATGGACGGGACCGGTTCCGCATCGCCCCCGGGACGCCTCCAGCCGTTCGTCGCTCCCCGCCCCGGCTTTCATCGCCACGCCAAAGTCACCAAACGCGTCGACGATCTCCTTGTGGGACCTATAATTGACCTCAAGGCGATCGCGCTTGGCGGGCGCGAAGTCGGGCGCGCCGAACCGGGCCATGTTGAAGGACGAGGCACCGCGAAAACGGTAGATGGCCTGCCGCGCGTCACCGACGACCCAGAGATTGCGTTGCGGCCCCAGCAGCAGTTCCAGCAGCGCGACGCTGCTTCGGTTCACGTCCTGATACTCATCGACGAGGATATGCTGGTAGCGGGCCTGTAGGGCTTGGCGGACATCTGGATGCTCACGAAGCAACCGCACCGGAAGCGTGACAAGGTCACCGAAATCGACAGCTTGCCGCTCCTGCTTGATCTCCTGGTAGCGTCGGTAAACGGCGGCGACCTCGATGGCCTTCTCGGCCGCCTCCGGATCGGCGGCTTTCATGCCCTCGGCGCACTCGGCATAGCGCTCCGGCCCGGCGACCTCGTCCTGCGCGCGCGACACCGCGTTGAGGATCGCCCGCAAATTGTCGGTCGGGTCCCAAAGATCACGATAATGGCTCAGCCCCAGGCGCGAAACCTCCGCCTCCAGAAGCGCGATAGCCTCGGTCCGATCCATCAGGGAGGGCTCACGAAGATAGCCGAGCCGATCGAAATAGGTCTTGAGAAGATCCAGTCCAAAACCGTGGAAGGTGCCGATCCAGGCAGACACGGCCGCCTCGGGCGATTGACTGGCGATCCGCTCGGCCAGCTCGCCGGCGGCCTTGTTGGAGAAGGTGAGGATCAGGATGGATCGTGGATCGACACCCCGATCCAGCAGAACGCCTACACGCGCCGCCAGGGTCTGGGTCTTTCCCGTCCCTGGACCCGCTTCCAGCGCAAACGGACCTTCCTGATGGTCGGCCGCGCGCTGCTGGGCGGGGTTCAACGGCTTTTCCTCGGCCGGTTTGGTCGACAGGACGATCTCGGGCAACAGCAACGCGTCGAGAAGCTGCTGGGCCACGACGTCAAAGGGCGCACCAAGCCTCGCGGCGATGTCGCTCGCTGACAGGCCATCGTCTATGTGCAGTCGCCGGGCCCAAAACCGTGGCAGGAGCAATTCGCGGGAGAACAGGTCCATCTGGACCTCCCGGCGAGAGCGCCGGCTGTAGTCGATCACCCGGTCCTCGCCCACGGGTGCGGCCTCCGCGCACCGGGTCGGATCAACCTCCTGGGCAAGATCCTCGACCTGGTCGTCGCCCAGGCAAACATGACCCAGCTCGTGGCCGATCAGAAAGGCCGCCCAGAACGGCTCCGCCCCGCGCGGATAGAAGATCGTGCGCGACCCTGGATCATAAAGGGCCTGCGCGGACTGAAGCTGCGGCGCGCCGGCGTCGAGATCCTCCAGGCAAACCTCGAGAGCCTCGGCGACCTTGGCGACCACCTCCAGCGGATTGAACGCGATGGCTCCGGCCGCGAGGGCTTCGCGGTGAAGCCGAGACGCCGTCTGCCTTCCCAGCTCGACGGCGCTCATCTCAGGTGTCCGTTTTCAGCAGACGGGCGCGGACCTCGGCCGGTTCGTTGGAGGCCTGGAGCAATTCCTCGAACGAAACCTTCTCGCCCGACGCCTGAGGCTTGCCGTCGGCGCGATAGCTCCTTCCGACCGCCTGGCGCGGCGGAAGCTCCAGGAACGCCATGAAGTCCTCAAGCGCCACCTCAAGCGCCTCGGCCAAGGCGCGCAGCACGTGGGAAGGCACGGTCGCCACGGCCACGAGGCGATCGCGAAAACCCGTCAAGGTGCTGGAGCGGATACCAAGCTTAGCCTTGATGGCGTTGAAGCGCGCCGGCTTTAGGCCCTTGAACGGGTCCACCACGTCATGCGTGTGGAGGCGTTGGCGCAACTTAGCCACGCCGCGCGCGACCCACGCCTCGTCCACCTCGGCGCCCGAGGCGGCTTCGATTGGCCGCTGGATCGAATGATAAAGATCGAGAATCGCGTCGGCATGGCTCGGGTAGAGCCGCAGATAGAGCTCGAGCGTATCCCGGCCCGTAGATGGCTCCGACAGGAAATCATCCAGAACATCACGTTCGTCGGGTTCAATGCGGCGGATCATGATTTGTCTTCCGCGCTGCCGACAGCGCGCATGGCTTTGATGAAAGCGTCGCGCCGATTGCGCACGGTGCTCTCGTCACAGCCGAGTACGCCACTGATTGTCACTTCGTCAGGCTTTGTCGAATGGATTGTAAAATCCGCGATGAGCATCTGCATGATCCTGCGATCCTTGTCTTGCAGGCTGTCAATCATCGCATGGAGACGTATCCGGGAAGTTGGATCTGAAAAAAGTTTATCGCGAAGGGCGAGAAATTCCTTGTCGCCATTCTCTACCGCCAGACTCAGCTCCTCGACCGTCTTGATATCCCGCCGATCGCGCTCCGTACCCAACCGGCGCCAGGCGCTGCTTCTGAGTTTGTCGATCGCATAGTCAAACCGGCATTCGAAAATATCGAGCGCGTCGCCTTGGTGGTTCAGATCCTCAGCCAAGGCCTCGGTGAACTTGTCGGCCACGTCGTCGCGAACCTGCTCGCGCGAAACGTTCTTGCCATCCCGCCCGTCGGACGTCCGCTCCTCGGCTCGCGGTAACACTCTGGCGATGCGGCGTAGGAGTTCGGCGTACAAGGCGTCGAAATAGGCATGGTCATTGTCCGACCTGGTCGCGCGGATCAGGTGGATGATTGCCTCCGACGGGATATGGTCGGGGTCGGTGCGTGAACGGACAAGAAGTCGTTCGAGTATCTCCGCGCGAGGCGTCGCTAGAAGACGGTCGATCGACGCTTCGATCTCCGCCGGTCGCGTATAGAGACTTTGGTCCCTTTTTCTTCTTTTTGTAAGCGGCGTCGCCATGGGTCGGTGCGTTGCGCGCACCCCAGAGGCCACGCTTCATTAGTGTTATAGCAGCGATTCGCTCCCTTGGATTGAACGGCAAATAGCAAGGCCCCCTTAGCGCTTTGTAGCTCGGGATAATAGTGAGCCCCGAAGCGGACCTTCCCAACGTCCGCGATAAGTCAGGATCGGAGCCGCGCCGGCGACGGTGTCGCCCATGCCCAAGCAGACTCTCCAAGGTCAGAGAAGAATTAGGTAGGCTGCTTGAGTTCCGATTGGATGGCACTGACGAATGCCAATTCGGCGGAGTCCAAAACTCCGTCGGCCTCAACCACCCGACGCAACGTCCGCGTCAGCATGCGCGCGTCCCCTCGGCTCCCCGAAGCAATTCGTCTCAGCGAAGTCTGAAAGGCGGCTTCATCGGGTGTCATCAACGCCAGTTGGCGGCGCACGATGTCCTCCTCGAGTGGGCCATCGAGATAACGGTCGAAGACGTGGACGAGAAGCTGGTCTTGCTCGCCAGGATCAAACCGGCCGTCAGCCGCGCCGACTACGGTCAGGATAGTCAGTTCATCGGCGCAGAGATGAAACGCCCGATCTTCATGGGTTTCAGGCTGGTAGAGCAAGGGATGGGACAGGAAGAATGTTCGGGCGTCAGCGTGGACCTCCCCAGTGGAGGCGTCGAAGACCTCGCTGATTCGATCCAGGGAGAAGCGACGCGGCGCCGACCTTAGATGGCACAAGCACAAGAGCATGGCCTTGTCGCTTCGCACCTCGATGCGCCTCAAAGTCACGATCCGCTGAGAGATCGCGCCCGCGCTATCCTCGTAGGTCAGATGGAACACCATAGGCGGCGCGTCGGAAGCGAGATCGCCCAGCACCATGCCTTCGTCGTCGTCTAGCGCCGCATGCGAGCGTTTGCCGCCGATTTCGAGAAAACGGGCTTCGGCGGTGCGAAGCGCCAGCGCGCTCCGCACCTTCACGAAATGATCGACGCCAAGCCAGTTCATGTCGACACCTTCGCGCGTACCAGCAGCTCGCCCTTCTGCACGAGCGCGCCGATACCGACCAGTCGCTCGACACCTTCCAAAAGGACCCCGCGCAGTTGGGCGCTGGTGGCGGAATAGCCAAAGAGTCTCGAAACGGCCTGCACCAGGTCGCCGCTCGCGGCTCCAAAGTTATCATCGACGACCCGCAAAAGGGCTTCGTCGATCTCGGCCGGTGGCAGCATCTCGGGCTTGCGAAGCGTGGCCGACCCGACCAGCGAACGATCGCGAACGATCACTGGCTTATCCGGCGCCACGAAGAACGGTCCGCCTTGGATCAGGCCTCTTTGGGTGGCGACCGAAGCCGCCGACGCCACGGCGGCCCGGATACGAGAGCCGGCTCTGGCCAGGCCCCACAAAATACGAACCCTCGCCGTGATCTCGTCCAGGTGAATAGGTCCCTCGATCTCCACGATCTTGATCACATAGGCGGCCATTTCGGCTAGTGGCGCCTCGTGAGGCTCGACGCGTGCGTTAACGGGGAACTCGGCTTCCACATAGGGCGTGCGCTCAGGTTCATGGGTAAAGGTCGCTCCGATCTCCATGAACGCGGTGACGACCTCGGTATCGTCGATGCGCTCACCTTCGAAGGAGACCGGGACCGCACGAGCCGGGCGGAAACCCTCCTCGTCCCGATCATGCCAGACGCCCTTGGCAGCGGCGATGGCGGCCTCGATCTTCTTGAGCTCTTGCTGGGGGCGAAGATACCAATCGGCGCTCCAGACGCGATGGATGATCCAGCCGTGCGCTTCCAGTACTTGTTGGCGTAACCGATCACGATCCCGGGCCGAGCGTGACGAGTGATATTGAGCGCCATCGCATTCGATGCCGAGCACGAACCGGCCAGGCTTCTCCGGGTCCGAGATCGCTAGATCGACTCGGAAGCCCGAGGCGCCAATCTGACGTTTCACATCGTAGCCGAGCGCCTGGAGGCGTTCGCAGACCTGGATTTCGAACTCGCTGTCGAAATCCTCTCCCGTCGTTTCACCCAAACCGAAATGCCCGGTCTCGGCGAAGGTCAGGAACAACTTCAGGGCGGCGACACCCCGGGCTCTCGTGCGCTCGAGATCTATGTCTGCGCCCGTGAAGTTGCAGAACACCTCGCAACGCAGCTTGGCGCGAGAGATCAGCACGTTTAGGCGGCGCTCACCGCCTTCGCCGCTAAGTGGCCCAAAGGCATGCGCGAGATAGCCTTGCTCGGTCTTGCCGTAACCTACCGAGATGAAGATCACATCGCGTTCGTCGCCCTGGATGTTCTCCAGGTTTTTGACGAAGAATGGCTCGTTTGTTCCGCCGCCGAAGAATTCTTCCACGTCGGGATTGGCTCGGCGCAGCAGCTCCAGCTCCTTCAGGACGGCTTGACGCTGCGAGACCGAAAAGGTCGCGACGCCCAGGCTCTGTTCTGGATGGCTGCGCGCATGGGTTATGACGGCTTCGGCAATGATCCGCGCCTCACCGGGGTTGGTTCGTGTCCCGCCCCGATCATAAGGCGCGTCTTTCAGTAGGTTGAACTTAAGTCCCATGCCAGCCACGGCGTCATACGGGCTTGGGACGATGAAGAGTTTGTTCTCGTAGAACTCGCGGTTCGACACCGCGATCAGAGACTGGTGTTTGGACCTGTAGTGCCAGCTCAGCATTCGATGAGGTACGCCCTTGGCCAGGCATAGCTCTAGGATGCTCTCGGCGTCCTTGGCCTGGATGGTGACGCCGTCGGCGGTCTCCTCGGGATCTTCTTCGCCGGTGAGTTTCTTGAAGAAGGCCGTTGGCGGCAGCTGACGTTCGTCGCCGACGACAACCAACTGACTGGCGCGGGCAACTGATCCCAAGGCGTCGACGGGCTCGATCTGACTGGCTTCGTCCATAACGAGGATATCGAAGGTCAATCCACCGGGCTTGAGGAATTGGGCCACTGACAGTGGGCTCATCATAAAGACAGGCTTCAACTGCTGGACCGCCGGCCCCGCGCGCTCAAGCAGCACACGGATCGGCAAGTGACCTCGCTTGCGCGCCATTTCGGCGTTCAACACGCCGAGCGGCCCGATGCCGGCGGCGCCGCGCGGACGCCCCTCCGCGTGAGCGGCGACGATCTGTTCCTGCGCCAGCTCGATCCGGGCGCGGTCCAATTGGCGAAACAGCGAGACAGCGTTGTTATGCGTGTCGCCATCGAAGCCGCGCAGTTCAGGCCACGCCGCGAATAAGGCCAGCCGCAACACTTCGGAATAGGCGCGATCGAGCGCGGGGACGATCTCGTCGGGTTTCAGCCGACCATCGTGGACAGCGTCGACCAACATCACGCAACCCGCTTCTGCGAATTTGCCGGCGACCGTAGCAAAAGCGATGAAGCCGCTAAGCGCTTCGAGATCGGCATTCCAAGCGCTGAAGCGCTCAGCGAGCTCACCGATCGCGATCGCCTTTGCATCGACGACGCCAAACGCCCGCGGCAGGTTCAGCTCCAACTCAACAAACAGGCCATCCAACGCCGCCTTCAGTTCAGCCAATCGGGCTGAAAGAGCGGCGCACGCGCGTTCCAATTTCTCAGGCTCGGTCGTCTCGGCCAGGCGACGCCAGACCTCGGCGGGCAAGGCCGCGTGGACGCCTCGCCAATCAATGATGCTCTCGAGCACCGTCCAATCGGAACGCTCGGCCTTCCAGGTCGCGCCAAAAGCGCGCCCCGCCGGCGCAGCCTGCTCGAACTTCGTCTTGGCCGCCTGAGCCGCCAGCATCTTGTCGATCAGCCCGATCCGGTCCGATTGGGTCTTCGGCAGAGGCACTTTCAGATAGGAACGTAGGAGCGCGATCTGGGCGCGATAATTTCCATCTAGGAACCGCAGGAAGCTGCTGCCTTTCGTGACAACGGCGACACGCGCGGTGTCGAGTTGCGCCGCCTGGCCAGCATCATTGAATTCCGCCGCGGCGAGTGCCCAGGCCGCAGAGTAAGTTCGCCCCGCCTCGATCAAATCCTTCAGGCCATCCAGTCCAGGCGTCAGCCATTCCGGCGCCGTCAGCGCGGCGCGATCGACGCTCTTGGGCACCGGCATGATGCGCAGGAACGAAAGGCTTCTATCCAGGGCTTCGATGGTCTGCGCCGGCGGCGCTCCAAGGAGCTCGGCTACGGACGCTTCAGCGACCGCGTCCGCCAAGATCGCCGAAAGAGCTTCGATCTGCTTGGCCAGCGTCGCCCGTTCCACGGGGTCAATCGGTCCTCTTTGCACACCCCGCCAGACATGTTCGGGAGGCGGGCCGATTGCTCGCAGTCTGTCGGCCACATCGCCAGCCATGACCCGCCGCTCCTTCACCGCCTCCTTATTCCATGTGTCAGCGCCGACCAGGGCGAAACCGGTCAGCCCTTCGGAGCCCTGGCTTTTGGCCAACCGACCCAAAATGGCCTGAGGCGAGAGCTCGCTGGGCTGCAAAGGCGCATGCAGACGCTTGGCGAAGGTGTTGAGCGCGGTCCCGGTGTCGCCAAGCTTTTGGATTACGGACAGATCGCCACGCGGTGGCCGGTGCTGGGCGTCGCGCGTACGCTTCAACTCCTCGAGCACAGTGCGCTTGTTCACCTTATTGGAGTGAAGCTCCAAGGTCAGGGGACCCAGCCCAACCTGCCGAAGTCGGCGGTGGACCACATCCAGGGCCGCCATCTTCTCGGCGACGAACAGCACCTTCTTGCCGCGCGCCACGGCCGCGGCGATGATGTTGGTGATGGTCTGAGACTTGCCGGTGCCGGGCGGGCCCTTGACCACGAGCGTCCGCCCGCCCGCCGCCTCGGCGATCGCCACTGTCTGGGAGCTATCGGCGTCGACGACGTGGTGTAGCTCGATCGGCGGGATGGCCTCGTCGATCACCGCCCCGTCCTCAACCAGCGGAGAGCTCTCAGGGAAGCCGTCTCGCAGCAAACCCGACACCATTGGGTGGGCGTCGATATTGCCGTCTTCGGGCCAGTTGTCGGGATCCAGGTCCCGGTACATCAGGAACTTGGAGAAAGAGAAGAAGCCCAACACCATGGCGTCGGGCAGGACTTCCCAGCGCTTCTGGTTGGCCACCGTCGCGGCGACCTTGGCGCAATAGGCGGCGAGATCGACCTCGTCTTCATCGGTAAAGTCCTCGATCGTCAGCGAGAACTCCGCCTTCATCTTGGCTTGGAGGGTCAAGTTCGGCGAAGGTGGTTCGTCCCGCCATTTCAACTTGAATTTGTCGGCCGCGCTGCTGCGCTCGAGCTTGACTGGCAACAACACAAGCGGCGCGTGACGCGCGACGTCGGAGCTGTCGCTGTCGAACCAACGCAAGAGCCCGACGGCGAGATAGAGGACGTTGACGCCCTGTTCCTGCTCGAGCGTGAGAGCATCGTACCAAACATCGAACAGCCGCTTCTGAAGACCTTCTGACGTCAGGCGAGTTTGCAGACGCAGATCGACGTGCCGGGATGCGACGCCTTTCTCATCAATGACGTCATCGTCGGGTTGCGGGATGCCGCCGGTGACATCGTCGTCAGGATCGAGTTCGGCCTTCTCCTCGTCGGTCAACTGCACGCCGGGCAGGAAGGTAAGCGCCTTGCCCGACGTCAGAAGGCGAAAGACCTCACTCGACTTTTCGTCGACGACTTCAATCGCCCGGTTGTTTCGCGTGCGCAGGGGCGTGTTGAGGAGCCTGTTGCGGCTGGATAGGTCCAGCAATGCATGGCGCTCTTTGAGCAGCCGCTCACGAATAGAAACGATGGTTGCGCCGTCTGCCACGCTCGTGCCTCCCCCGAGGAATCTTCCCATCGATGTCGTATATGTAGCGGGAAGGCAATCAAATCAGCTTGGCGTTGACCGAAAACGGGTCCAGTGAATTGATTGTTCGATCTCAATGAGTTGAGGCGCCCAGCCTGGGTTAAAGGCTGCGCCTAGAGATGAGTAACTGGCGCGATGGCCTAAAATTCCGCCAAGACCCCCTTGGCAGAATTGCCAAGACCCCCTTGGCAATTCCACGACCTCACGGCCCATTATTACTCGCGTCCTCTCGACGCGGAGCACAATTATTAAGATTCGATGTTTCGGCGAGATTGGGAACAATGTTATCAAGCGATTCGCGGTATGCGGATTGGACTTATTGTGCTCGACGAAAAGACTCATCTTTGGATCAAGCAGGCACTCGCCGCCAAGGGGTCATCCCTCGGTCAAGTTGCTAGATCTGAAGGTGTTGCCACGAGCACGGTGTCGATCGTCAGCCGTGGTTACAGGCGTTCCAGGCGACTTGAGCTCGCCATTGCTAAGGCAGTGGACTCCACACCGCAAACGCTCTGGCCGGATCGCTATATTCAAGAGCAGGAGAATTAAAGCCACGAACTAGGACTAAGTCTAAGACCTAGAGCGCTAGTGGAACGACAAAAGGGCCCAAGCTAAGCTTGAACCCTTTTGCCGGGGAAACCCCAGATTCGTCGATTGGACCCGACAATCTGAATTTCCTCCCAGGCGCGCCAAAAGTCAACCGCCCGCGAAAGCGGGGGAATGCTGACGCGCGCCGGTGCTCGTTCCCAAAATTCTCAAAATTGGAACGAGATCATGAACAAGACTACGAGCGCAGCGGCTGCGGCCGGCGCCTACACGAACACGTTTGCCTTCGACCCGGCGAGCCCCCCACCTGGAGGGCATCCATCATTGCGTCGAACGATGCTGGCGGGGCTTCGACGCCCGGCTGATCCGGATTCGTGGGCGGCGATCAGCAGTTTCGCTCGCCTTGTCACTACGCCCGATGGCAAGCCCATTCGCTCGATCATCACTGGGCGGCGATGCATTGTGACTGGCAGTTATGCCAGTCGAAAAGCCCGGCGGGCCTTGGTGCACGAAAGCATGAATGAGCGCGCACTCTTCGTGCACAGCGAGGTCGATACCGAGATCATCGATTATCAGAGTCAGCCCTTGCGTCTGGAGTTCGTGCTCGACGGCCGGCGCCGCACCTATATCGCCGACTGCCTGCGCCAAAAGTTCGACGGCAGCTTGGAGCTGGTCGAGGTCAAGCACGATCAGCGAGCGCTGCGCGATCCCGACTACGCGCTCAAGATCCAGGCCGTGGCCAAGGTTTGCCAGGCGCTGCAGTGGTCATTCCGTGTTGTGCACGGAGCGCCGCTTAGAGCGAAATCCACCTTCAACACGAACGTGGGCATCGTTCAGCAGTACCGCTTCGTGAAGTTCGGCGCTCGCGAGATTCATCTCGCGGGCGAGGCCTTGGCTCAAGCTGGCGGCGAAATCGCCTTTGGCCGCTTGGCTGAAATCTTGGGTGAACGCCGCATCGGGCGCGCCCAGATTTGTGCGATGATGGTCGGACGCATCGTTCGTATCGATCTCCAGAGCGCGCTGAATGACAACAGTGTCGTTCGCTCGCCTGGCTCGTCGCTCACCTCGTCGGAGGCGCGCGCGTGACCATCAATTTTAAACCCGGGGAGATCTGGAGCACGCAAGACCGAAAGGTCGCGTTCGAGCGCCATCTGGGCGGTGGCCTCCTTCACTTCACCTGCCTGCGAACCTTCACACCGTTCCTTGTCGAGAATGCTGACGGGCTCACCGTCATGCCAGACATGGGCTGGGCTATCAGGGCCTATGCGAATGGCGATCTCATCAGGATCCTGAATTTCAAAGAGCAAACGGTTCGGGAGCTTGCTCAAAGGCGTGAGTATGACGCCGCTGAAATCCACCGCCGCGATCGTTACGCCGCTCGGCGTCGTTTCGTCTTGGATGCTCTTGATAAGCGCGGCGTCGGTGCCCTCGGCGACCGGCGGATGGCAATAGAGCTCTCCAAAATCTGGGCTGACGCCCCGGAGAAAGTCCTAGCGCTGGGCGAAAAGCCCACCCCGCGAACAGTCCGCCGCTGGCTTATGGAGCGGGGTCAGCAAGGCGATCGACCGCTCCGCCAGATGCTGTCCATGAGCGGGCGGGTTGAGCGAAGGAGTCCGCTTGATCCGACGGTGCTCGCGGTAATGCAGCATTTCGTACTGCTGTACTGGAGCGATCGCGCCAAAGACATCGCTTCGGCCTTCGCGCGTCTCCACAGGCTGATTTCCTATCTGAACCGGCGGAGAAGCAAGTCCGACCAGCCGGTCCTAAAAATCCCGTCCGAGGAGGCGTTTCGAAAACGCGTCCGCAAGCTCGAGTGCTTTGAGACCTACCGCGCTCGTTACGGCGAGAAGGCGGCAACGTTGCGCTTCAAACCCTGCGGGGAGAGCCTCAAGGCTGAACGGTTCCTTGAGCTTGGATGTCTAGACCACAAGCTTCTCGACAACGTCGTTGTCATGAACCTGGACCAGATGTTGCCTATGGGGCGGCCCTGGTTGACGGCTGTCATCGATGTCAAAACGCGCTGCATCGTCGGCTTCGTACTCTCATTCGAGCCTCCGTCGCTCTATTCCGTTACCGAGTGCATCAAGCGAGCGAACGCGCCGAAGCTTCACCTCCTCAGTCGAAGAGGTGGGCGATACGCGATTTTGGTCAACATCTTCGGCCGCTTCGATGAAATCGTTGTCGACAACGGTCTAGAGCTAGCCGGCAACGCCTTCGAAGACGCCATGGCCGATGTGGGGACCTCGGTCCGCTGGGCGCCAATCAGATCTCCAACCCACAAGGCCGTAATCGAACGGTTCTTCCGCACGATCGACGATCGCATCCTTCACAAGCTTCCTGGGTCGACCCTCGACCCGAAGACTCTGCGCGACCTTGAGATCGACCCGCACAAGGACGCCATCCTCACGTTGGAGGACCTTGAGGATCTCATCTGGGAGGCGATCAGCTTTTATCACATGGACGTCCACGACGGCGTCGGTGCCGCGCCGGCGAATTTATGGGATCGTGATCTCAAGGCGTTTGCCATCAACGTTATCGGTGATGTTCGCCAGCTCGATAAGATGGCCGGTGCGATGGAGCCCAACCGCCGCCTCACCAAGGCTGGGATCGAATTCCTTGGGTTGCAGTACCACGACCAAACCCGGACAGGCGGCCTGTTGAATGATCTTGCCGGCTTGGCGCCGCGCACCGGTCAACCGAAGGGGTCGGCGTCTGTAAGGGTAAAGATCAAGTACAATCCTGCAAATCTGCAGGAAATTCACGTCTGGAACGATCGGCGTAACCGTTACGTCACCTTGCCGTGCACGGACCTCGACTACGCCTCAGGGCTTTCGAAGACCCAGCACGAATTCCTTCGCAAGCTTGCTGACCAAGAGAACGAGGCGTTCTTCAGTCGAGAAGATCGCTATCGCTGGCGGGCTGAACTCTGTCAGCGGGTCGAGCGCCTGGTGCCTGGGCTCAAGCTGAAGAACCGCAGGACGATCGCTCGTCTTCTGCAGTCGCCGATGGTTCAGGGGCTGCAGGGTGAAGGCGTGGCGCTGGCCTTTGCGCCAGCGCGGCATGACGGCCTGGCGCCTGCAATCGAGAACGACACCCTGGCCGCGCATCGGGCGGATGGGGGGCTGACTTCCTCACGGCCACCCCGCGGCGGCACCAAACGTAAAGCTCCCAAACCTTCCAAGCCGTCGGCGGCGATCAAGTCGAGTGCAGAAGGCGTGGCCAAATTTGGCGGCTTCAGCATCAAGAAATTCAAAGGATTCGGCAATGCTTAAGCGGTCAAAAGTCCCTGCAAAAAATATCGAAATGATCGAAGACTTTTCGGAGGAAATGAACAACGTCGTATCAGGAAAGATAGCGTTTTTTAGATCAACATTTATCCCATACACGAAGCATGTAAACTTTCACTCCCGATGCGACTACCTGCAAAAACTCGGCGCCCTAAACAGGGGCAAGCCGCAGATGGGGCTGCGGGTCTTGGCCCCGTCTGGCTCAGGTAAGTCGACCGCCGGCCTCGAATACAAGGCGCTTGTCGATCGGCGTCGCGGTGACAGCGCCAACACATCGTCTGTCCTTTTTTTGCCGCTCAAGGCCGCGACGACCAGCAAGCGCCTGATGGTGCAAATTCTCCGGAAGCTGGGCGATCCCTACCCGGATCGGGGTACAGAGGAGACCCTGACCTACAGGGTGATGCAGTATCTGGAGCGGCGCGGCATCGAGCTGCTGATTATTGACGAGGTCCAACATCTAAATGCTCGCTCGTCAGCCAACAGCGACGTCACCGATACCCTAAAGTCGTTCTTAGATGCAGGCGTGGTGCCGATTGTCTTCTTGGGCACCGATGAGGGTAAGGACCTATTCGAGCGAAACCTTCAATTGAATGGGCGCCTGCTGGCACCGTTCGACATGCCTGCGCTCGACGCCAGCAAGGGTGAAGAGCGCGACCTTTTTGCGACCTTTGTGCATGATTTATGTGCGGAAATGCATAATAGGCAGGTATTTACACAGTCAAACGACCTGCTTACGGAAGATGTTTTGGCGTGCTTGCTTGAGGTAAGCGCTGGCGTTATCGGGCGTGTATCACGTCTATTCGAAGCCGCTACTGAAATTGCGTTACGTCGGAGTGCGCAAAGCCTCGAGGTGCAGGACCTTCTGGTCGCGGTGGATCGGTGGGCGCTTCAGCAAAACTTTGCCCAACGAAATCCGTTTCGTCTGTTGGGGGCGGCCTGATGGCCGCCCTCGATCTCGCCCGCATAAAGCCGGTGCTGTTTCCGCTGGACCCAATCCCAGGGGAAACAATTCGTGGCTACGCTGGTCGGGTTGCCCAGCACAACGTCTACGGCAATCCATCCGATCTCCTCCTCCCAGCAGGCTTAAGTCTGAACGACCTCCGCCGAGGTAGAGCTGATCCAAGAGTTCTAGCGAAAATCTATGGTGTCGGTGTCGATCAACTCGACCCAATGGTCCCGAAGGGTTTGGCGTCGCGCGAGCATTGGACGACGGTTTATGGTCTCGACGGCGCGCCTTATTCGTTTCGTCAGACCCCGTGCCCGATATCGCCAAGCGGACTGAGGCGGTCGCCGCACCATCGTTTCTCCTGGTCGTTGCGGCGCCTGTCATTCTGCGCGGAAGATTGGAGCCTATTGGTTGGGCATTGCCTTAGATGCCGGGCCCAGCTGCGGTGGCATTCTGGCCCAATTCATGAATGTTCATCGTGCCATCTCGACCTGCGTGATGGCACTGTGTCGTATATCCAATCGCCTGATCGGCCTTATCTCTCCGTCGCGGCCAATCTGGTCTCCTTTGAGCTTCAGGTTCGGCAAAGTGCGCTTGAGCAGCTCCCAAACTACCTGCGCCCACTTGCTCCGGAGGACGTATTGTCCGTGGCCGTAGCGATCGGCCAAAGCCTACGCTGCGCGGGCCATCCCCTCGGCAAGGTATCAAGTGCTGCCCCAACCTATCCGGCTACGATGCTGACAGGCATGCGGTTCATTCTCGATGGAGCCGCTGGTGGCGCAGAAGGCACGATGCGGGGTGTGTCATCTGACGTTATTGTAAAAGCTAGAAAAAATCTGAGTTGGCGTGCTCGGGAAGCCGCCGAACCAGTGTTCCATGCTCTTCAAGAGGCGCGGCGAACCACGAGATTGTTTGGCCGCGCCAGCACACTTTCCATAACTGCGGCGGCCGCCTCTGCACGCCTAGGCCGAAGCACAATGCGGCGGCTTATCCGGCATGGGCTGGTTCTTGCTTATCCGTCAGGCGGGGGCGATGAGCGTCGACATGATGACGTAGATGTCGCCAGCCTGGCAGAAATCAAAAGCCTGATAAGATCAAGGATTTCAATCAGGCAACTATCGCGTGGTTTTAAATTACCTTCTGGTGTTGTCGAAAAAATTTTGGCGGACAAAGAGATCGAGCCGCTTGATGGTGAGTCTATCAGGCTGATCTATAAGGAGCCTCAATATCATAATAAACAAGTTATGGATCTCTTTAAAGAAATTGAGCGATCAGTTGAGAGAATTTCACAGCGTGGAGAATGCCGCGTGCTTCTGTCTGAGGTCTTCGGTAAGGAGGCGCACTTGGATGCAATGTGGGCTGCTGTCCTGGTGGCTGAAGATGTACCAGATGGCATTGGATCAAATGCGCCCTATGGCCTCGATCCCCTTCATCTGCATGTTAGTCTGAGGGGCGCGGCAATGCTTGAAGCAGGAGGCTTGCCGGCTTTTCCCGCTGAGCTTGAAAGCGCACCCATGACCTTGAAGGACGCCGAAGTTCGCTTGAAGTCCAACCCACGAGACATCCAGCGCTTGATCAAGGTTGGTCTGCTTATACGGCGTGGGAAGGGCCTTTGCCGTCGTAGCGTCACGAGCTGCGGGCGGATGCTCATGAGCTCGCGTGAACTTGCCGAAAGTGTCGGTGTAGACCCGATGGACGTCTCTGCTTTGGCAAACGTTAGGAGCCTTAAGCGCCCCTATTGGGGCATAGGGTTCTGGATGCGAGACGAGGCTGACGCCTTGCTGCCGCAACACCTCACCGAGAGTCGTTCAATTTCAGGACCGCTTGCATCACGCGTGGCTTCGCGCTCGGAAAAGCAGTTTGCTAGTAACTTGAGAACAGGAACGGGCAATGATCGTTGGACGTGCAGCAAAGTCACCCTTCATTCGCCAGATCACCAGGCGTGATCTGGAATTGGCGCTCGATCAGTGTCTGGCCTATGCAGCCCGAGGCGATGTGCAGATCATTAGGTCGCAGGGCGAGCCGCTCGTTTTGGTTTCCATAGCGCGCTGGGACGAGTTGAATGCCGCCAATCGACCAGGAGTGCAGCTCTAGGACTTGCCGGTGCAGCAGGTTGGCCTTGGATCTTGGATGGATTGCCGGGCAAGGTGATCAACTTGATTTGCTGGCACGCTGTCCGCGGTCGGGAGGGCGGCCTGCCTGATGACGGCAGGCCTGGCGGGCTTCGGCGGGGTCGCCGCCATTCCCGCCACCGTCATTGATCCGCCCCTCCGGCGGCTTCTCCGACGGTCCCGGCGCTTTCGGGTCCCGGTCCCCATCCTATGGATCACGCCGCGGCCTGGACCTGGTCCAGCGAAGCCGCTGCGACGATCGATCTGAAGGTCTCCAAGATTTCGGCGTGGCGCACGGCCAGGAACCGCTCGACCTCGTGCTTTGAAAGCAGCCGCTCCAAAAAGCCGGCGGCGATCACCAGCAGCAGCATATCATCGCCGTAGGAGGCTTCGAGCTCTTTGTAGTCGTGGCTGACCGAGGCCATCTCGCGCTCAAGCCGCGCCATCTGCTCAGTGTTGAGGCCCGTGGCCCTCTTCAGATCCTCGGGATGGTGAAGGTCCACGGATTTTGTCGTCGCCAGCAGCGCCTTGGCGTAATTGGCGCTGTAGTTGTTGGCCGAGACCATCAACTCGGCGACCTCTAGCTGACGGATCGGCTTCATCTTCCGCAGCTTCGTGAAGGTGTGGGTCCCTACCGGCTTGTCCTTCAGAAGTTCGGCGACGTCGGCGCTGATGCCATTGAGCAGATGGCGTCGCTGGCGGATCACTCCGACATCGACGTTCAGCGCCCTGGCCAGCTTCTCCTCAGAGACGCCGCGTTCGAGGGCTCGGACGATCATGTAGTGCTCTTGGATCGTCGCCAGGCGGTTGACCCGCTTGTTGTAGGTGAACCCTTCATCGTCCGACGCGATCAGGCAGCGCGCTTCGCTAGAACCCTGATCGCGCATGGCGCTGAAGCGCACATGGCCATCCAGGAGAAGGTAGGGCCCGCCGCCCTTCGGCCGTGAGACGACAAGGGGTTCAACCAAGCCCAGCTGCGCGACGGATGCAGCGATGCGCCGATACTTCGCGGACTCCTTGACTGCGGGCGGCAACATTTTGGAGGGCAGGATGTCATTGAGCGCCAAGATCACGATCTGCTTTTCGAACGCGATCTTGACCTGGTCACCCATCCTCAGCCCCGATCGTATCCGATGCGCTCAGCCAGCGCGGTGGGCACCGAGCCAACGCCTTCGGCCCTCATCAAGGTGACGAAGTGATCGTCAGCCAGCAGACGCTTCAGCGCATTGGTCACGAACATCAAGCGGCTCTGTGTGAGCGAGGCGCGCTTCACGAGCTGCCGCTGCCGATCGGTTTCGCGCTGATAGGCACGGATCAAAGCCTCGGAAGTCACCCGGCCCTTTGGACGGTGAGGGCCATTGCGGTGATGTAGGCCTTTGCCACTGGCGTTGCGTTGTTCGATGATTTGCCGGATCGCCAGCACCTGGTTTCCGGGGATCGCTTTCTCTTCGTAGGCCTTGGCAAGCGCCTGCTGGACTTCGCCCTCTTTGGCCTTGGCGATCTCCATCGCGACGGTGTGGGGGATGACGCCGCGCTCGACGGCGTTGATCAGCTTTTCCTCGCCGTTCTCGAGGAGATAGCAAATCGCGTAGACGTATTCGGGACTGAAATCGACCTTGCCGGCGATCTCCTGGTAGCTGTAACCACGCTCGCGCAGGGCGCCGATCGAGCGGACGAGCTCCAGCGGCGTCTGCTGCCGGCGGGCTAGGTTCTCCACCAGGCTCATCACGAAGCAGTCGTCCTCGCTGGCTTCGATTATGATGGCTGGAATCTCGGGCTGGCCCAGGGCCATGAAGGCTTCTAGGCGTCCTTGCCCGCAGACCAGGTCGTAGCGTTGCTTGCCGGGCCGCTGGCTGACCGTGATCGGTTTCTTGAGCCCCAGGTGCGCGATGCTGGTCACCAGCTCTTGGAAGATCCGGCGATTACGAATTCGAGGGTTGATGACCGTGATAGCGTCCACCGGCACCATCCGAACGTCGGGCGCTGTCTGGGTCATGCGGCACGCAGCGCCGTCCGCCGTGTGAGGTCGACGAAGCCGTCGAGATCATCAAAGCGGTATGCGTCCAGTCCGATGTGATTGTCGGGCGCCAGCTTGAGGTTTGCCGCAGCGCCCAGGTCGATCCAGGGCAGCAAGTAGTAGTCGCGAACCGTGGCGTTGTCGGAGGTCATCCTGGCGGCGATCGTGATGTCCGGCCTCAGGCCCTGGTCCAACCGTACTTTCCAGCGAAGGCTGCCGGCCGGCGTCAGGTGACATCGCACGATCACGAGCGACGCGGTGAACTCGTCATTGATGTGCAGCAAGTCGGTGTGTTGATCGCGTTCAACACTGGCGCCCGCGCTCCGAATGTCCGCGATAATGCCGGCGACGACATCGGGGTGGAGGGCCCGCAGCGCGCGGTTGGTCTCGACGTACCGATAGTCCCGCGCCGGGGAAAAGCCGACCAGCTGGTAGGCGCGAAGCAAGCTGCCGAACCGGTGCCGGAACGTCGAACTGGACGGCATGTCCTCGATCTCGTCGATCACCAGACCCGAGAGCCAGCCTCGCTGGCTTAACAGTGACGAAAGCCGCTCCAGTAACTGTTCGTCGGTGAAGCGCCGGCTGCGATCGAAGATGATCCGTTGCGCAGCCTCGAAGAAATCTGGATCGACGATCCCTTCGAACGCGCCATCAGCGCGCACCCACATGTCCGGATCGTTGGTGACCCGCTTAGCCTTCAGCTTGAAGGAGACGCGATTGTAGACGTTGTTGCCGATGTACTTTTCGTTGGTCAGCACCTGGTGGACGACACCTCGTGTCCAGGGGCGCCCCAGATCGGTGACGAGACCCTCGGTGTTGAGCTGCGCGGCGATCTCGGTTTCTGATCGCCGCTGCAGCACGAACATTCGATAGAGCCGGCGCACAACCTCGACCTCGGCCGGTGGACCGGGCTGTAGAATGACGCGGTCGGTCTGCAGGCTCTTATGCTCGCCGCGGGAGAGTTCCGCCTTGGGCGCGCGATGTTCGTCAACAAGCTGGCGGCGGAGTCCGTAGCCCGCCGGCCCACCCTGCCGGAATCCTAGAGTGATAAGACGGCATTGGCCGCTGAACACTTTGACCGACAGCTCGCGGCTATACTCGCCAGCCATCGCCCGCTTCATGCTCTTGATGATCGTCGAGCTCAGGCTCCCGTCGTTCTCGAACTGCTCGGCGCAGTAGTGGACGGAGATACCTGCTTCACGGCAAACGTACTCATAGAAGCCGCTTTCATCGGCGTCCTGGAAGCGGCCCCATCGGCTGACGTCGTAGACCAGGATCGCTTCGAAGTCGGCCAAGCCCGCGCGGACGTCCGCGATCAGTTTTTGAAGCGCCTGGCGGCCGTCAAGGCGTAGCCCACTCTTTCCCTCATCAGCATAGGTACGGACAATTTCGAAGCCGCGCCGTCCAGCGTATTGAGCAATAGCGTCTTCCTGGTTGGAAGTGCTGTACCGTTGGTGCTCGGTCGACATGCGCACGTACTGCGCCGCGCGGATGATTTTCCGCTCAGATCCGACATCCGTTGCGGGAGAAGCCACGATCATCGTCAACGCCGATTGCTGTCGGACAGGGGCCAGTAAGTCTCATGGCGTCGAGGTTAGACGAGGGATTTAGGAATGTCTTTTCCCAAGAACGACCGAAATTTTCGGTCAGAATCCGGAAAAACTTTTCACGTCGAAAGCGTCGTGGACGACCCGCCGTTCAGCGATGCGATCGCCGCGGCCATGCTAATCGAATGGGGCCAAACCCCTTCGGCGCTTAAGGAAATTGGCCGTATCACCCGCACCAACCAGCGGACGGTGCGCAACTGGGTCGACGGCCGCAACGGCCCAAGCGGCGAAAACCTCGTGGCCCTGATGCGCTGCTCCGACGAAGTGCTGACCACAGTGCTGGCGCTTTGCGGGCGCCATGATCTCGTGCCAGCCTCCAGCATCATGAGCTTGCGACCAGCACTGGTCCGCGCCGTCAACGCCATCGATCGGTGCCAGGGGCGAGGGTGACGTTGCCTGCAACAAAGCCGCCCTTGATAGGCGCCATAGTCCTCCCACCTTGAGCGCTTGGCCGCATGGTCTTCTTCACGGTTTGATTGACCAAACTACGGCAACGCCGTACCTTCAACCCATGGACAAGCCCGCCACACTGTCGTCGAGCTTCGGGCCCTCCATCGGCGAGCGAAGGCCGAGGGCAGGAGGTAAGCGGATGACGAAGAAGAATTTCGGGCGGATAATGGAAGGCCTTGGTGAGGCGCTGGAAGTTGCCGAGGGCCGCGCTAAGGCAGGGAGCTTTCGCGTTCACGTTCCTGCGGAGGTGGATGTCCAGGCCGTCCGTAAGCGGCTGGGCCTGAGCCAAAGCCAGTTTGCTGCTCGGTTCGGGTTTTCCGCGTCAGCGGTGGCGGATTGGGAGCAACGGCGCCGTAGGCCCGAGGCGGCGGCCAGAACCCTTTTGATGGTGATCGCTCGCGAGCCCGAGGCCGTAGAACGGGCGCTCACGGCGCCATGACGGATGGCGCAAGCGCGATGCTCTAGTTTACGCCATCGGCGTCCTTTATGATCACTGGCGCGTCACCCATAGGCCCCGCTTTGGATCCGGGCCAGGGTGTCGGACACGAGAGCCTGCCCTTCCATGGTGTCCATATAATCCAATGGCGTCGCTCCACCGAGAGCTGGCACAGGCTCTCTGAGCCAACGGGACGTCCACGCCCGCGCGTCGAATCCTTCGACTTCCTCCATGCCTTGGGCCATGGCCTCCACCTGGCCCACTAGCTTCGCCAAGCCGAGCATCCGCTCGCCCTCGTCAGAACGCAGCACTGCGTCGGCCGTGGCCTTGCGGTTGGTCATCGAAATGGGAATATGCAGGGCCTTGTAGGTCAAAGCTACCGGCATATCTAAGTCGTCTACTATTCGCTTTGCCAGCGAGGCCTTGATTCCAGCCCTAATGATCCAGAGTCTATCTTCGGCGGATGCGTGGTAAATTGCGAGATAGTTCAGATCGGAGAGGTCGAACTTGTCTATACTGGTGGAGTTGCCTGTAACAAAGCCGCCCTTGACGGGCGTCCTGGTCCTCCCTCCTTGAGCGCTTGGACCCTTGGACGTGGATTTGCCGGTAGACGTCATGACGGCCCCTTCGGGCGATAACATAGCGTGTCCGGGCCCTCAGCTCGATGCTTTAGTTCACGCCATCGGCCATCTGCACGTCTACTGACGCTCCGGGCCAACGTCCAGAACGGCGCCTTTTTCAGCTTGGGCCAGTGTTAAGTTGTCGACCCCGGGGTTTGGGCCAGCGTTAAGTTGGGAAGCCCAAGTTGGCGAAATACGCCCATTCCATTAGATCAATAGCTTAGCCGGTCGGTCTTAAGTGGGCCCGACACGAGATTTGCGGACGGCCTGAAGTTGGATCGGTCGCGACACGGCCGATCTTGAGCTGGCGCCGCAGGTTGTGAAAATGCCCTTCTGAGGGATTTCAACGCCCTAGCCGACCCGCGTCGCGTTCGTCCCGCAACCGCGCTCGGATTGCGTGACTTCGCCACCTGTCTTTCGTAATGATCGAGTGGCGTCGGGACCAGGATATCTCCCTAAAACGATCCGAGGACTCTCGACGCCGTATCGCCGATCTGGAGTCACCATGCGTCCTGTCAGCCAAGCCCAGACACTTTGCGCCGGTCTCGAAGGATCGCGATCGTGAACGGGGATCAACGCGGACCGGTCGCGCCGGACAATGCGGGGTCGCTGACCATCACGGACGCTGGCGCCCAGCTGACCCGGTCGGACCTCAACTGGTCGCCGGGCGGAATCCTGGGAACCGCCGCGACGGTGACGATCGGCTTTCGATCGACCGCGCCCGCGAGCCTGCCGACGGGCGTGACCGACTTCGTCCGGTTCAGCGCCGCTCAGATCGCCGCGACCGAGCTGGCCCTGCAAGCCTGGTCCGACGTCGCCAACATCACCTTCACGCGAGTCGGCGCCGGGACCACGGGCGAAGGCGCCTATACCGACTCGGCGACGCTGCTGTTCGGCGGCTACACCGGCGGCGCGTCGGGCGACGCGGGCCTGGCCTTCGGACCGGCCAATGCGTCGGCCGATTCCAGCGCCGGCGACGTGTGGATCAACGCCTCGCTGGCGACCAACACCACGCCGGTGATGAACCGTGCCGGCCAGTTCGAACTGGTGCGCGACATCGCCCGGGCCATCGGCCTGGAATCGCCCGGCGACTATCCCGCCGGACCCCTGACCTACGCCGCCAACGCCGCCTATAACGAAGACACGCTCCAGTACACCGTGATGAGTCCGTTCAGCGCCAACAGCGCCGGCGGTAACCTCAGCGGATACGCCGCGGCGCCGCAGCTCGACGACATCGCCGCCGCCCAGCGCCTGTACGGCGCCAACCTGACCACCCGGACCGGAGACACGGTCTACGGCTTCAATTCCACCGCCGACCGGCCGTGGTTCAGCATCGCGAACGCCAGCGCGACCGCGGTCTTCGCCGTTTGGGACGCGGGCGGCTCCGATACGCTGGATTTCTCGGGCTACGGTCAGCAACAGGTCATCGACCTGCGGCAGGGAGCCTTTTCCAATGTCGGCGGCGCGACGGGCAACGTCGCCATCGCGCTGGGCGCGGTGATCGAGAACGTGATCGGCGGGTCCGGATCCGACACCATCTACGGCAACGCCGCCGATAACCGCATCGCCACCGGTGGCGGGGCCGACAGGATCGATGGCGGCCTGGGCGTCGACACGGTGGTCTTCAGCGGCGCCAGGTCCGCCTATTCGATCTTTACATTCAGCGACTCCGTCTCGGTCGCCGGCGACGGAACCCCCGGGGTCGTCAGCCTGACCAATGTCGAGTTCCTGCAGTTCAGCGACCAGACTGTCGCGTTCACGGCGACGCCGACGGCGATCCAGAACGGCGACGTCACCGACAACGTCATCAACGGCGGCGTCATCAACGGCGGCGTCAACCTAAGCACGCTGAACGGGTTCGGTGGCGACGACGTGCTGAACGGTCAAGGCGGGGCCGACATCCTCAACGGCGGCGCGGGCAACGACACCCTCCACGGCGGCGGCGGCGGCGATCGCCTGATCGGCGGCCTGGGCGACGACGCCCTGTTCGGCGATGACGGCGTCGACAGCGCCGACTATTCGACCGCGCCGGCCGGCGTCACCGTCAGCCTGGCCATCACCGGCCCGCAGGACACCATCGCGGCGGGGACGGACACCCTGACGAGCATCGAGGCGCTGGGCGGCTCGATCTACAACGACCACCTGACCGGCGGCGTCAACGCCGACGTGCTGCGCGGCGGCGGCGGGTCCGACATCCTGAACGGTGGGGCTGGCGACGATCAGCTGTTCGCCGGGGCGCCGGTCGAGACCGGCGGCGCGCCCGACCTGACAAAATCCAGTAGCCTGCAGGCCACCTCGTTCGCCACGGCCTTTTCGGTGGACGGCGCGTTCGACCGGGCTCCGTCCATCTTCATCGCCAACGACATCACCGTGCCGCACGCCACGGTGCGCTTCACGCCCTCGGCCGCGGGCCGCGAATATACCAGCTTCACGGTCACTGCCGGCGCGACGGCGGTGTTCAATCTCCGCAACATCACCACCTTCACGCCGGCGCTCAAGATCCTGCGCGCGGATGGCGGCCAGGTCGCCGCGTTTGGCGGTATCTCGAGCGGCGAGGTGGCCAGCTACACCTTCGCCGACGCCGGGACCTACTATCTCGAGGTCGGGGACCGGGCGAGCGATGGGGCGGGCGGCTTCACCGTTCAGCCGCTCACGCTCACCTCACGCACCTACACCCTGGACGTGTCGATCAGCGACCACGCGGTCACGCCGGTCACCCTGGTGGGATCGACCCTGAACGGCGAGGACGGCAATGACGTCCTGACCGGCAGCAAGGGACCCGACACGCTGAACGGCGGGGCCGGCGACGATCGGTTGATCAGCGGCGGCGGCGGCGACACGATCGATGGCGGCGCGGGGTCCAACGTGGCAGTGTTCGCCGGCGCCCGGTCGGCGTTCACGATCACCTACGGCGACACGATCAGCGTCAGCCGGGTCGACGGCGTCTCCACGGTGACCCATGTCGATCGGCTGGAATTCAGCGACATCACCATCAAGCTCGGCGGCGCGGGCGCCGCGCACATGGTCGGAACGCCCGGGGCCGACACGCTGACCGGAACCCCCGACCACGACACCATCGAGGGCCTGGCCGGCGACGACATCCTCGCGGGCCTGGGCGGCGACGATACGCTGGAAGGCGGCGACGGCGCCGACACCCTGCGGGGCGGCGCTGGAGCCGACAACCTGTATGGCGGCCTGGGTTTCGACACCGCCGTCTATGACGACCCGGCGGGCGGTGGCGGCCTGTTGATCGACATGGTCTATGCCACCGCCTCCACCGGCGACGCGACGGGCGACGTGTTCGTCAACATCGAGCAGGTGATCGGAACCTCGGGCGCGGACTCCATTCGCGGGACCGACGGCGCCGAAACCTTGTCCGGTCTGGGCGGCGACGACGCGCTGGTGGGCCGTCGCGGAGCCGACGCGCTGATCGGCGGCGACGGCTACGACACCGCCTACTATTACGACTTCACCGGCAACGCCATCATCGACATGCTGAACCCCGGCGCGAGCAAGGGCGAGGCGGCCGGCGACACCTTCTCGAGCATCGAGCGCGTGATCGCGGTGGGCAATGCCAGCTTTTCGTTCTTCGGCACGGCCGCAACCGAGACCTTTGTCGGCTCGACCGCCAACGACTTCTTCGTGGGGCGCGGCGGCGGCGACACCTTCATCGGCGGCGCCGGCAACGACACCGTCACCTTCGACGCCCTCCCCGGCGGCGGTGGCCTGACGATCAATCTGGCCGACTCCAGCCTCAGCACCGGCGACGCCGCCAACGTCACCCTGATCGACATACAGATCGTTGTAGGCTCGGCCGGCGGCGACACCTTCCGCGGCACATCCGGCGCGGATCCGGATTTGCAGGGCGCGGGAGGCGACGACATCTTCTACGGCAGCGCCGGCGCGGATCTGATGCGAGGCGACGCGGGTACGGACACGCTCTACTACGCCTCGACCGCCGGGGTCGCCCGAACGATCGCGGACATGTATTCGGGCGCGGCCAACACGGGCCAGGCGGCGGGCGACGTCATCCTTTCCATGGAGCGCATGATCGCGCTGGACGACGGCGACTTCTCGTTCCTGGGCGACGGCTTCGCCAACACCCTGAGCGGGTTGGGCGGCGCGGACCAGTTCACCGGCCGAGGCGGCAACGACGTCATCGACGGCGGCGACGGCGACGACATCGCCTTCTTCTCCGGCGCGAGGGCGGGCTACACCATCACCACGACGAACGGGGTGACGACGGTTTCGGGCGGCAGCGACGGAACCGA
Organism: Caulobacter sp. AP07; assembly: GCF_000281955.1. Lineage (GTDB taxonomy): Bacteria > Pseudomonadota > Alphaproteobacteria > Caulobacterales > Caulobacteraceae > Caulobacter. The sequence goes on along the minus strand of NZ_AKKF01000037.1, from coordinate 16,428 downwards.
CACCTTGACCCATGTCGAGCGGTTGCAGTTCTCCGACGCCATCGTCGTGTTGGACGCGCCGCCGCCCGTGACGGGCACGCCGGGTCCTGACACGCTCAATGGCACGAGCAGCGCCAACATCATCGACGGCCTGGCGGGCGACGACATCATCCATGGCCTGGGCGGCGACGACACGCTGTATGGCAATGACGGCCAGGACGCGGTGTACGGCGACGCCGGCGCCGACATCCTCTATGGCGACGCCGGCGACGACCAGCTCTTCGGTGGGACCGAGGGCGACACTCTGTTCGGCGGGGCCGGCTTCGACACGGCCAACTACCAGGCTCTGCCGGGCGGCGGCGGTCTGCTGATCGACATGCTGTACGGCGCCTATGGCACCGGCGAAGCGCAAGGCGACAGCTTCCAGTCGATCGAACGGGTGATCGGCACCACCGGCGACGACTCGATCCGCGGCACGAACTACGCCGAGACGCTGGTGGGCGGCGATGGCGACGATCAACTGATTGGCAAGTTGGGCGCCGACACGCTGATCGGCGGCGCGGGCTTCGACATCGCCCTGTATTTCGGGACTAGCTTCGTGCCTACGGTCATCGACATGCTCAATCCAGGCCTGGGAACCTTCGAGGGCGCCGGCGACACCTACCAGGGCATCGAAGCGGTGATGGGGTTGGGCGCGTTCAACTTCTCGTTCTTCGGCACGACGGGAACCGAGACCCTGATCGGCAGCGACGGGGCCGACACCTTCAACGGACGTGGCGGCGGCGACACGTTCATCGGCGGCGCCGGCGACGACACCATCAACTTCAACGCTCCGGCTGGAGGCGGCGGCCTGATCATCGATCTCGCCAACAGCCAGTTGAGCACTGGCGACGCGTTCGGCGTGACGATGATTGGCATCGAGACGATCGTCGCGACGTCCGGCGCGGACGTCATGCGTGGTACGACGGGCGTCGAAACCTTGTCAGGCGGCGACGGGGACGACGACCTGTCAGGCGCGGGCGGGGCCGACGACCTGATCGGCGGCGACGGCTTCGACACCGCGTCCTATCACTCGACGGTCGGCCTGGCCCGAACGGTGATCGATATCCGCAACAGCGGGCTCGGCACGGGGGAAGGCGCTGGCGACAGCTTCAACAGCATCGAACGAGTCATGGCCCGCGACGACGGCGACTTTACCTTCAGGGGCGGGATCGGCTCCTTTTACCGGATCCTGTTCGTGGGCGCGGGCGGCCAGGACCTGTTCTACGCCCAGGGCGCTAAGGACACCTTCGACGGCGGCGCGGGAATCGACACCGTCCATTTCGAGACCCTCCTGCCCGGCAGCCCGGCCAACGGCGGTGGCCTGCGCATCGACATGATGTCGCCGACCGCCAGCAACGGCGTGGCGCTTGGCGTCACGCTGCTCAACATCGAGGGCGTGGTGTCGACCGTGGGCCACGATCAGGTCTTCGGCGACAACGCCGCCAACACCCTGGACGGGTCACTGGGCAACGACGAGCTGACCGGGCGCGGCGGCGCCGATTTCCTGGTCGGCGGCGACGGCTTCGACATCGCCCTCTACGATACGCTGCCGGGCGGCGGCGGCCTGACCATCGACATGCTGGTGCCAGGCATCGCCACCGGCGACGCCCTTGGCGACACCTTCGACAGCGTCGAGCGCATCCAGGCCACCAGCGGCGCGGATATCGTGCTCGGCTCGGTCTGGGGCGACCAGCTGTTCGGCGGCGACGGCGACGACATCCTGGCCGGCCGGCAAGGAGACGACTTCCTCAACGGCCAGAACGGCTTCGACACCGCCTATTTCGACGGCGCCTTCGCCGACTACGCGGTCACGCGCCAGGGCGAGTACCTCGTCGTGACCAGCGCCCTGGAAGGCACGGACGTCCTGCTGGGCATCGAGGCCCTGACCTTCTCGGACCAGACCATCGCGAGCAGCTGGTTCCTCTAGGCGTCTTGCGTTCCGGACGCTCCCGTCTCCCGCCGCTTCGAGCTGTAATAAAACTGTCACTCGTCTTGCGTGCAACGCTCCGCATACTTCCTGTCGGGTTTGGGAGGCAGGAATGAGCGAGATCGACAAGACGGCTCAGGCGATGGCGCCGATCATCGCGCCGGCCGACGGCGGCAAGGTGGCGGCGATCCAGGCGACCATCGACATCGCCGACACCGCCCAGATCACCGCCTTCGGCGAGCGCGCCCAGCAGCAGGTGGCCGGGTTCGCCGACCGGATCCTGGAGCAGACCCGCAACCGCGAACTGGGCGACACGGGCGAGCTGCTCAGCGACATCATCGCCAAGGCCAAGGGCCTGGACCCCGCCGACCTGCAGAACGCCGGCTTCCTGACGCGGCTGTTCGGCGGCCTGCGCCGGCGACTGCACCGCTTCACCTCCAAGTTCGAGACGGTGGCGGCCCAGATCGACCGCATCACCGTCGAACTGGAGAAGCGGGTCGACCGCCTGCGCCGCGATGTCACCATGCTGGACGGCCTGCACGACCAGACCCGCGACTCGATCGGCGACCTCGACGCCTACATCGCCGCCGGCAAGGCCTTTGCCCGGGAATTCCAGAAGGGCCCGCTGGCCGAGCTGGAAACCAAGGCCAAGGCCACGGGTTCCGACGGCGGCAGCCAGGATCTGATGGCGGCCCAGGCCTATCAGGACGCCGTCCAGGCGCTGGACCGGCTGGAAAAGCGCGTGCTGTACCTGCAGCAGGCCCGCCAGATCGCCATCCAGCAGCTGCCGCAGATCCGCATCGTCCAGAACGGCGACGCCACCCTGATCGAGAGCCTGGCGGCGTCGATCAACCTCACCGTCCCGGCCTGGAAGCAGAAGATGGTGCTGCTGCTGGGCCTGACCCGCCAGCGCGAGGCCCTGGCCCTGCAGAAGACGGTCACCGACACCACCAACGAGATGCTGCGCCAGGCCTCGGACATGATGAAGACCCAGGCCATCGACATCGAGACCCAGTCGCAGCGCGGCATCGTCGACATCGAAACCCTGCAGAAGACCAACCAGGACCTGATCGACACCATTTCCGGCGTGCTGCAGGTCCAAGCCGAGGGCCGCAAGAAGCGCGAACTGGTCGAGATCGAGATGGACCGCCAGACCGACGCCCTGAAGAAGGCGCTGTCGCAGGGGCCCGCCCGGTGAGGCGGCTGGCCGTCCTGGCGGTCGCCGTCCTGGCCGGGCTGCTGGCCGGCTGCGGATCGCGGGCGCCGGACTTCCACATCGTCGCCGGCTCGGAGCAGAAGTCGCTGGAGCCCCTGGTTCAGGCGTTCTGCAAGCGCCAGCACGTCAAGTGCCAGATCGACTACAAGGGCTCGCTCGACATCGGCCTGATGCTGGCCAATGACGCGCCGCCCGAGGTGGACGCGGTCTGGCCGGCCTCCAGCCTGTGGATCGAGCTCTACGACACCCACCGCCGCGTCAAGGACCTGAAGTCCATCGACACCACGCCGGTGATCCTCGGGGTCCGGGCCAGCAAGGCCCGCAAGCTGGGCTGGGTGGGCAAGCCGGTGCGGATGGACGACATCCTCCAGGCGGTCCAGGCCGGCAAGCTGTCGTTCCTGATGACCTCGGCCACCCAGTCCAATTCCGGCGCGGCGGCCTATCTGGCCATGCTGGCGGCGGCCTTCGGCGACGGCTCGCGGCTGGATCCGGCAGCGCTCGACGACCCGGCGGCGCGGGCCAAGGTCAAGGCCCTGCTGAAGGGCGTGGCGCGCTCCTCCGGTTCCTCGGGCTGGCTGAAGGACCTCTATCTGGAGACCGCCCGGGCCGGGAAGCCCTACGACGCCATGTGGAACTACGAGGCGGTGCTGAAGGAGACCAACGACGCCCTGCGCCAGGACGGCGGCGAGCTGCTGTACGCCGTCTACCCCGCCGAGGGCGTCGCCTATGCCGATGCGCCGCTGGGCTATGTCGAACGCGGCCAGGACAAGAAGGCCCGGGCCTTCTTCGACGCCCTGCAAACCTATCTGCTAAGCGCCGAGGCCCAGACCCGCATCGCCGCCGACGGTCGCCGCACCGCCCCCGGCATGGCCGCGCCGGCCCGCGCCGAACCGGACTGGAATTTCGACCCCTCGCGCGTCGTGCCGTCCATCGCCCTGCCGGAACCGCCGGTCATCTCCCGGGCCCTGACCCTCTATCAGGAGGTGCTGCGCCGCCCGTCCCTCACCGCCCTGTGCCTGGATTTCTCCGGCTCGATGGACGGCGAGGGCGAGGCCCAGTTGAAGACCGCCATGCGGACCCTGCTCACCCCCGCCGAAGCCTCCAAGTCGCTGATCCAGTGGTCTCCGGCCGATCGCATCATCGTCATCCCCTTTGACGACGGTCCGCGAAAGACCTTCGAAGGCGACGGCGGTCCCGCCTCCCAGGCCCGGCTGCTCGCCGCGATCGAGGCCGAAAGCTCAGGCGGCGGCACCGACATGTACGCCTGCGCCAACGCCGCCTTCGCCGCCATGCAACCCTATCTCGACAAGGGCTACCTGCCGGCGGTGGTGCTGATGACCGACGGCGAGTCGGACCATGCCGAAGGCTTCGACGCCGTCTGGCGGCGGGGCGGCCACGACCTGCCCGTGTTCGGCGTGACCTTCGGCGACGCCAACAAGGATCAGCTGGATCGGGTGGCGAAACTGACCCGGGCGCGGGTGTTCGACGGCGGCAAGAACCTGACGGAAGCGTTCCGATCCGCCAGGGGCTATAACTGAGCCGGTTCGATGAGGGGCGCGGCGGTTTTGCGGGTGGATGCGCGGTTGGTTGAGCGGCCTGGCCTTGTCCCGGAGTCGTGCTGATGGGGCGGGGAACCGCGACCCTGCTGGCGGCGGTGGCGGCGGCCCTGGCCCTGCCGCTGCTGGCGCTGGGCCTGAACCTGCCGTGGTGGTTGGCCCTGGTGGTCGCCGTGGCGGTGTTCGGCGGGATCTGGCTGGTGCTGAAGCCGGGCGGCGGCCTGGGGCCCGGGCTCACCGACGAGGCGGTCCTGGACGCGCGGAGCGCCACGGCCCAGGGCCTGTTGCTCGAAGCCGCCAACGCCATCGACCGCCTGCGCAAGGCCCGTCGCGAGATCAAGGACGCCCCCATGCGCACCGAGATCGCCCACCTGCTGGAGGTCGGCGACAAGGTGGTGCGCGAGGTGCGCGAGGATCCGAACCGCGCCATGGCCGTGCGCCGCCTGCTGACCTTCTACCTGCCCAACGCCGCCAGCGTCGCCGACGGCTGGCGCACGCTGGAAGCCCGGGCGGTTCCTTCCACCGAGCGCATGACCCAGACCCGCGAGGTGATGGGCGGGCTGTCCCAGGCCTTCGCCAAATATGCCGACGACGTTGCCGAACCCGAACTGCAGACGCTCGACCTGGACCTGAAGGTGTTGAAGGACGCCCTCAAGGCCGATCTGAGCAACACCCCGTGAAGGAGACCTGAGGCATGGCCATGAGCAGGCGGGCGATGGCGGGGCTGGGCGTCCTGGGGGTCAGCGCGGCGGTCACCGGCGGGGTGGTGCTGTTTCGCGACCGGCCCGAGGTTCGCGGGGCGCTGGGCGATGTCGACCTGGTCAAGGGCTATGCCGGCGGCGAGAAGATCGGCTTCATCCAGAACCCCCGCACCGTCGCCGCCCTCAAGCAGCACGGCCTGGCCCTGGCGGCCGAACGCGCCGGTTCGGTGGAACAGGTCCGCGACCCGACCCTGCTGGCCGCCAAGCCGCAGTTCCTGTGGCCCAGCTCCAGCCCGCTGGTCGACCTGGCCCGTCGCCAGGTCAAGATCCTCAAGGACGAGGTGATCTTCAACTCGCCCATCGTCATCTATTCCTGGGCCCCGATCGCCGAGGGCCTGGTCCGCGCCGGCCTGGCGACCAAGGAGGGCGCCCATTACTATATCGACGCCCGGGGCCTGATCGACGCCGTCCTGGCCCGCCGATCCTGGAGCGAGCTGGGCCAGCCCGACCTCTACGGCCGGGTGCGGCTGATCGCGTCGGACCCCAACAAGTCCAACTCAGGGTTCATGTTCGCCGGCCTGGCCGCCAACCTGCTGGCCGGCGACGTCGCCACCGCCGACACCCTGCCGGCGATCCTGCCCAAGCTGGTCGACCTGTTCCGGGGCATGGGCTTCAAGTCCAGTTCTTCCGGCAAGGTGTTCGACGACTACGTGGCCGGCGGTCCGGGCGCCCAGCCGATGGTGGTCGGCTACGAGAACCAGCTGGTCGAATGGATCCTGGCCGATAAGGAGCGCTGGAAGCGCATCGCCGGCGCCGCCGGGCCGGCCAAGCCGGTGGCCCTCTATCCCAGGCCGACGGTCTATTCCGCCCACCCCCTGATCGCCCTGGACCCGCACGCCTTGCCGCTGATCGACGCCCTGATGGCGCGGCCGCTGCAGGAGATCGGCTGGCGCGACCACGGCTTTCGCGGGCCGCTCGGCGCGGTCGGGGCCGAGACCGATCCGATGATCGCCGGCCGCATGCCGGCCCAGATCGCCGCCGTCGCGCCGATGCCCGACATCGAAGTCATGCTGAGTATTCTCAAGGCCCTGGTCTGAACGCCGGAATGGTACGGGACGAGCACCTTCCGGCCCGCCGCGGTCGACATGAAGTGAGAAGACAGCGCGCGTCGCCGCGACGGGCTGGGGACGATCGCCTGACCTTGAGCGTCAACGCCCCCTAGGAGACGTTGAGTTGGTCCCATAGTGTCGGCGTCTCGCTGTGGAGTGACGAACGGAAATGAAGCTGAAGCGCGCCATTCTCCCATCCGTGATGCTTGGCCTTGGCGGGCTGTTGGCGGGATCGCTGGCCCTGGCCCAGACCCGGCCGGAGGACACCGAGGTCTGGAAGCCCGCCCCGGCGGTGGTCCCCCCGGCGAGCCAGGCCGGCGGCGCGCCGTCGGACGCCATCGTGCTGTTCGATGGCCATGACCAGGACGAATGGGTCTCGACCCAGGACAAGTCGCCGGCCGGCTGGACCGTCGTGGACGGCGTGCTGACCGTGAACAAGGCGCGCGGGAACATCGAGACCAGGCGAAGCTTCCGGGACTACCAGCTGCATCTGGAATGGCGGATCCCGGCGGATATCGCCGGGACGGGACAGGCGCGGGGCAACAGCGGCGTCTTCCTGGCGTCCACCGGCCCCGGCGACCGGGGCTACGAGCTGCAAATTCTCGATTCGCATGACAATCCGACCTATGTGAACGGCCAGGCCGCCAGTCTCTACAAGCAGCATCCGCCCCTGGCGAACGCCAGCCGCAAGCCGGGGGAGTGGCAGACCTATGACGTGGTCTGGAGGGCGCCGGTGTTCGGCGCGGACGGCGCGCTGGTCTCGCCCGCCACGGCGACCGTGCTCCACAACGGCGTGCTGGTGCAGGACAACGCGGTCCTGGCCGGCGAGACCGTGTACGTCGGCAAGCCCGCTTATCGGCCCCACGGGCCGGCGCCGATCAAGCTTCAGGCCCATGGCGACCCCAGCGCGCCGATCAGCTTCCGCGACATCTGGGTCCGCGAACTGCCGCCGCGGGGTTAACCCGGGCCGGGCGGCGGGGCCGTGCTCGATCGGACGACGAGGCGGTGGGGCAGGGTGACGTTCTGCAGGGCGCCGGCGCGGTCCGCCAGGATGTCGAGCAGCAGCCGGACGACCTCGTGGCCGATCTGCTCCATCGGCTGGCTGACCGTGGTCAGCTGCGGATTCAGGTACTGGGCGAAGCGGATGTCGTCGAAGCCGACCAGCGAGACATCCTGAGGGCAGCGCAGGCCCCGCTGGCGGATCGCCTCGAGCGCGCCCATCGCCATCTCGTCGCTGAAGCAGAAGACGGCCGTCGGCCGGCCGGGCTCGTCGAGCAGTTCGCCGGTCCGGCGCACGCCGGACTCGATGGAGAAGTCGCCGATGGCGATGCGCAGGGCGCTGGCCCGGCCATGGCGCTGGGCCGCCGCCAGCACGCCGGCCAGGCGGTCGCTGCTGATCGGACTGACCAGCGGGCCGGTCACCACCCCGACGCGGGTGTGTCCCAGGCCGTAGAGGTGCTCCATGACCTCGGCGGCGGCGCCCTCGTTGTCGATGTGGGCGCTGGACACCGCCAGGCCCGGGCGAAATTCACATCCGTTGACGATGGGCGTTCGCGGTCCCTTGGCGGCGACGATCTCGGCTAGGGTGTCGGGAAGCCGGTGTCCCAGGAAGATCAGGCCATCGGCCTCCTTGCGCCGGAACATCGCCGCATACTGTTCCTCGCGCGCTTCCTCGTGACGCGTGTCGCCCAGCAGAACGGAGTAGCCGGCCGCCATCGCCGCTTCCTCCACCCCTCGAATGACCTGCGAGAAGAAGGGGTTGGAGATGTCCGGCACGGTGACGAGGATCTTCTCGGTTCTCAGGGTTCGCAGGCTCTTGGCCGCGAAGTTCGGCTCGTAGCCTAGGCGGGCGACCGCCTCGATCACCTTCTTGCGGGTCGCTTCCAGCACCAGTTCGGGCGCGCTGAACACTCGCGAAACCGTCGCCGTCGAGACACCTGCGTCGCGCGCAACTTCTTGAATGGTGGCCATCGGCGCGACACTGGCGGCATGCCGCCCCCTTTGCAAGGCGCAGCTGTGGAGCGCCTCTCCGTCGTTAGACGGTTGCCGCTTCGGCGGACCCCTGTTATCGATGATTTCGATTACATTGGAGCGGTCGAGACCCAAACGGGTCGAAAACGGCCGCCTATGCTGGTCGGGGAGGGCCAGGACACATGAAGACGAGCTTCCGACTCTTCCTGATGATGGTGCTGCAGCTGGCGATCTGGGGCGCCTGGGCGCCGAAGATATTCCCCTACATGGGCATGCTGGGCTTCGCGCCCTGGCAGCAATCGCTGGTCGGCAGCGCCTGGGGCGTGGCCGCGCTGGTCGGCATCTTCTTCTCGAACCAGTTCGCGGACCGCAATTTCGCGGCCGAGCGCTTCCTGGCGGTCAGCCACCTGATCGGCGGCCTGGCCCTGGTCGGGGTGGCGTTTTCGACCAGTTTCTGGCCGTTCTTCGCCTGCTACCTGCTCTTCAGCCTGCTCTACGTGCCGACCCTGTCGGTGACCAACTCGATCGCCTTCGCCAACCTGCGCGATCCGGCGGCCGACTTCGGCGCGGTGCGGATGGGCGGCACGGTCGGCTGGGTGCTGGTCAGCTGGCCCTTCGTCTTCCTGCTGGGCGCCCACGCCACGGCCGAGCAGGTGCGGTGGATCTTCCTGGTCGCGGCGATCATCTCCTTCGCCTTCGCCGGCTACGCCCTGACCCTGCCGCACACGCCGGCCCGCAAGGACGCGGCGGGCATCGACAAGCTGGCCTGGCGGCGGGCCTTCAAGCTGCTGGCCGCGCCGTTCGTGCTGGTGCTGTTCATCGTCACCTTCATCGATTCCGTGATCCACAACGGCTATTTCGTCATGGCGGACGCCTTCCTGACCAACCGGGTCGGGATCGCCGGCAATCTCAGCATGGTGGTGCTGAGCCTGGGCCAGGTGGCCGAGATCCTGACCATGTTCCTGCTGGGCCGCGTGCTGGTGCGGCTGGGATGGAAGGTCACCATGATGGTCGGCGTGCTGGGCCACGCCGCGCGCTTCGCGGTCTTCGCCTTCTTCGCCGACAGCATCCCGGTGATCGTGGCCGTGCAGCTGCTGCACGGGATCTGCTACGCCTTCTTCTTCGCCACGGTTTACATCTTCGTCGACGCGGTCTTCCCCAAGGATGTCCGCTCCAGCGCCCAAGGGCTGTTCAACCTGCTGATCCTGGGCGTCGGCAATGTGGTGGCCAGCTTCCTGTTCCCCACTCTGATCGGCCGCCTGACCCACGCCGGGGCCGATGGGATCGCGACGGTCGACTATACCCGCCTGTTCATGGTTCCCACCGGCTTGGCCCTGGCGGCGGTGGTTCTGCTGGCCGTGTTCTTCAAGCCGCCGACGCGAGGTCCGGTCGCAGAAACCGACGAAGCCGCGCCCACCGGCGCGACCAGCCCGGCCCAGGCCTGACCCATGCCCATTCAGAAAGAGGAAAGCCTCGTGCGCTCAACAGCTCTCAAGAACCCGGCCGCCGGCGCCGACCTTTCGCGGCGCGGCCTTCTGGCCGCCGGCGCCGCCGCTCTGGGCGCGGCCTATGCCGGCGTCGCCAGCGCGGCCGGGAAGTCGTTCTTCCAGCGTCGCGACCTGCCGCTCGGCATCCAGCTCTACACCCTGGGTCCGGACCTTCAGAAGGAGCTGGACGCTCAGCTCGCCACGGTGGCCAAGATCGGCTTCAAGTCGGTGGAACTGGCCGGCTATCTGGGCCGCACGCCGGCCGAGCTGCGCGCCGCCTTCGACCGCGCGGGCCTGGTCTGCCCCAGCGCCCACATCTCGCCCAAGAGCGCCAACGGCCCCAGCTTCAGCGGCGATCTCGCCAAGCTGGCCGACGAGCTGCACGTGATCGGCGTGACGTCGGCGATCATGCCGATCCTCTACATCCCCGATCGCTTCAGCGGCGCCGATCTGCGCCAGGCCGGCGCACAGATGACGGCCGACGACTGGAAGTGGAACGCCGACTTCCTCAACGCCAAGGCCGCCGTGCTGAAGAAGGCCGGCATCGTGACGGGCTACCACAACCACAATTTCGAGTTCGCGCCGCTGAAGGACACCAAGGGGGGCGACACCAACGGCATGGACATCCTGCTGAAGGGCACGGACCCGAACCTGGTCACCTTCGAGATGGACGCGGGCTGGGTCACGGCGGCCGGGCACGACCCGTTCGCCATGCTGAAAAAGCACTCGGGGCGGTTCACCCAGATGCACGTCAAGGACATCAAGGCCAGCACCAAGCCCAACTTCGTGCTGCAGCAGGATCCGACCGAGGTCGGCGGCGGCATGATCAACTGGCCCAAGCTGTTGCCGGCCGCCTACGCCGCCGGGGTCCGGCGTTTCTTCGTCGAGCAGGAGCCGCCGTTCGCCCATAGCCGGCTGGAGTCGGCCAAGATCAGCTTCGACTACCTGGCGGGCGTCGCGGCCTGATGAGCGGTCGGACACCCCTGCGGTTGGCCATGGTCGGCGGCGGCCCCGGCTCGTTCATCGGACCGGTGCACCGGATGGCCGCCGAGCTGGATGGCCGTATCCGGTTGACGGCGGGCGTGTTCAGCCGCGATCCCGAGAAGAACGCCCAGGCCGCCGACGGCTGGGGCGTGCCGCGCGACCGGGTCTATCCGGATCATCACACGATGATCGAGGCCGAGCGGGCGCGCGGCGACGGGGTCGATCTCGTCGCGGTGGTGACGCCCAACCATCTGCATTTCGACGTCGCCGCCGCTGCGCTGCGTGGCGGCCTGCACGTGATGAGCGACAAGCCCGCGACCCTGAACCTGGGGCAGGCCCGGGACCTGGCCGACATCGTCGCCGCGTCCGGCAAGCTGTATGGCCTGACCTATACCTATACGGGCTATCCGATGGTCCGCGAGGCGCGGGAGATCGTGGCGCGCGGCGACCTGGGCCCAGTGCGCAAGGTCGTCGTCGAATATTCGCAAGGCTGGCTGTCGCGACCGCTGGAGCGGGAAGGCAACAAGCAGGCGGACTGGCGCGCCGATCCGGCCCAGTCGGGCGTCGGCGGCTGCATCGGCGACATCGGCGTGCACGCCTTCAACATCGCCGAGTTCATCACGGGCAGCCGCGTGGAGCGCCTTTGCGCCGACGTCGCCACCGTGGTTCCTGGCCGTAATCTGGACGACGACTGCAACGTGCTGCTGCGGTTCGAGGGCGGCGCGCGCGGCGTGCTGATCGCCTCGCAGATCTCGGCGGGCGCGCGCAATGGGCTGAAGATCAGCGTCTATGGCGAGAAGGGCGGCCTGACCTGGTCGCATGAGCGCCATACGGAGTTGACCCTGGACTGGCTCGATGGGCCCAGTCAGGTGCTGCATGCCGGCTCGGCCTATCTGGGCGCGGGCGCCCACGCCGCCACGCGGCTGCCGACCGGCCATCCCGAAGGCTTCATCGAGGCCTTCGCCAACCTCTATCGCGACTTCGCCGACGCCATTCAGGGGCGTGACGGCGGGCTCGTGCCCGACATCGGGGAAGGCGTGCGCGGCATGGCCTTCGTCGAGCGCGCCGTGGCCGCCAGCCTGGCGGACGCGGGCTGGGTGGCGCTGGAAGGAGAGGGGCGATGAAGACGCTCAAGGGACCGGGCATTTTTCTCGCGCAGTTCATCGGCGCCGAGCCGCCGTTCAACCGGCTGGAGACGATGGCCGCCTGGGTCGCCGATCTCGGCTATGTCGGCGTGCAGATGCCGACCGGCGGCGCGGATTCGTTCTTCGACCTGGCGCTGGCCGCGGAAAGTCAGACCTATTGCGACGACATCGCCGGCCTGCTGGCCAGCCATGGTTTGCAGATCACCGAGCTGTCGACCCATCTGCAGGGGCAGCTGGTGGCCGTCCATCCGGCCTATGACGAGCTGTTCGACGGCTTCGCGCCGCCCGAACTTCGCGGCAAGCCCAGCGAGCGCCAGGCCTGGGCGGTGGGGCAGCTGAAGGCCGCCGCCGTCGCCAGCCGGCGGCTGGGCCTGAACGCCCACGCCACCTTCTCGGGCGCCCTGGCCTGGCCGTATTTCTACCCCTGGCCGCAGCGACCGGCGGGTCTGGTCGAGGAAGCCTTCGCCGAACTCGGCCGCCGCTGGCGTCCGATCCTCGACGCCTTCGAGCAGGAGGGCGTCGATGTCTGCTACGAAATCCATCCGGGCGAAGACCTGCACGACGGGGCCAGCTTCGAGCGTTTCCTGGACGAGGTCGACGGCCACGCCCGGGCCAACATCCTCTACGACCCCAGCCACTTCGTGCTGCAGCAGTTGGACTACCTCGGCTATATCGACCGCTACCACGAGCGGATCCGCGCCTTCCACGTCAAGGACGCCGAGTTCCGGCCGTCGGCCCGGTCCGGCGTCTATGGCGGCTACCAGGGCTGGGTCGACCGTCCCGGCCGGTTCCGCTCGCTGGGCGACGGCCAGGTGGACTTCAAGGCGATCTTCTCGAAGCTGGCCCAGTACGACTATCCCGGCTGGGCGGTGCTCGAATGGGAATGCGCCCTGAAACATCCCGAGCAGGGCGCCCGCGAAGGCGCGCCGTTCATTCGCGACCACATCATCCAGGTGACCGACCGGGCGTTCGACGACTTCGCCGGCAGCGCCCCCGACGCCGACCGCAACCGACGGCTCCTGGGCCTCTGAAGCATTACCTCCGAGGGAGATCACTTGATGAAGTTCCAGTTCATGCTCGCCGCCGTTCTGGTCGCCACGGCGACCAGCGCCGCCGCCGCGCCGTCCCCCGGACAGGCCGTGTTCGAGCAGCGCTGTTCGGTCTGCCATTCCGTCCAGCCGGCCCCGGGCAAGATGGGTCCGCCCCTGGCCGGGGTCGCCGGCCGCAAGGCGGGCACGGCCGGCGGCTACGCCTACAGCAGCGCGCTGAAGGCCTCGGGCGTCACCTGGACCCCCGAGGCGCTCGACACCTTCCTGAAGGGACCGGGGAAGATGGTTCCCGGCACCAAGATGCTGATCGGGGCGCCGGACGCGACGCAACGCGCCGCCGTGGTCCAGTATCTGGGCTCCCTCAAGAAATAGCCTCGAGGGAGCCCCCCAAGGGACCCGCGGCCGCCTCAGTGCGCCGTCAGTTCCTGGATCTCGATGTCCTTGAACGCGATCGGGTGGCCCTCGCTCTGCAGGGCGATATAGCCCTCGGTCACCGGCTGCGCGCCCTTGGCAAGGATGTAGGGCTTGGCCCCGCCGGCGACCGTGTCGTCGGGGTCCAGGGCCACGTCCGCATAGTGGTGGACGGCCACGCCGTTGATCTTCTCGGTGATCGCGCCGCTGGGCAGGACTTCCAGCTCGGCCTTGACCCAGGTTCCGTTGGGGATCGTCGGGGCGTTGGCCGGCGGCGTGCAGTGCTCTTTGACCTTGGCGCCGTCGATGGTGATGGTGGTGCCCGGCGTGCAGACCGCGCCGGTGGGGCGGGGCGCATCGCCTTCCTTGCCCAGCAACTGGAACTCGACCGAGACGGGGAAGGGCTGCTCCACCGTCATGCTCTCCGGGCTCTGGCTGGCGAACATGATCCCGCTGTTGCTGCGCGCCCAGACGGGCGTGTCCGGCAGGCCGCCCTCGGGCAGGAAGCGGTAGGTCAGGCGCAGCCTGTAGGCCTTGAAGGGGGTCTTGTAGAACAGGTGCCCGAACTGGCCGTCGAGCTTTTCATAGCCGGCATAGGAAACCCGGATCGCGCCGTGGTCGACCACGAAGGTCTGGCGGTAGTTTTCCCCGGCCGGATGCTTGGCGATCTTCGGCGTCCAGCCGTTCAGGGTGCGCCCGTCGAAGATCGAGCGCCACGGCCCGGCCTTCACCGTCTCGGCGTTGGCTTGCGGACCGGCCAACAGCGCCAGGCCGCCGAGCAGCGCCCCCATTCTGACAAGGCCCATCATGGGCGCGCGGCGCGCGCGAACGAACTGGCTCAGCTGGATCATGGTTTTCCGTCTTCCTCCCTGGCTCGACGATTTTGCAGCAGATTAGCGAGCTTTCTTGCAATGTAACCCATTTCATGGAAGCTTCCAGGCCAACAATGAAGGGTTCCCCGAGGGCGATGCGTCCCGCTGCGAAGCAGCGGCGCCGTACCACCGGGCGCGCCAAACGGGGAGAAAACATGGCCAACCTCAATGGTCGCGCGCGCCAAGAGAACACCTACGACGCGATCGTCGTGGGCAGCGGCATAACCGGTGGCTGGGCGGCCAAGGAGCTGACCCAGAAGGGCCTGAAGACGCTGGTGCTCGAGCGCGGCCCGATGGTGCGCCACCTGGAGGACTATCCCACCGCCGTCATGGACCCCTGGCAGACCAAGTACCCGCGAGGGCAGCTGCCGTCGGACGAGCTGAACGCTCACTATCCGGTGCAGCAGCGCACCGGCTACACGCTGACGGAATACACCAAGCACTTCTTCGTCCGCGACGACCAGAACCCCTATACCGAGGAAAGCCGCTACGACTGGATCCGCGGCTATCAGGTGGGCGGGCGGTCGTTGACCTGGGGGCGCCAGAGCTATCGCCACAGCCCCATCGACTTCGAGGCCAACGCCCGCGACGGCATAGGCGTCGACTGGCCGATCCGCTACGAGGAACTCGCGCCCTGGTACGACCATGTCGAGCGGTTCATCGGGGTCTCGGGCCAGCGCGAGGGCCTGGCCCAGCTCCCCGACGGCCAATACCAGCCGCCGATGGAGATGAACTGCGTCGAGAAGGCCTTCAAGGCCAAGTCCGAGGCGCGATTCCCCGAGCGGCGGATCACCATGGGCCGGACCGC
Organism: Caulobacter sp. AP07; assembly: GCF_000281955.1. Taxonomy (GTDB): domain Bacteria; phylum Pseudomonadota; class Alphaproteobacteria; order Caulobacterales; family Caulobacteraceae; genus Caulobacter. The sequence continues at coordinate 1,171 of NZ_AKKF01000037.1, read as the reverse complement.
GCACCTGACCGAGCCCACCGAGGAGCAGCTCAGCCTCGGCCGGACCAAGTGCCAGTACCGCAACATGTGCATCCGCGGCTGCCCGTTCGGCGGCTACTACAGCTCCAACTCCGGAGGGCTCGTGGCGGCCGAGCGCACCGGCAACCTGGTGATCCGCCCGGGCTCGATCGTCACCTCGCTGATCTATGACGAGAAGGCTGGCAAGGCGACCGGCGTGCGCATCCTCGACGCGACGACGCGCCAGGAGGAGGAGTTCTACGCCGACGTCGTGTTCCTGTGCGCCTCGGCCTTCAACTCGGCCTGGATCATGATGAACTCGACCAGTTCGCGGTTCCCGAACGGCTTCGGCAACGGCAGTGACCAGCTGGGCCGCAACGTCATGGACCATCACCTGGGCGTCGGGGCCAGCGCGGAAGCGCCCGAGTTCGCCGAGATGTACTATTCGGGCCGCCGGCCGAACGGGATCTATGTGCCGCGTTTCCGCAACCTGGGCGACGCGGCCACCAAGCGTAGCGACTACCTGCGCGGCTTCGGCTACCAGGGCGGCGCCAGCCGGCCCGGATGGGACCGCGACCTCAACAGGCGCGGTCCTGACGGCAGCGGCTTCGGGGCGGCGCGCAAGGCCGCCCTCAGCCAGCCCGGACCATGGACCATGGGGCTGGGCGGGTTCGGCGAGATCCTGCCCTACGAAGACAACCGGATCACCCTGAACCACGACAAGAAGGACGAGTTCGGCCTGCCGACCCTGTCGATGAACGTCACGATCCGCGAGAACGAACTGGCCATGCGCCGCGACATGCAGGCCGCGGCCGTGGAGATGCTGGAGGCGGCGGGCTTCAAGAACGTTCGTGGACGCGACGACGGCTATGCGCCGGGGCTGGGCATCCACGAGATGGGCACGGCGCGCATGGGCCGGGATCCGAAGACCTCGGTGCTCAACGCCCACAACCAGGTTCATGAGTGCAAGAACGTCTATGTCACCGACGGCGCGGCGATGACCTCGGCGTCCTGCGTGAACCCGTCCCTGACCTATATGGCGCTGACCGCCAGGGCCTGCGACCATGCCGTCCAGGCGCGCAAGAGGGGTGATCTCTGATGCTGAGCCGACGCGATGCGATCCGCGGCCTGACCCTGACGATCGGGGTGGCGGCGACCGGCTGGGGCGGACGAG
>NZ_AKKF01000036.1 GCF_000281955.1 Caulobacter sp. AP07 | reverse complement strand
CGCGGCGGTCGCCGCCGTGATCGTCGGGATCGCCGGGCTTCTGGCGGCCCGCAAGGCCGAGGTGAAGCCGTCGCATCCGGCCGCGCCGGACGGCTTCGCCTTCGCCGAGCGGGCGATCGAGATGGTCAAGGATCGCCCGATCCTGACGATCGGCGCCGGCCTGGCGGCCGGGATCATCGCCCTACGCAATCCGGCCCTGGCCGCGATCGTCGCCAAGGCGCTGCTGGACTCCCAGAGGCCGCCGCAGCGCTAGGTCATCGTCAGGCTCTTACACCACTGGTTTTCCGCGCCCCTCCTCCCATCTTCCGGGGGCGTCTTGCTTTGGAGCGATCATGTTCAAACTCCCCGACCTGCCCTACGCCTATGAAGCCCTGGAGCCGACCGTCTCGGCCAACACGCTTCATTTCCATCATGACAAGCACCACGCGGCCTATGTGAACGCGCTGAACGGCCTGCTGCCGGAAGGCGACAAGCGCTCGCTGGAAGCGGTGATCCGCGAGGCCGGCCCGGGCAAGGTGTTCAACAACGCCGCCCAGGCCTGGAACCACGCGTTCTTCTGGGACTGCATGAGCCCCGCCAAGCAGGGCCCGGGCGCCGCGCTGTCGGCCGCCATCGCCGAGGCGTTCGGCGACCTGGCCGGCCTGAAGGAAAAGTTCGTCGCCGAGGGCGTCGGCCATTTCGGTTCGGGCTGGGTCTGGCTGGCCGTCGAGGGCGGCAAGCTGACCGTGATCTCCACCCACGACGCCGACGACACCCTGACCAAGCCGGGCGTCACCCCGCTGCTGGTCTGCGACGTCTGGGAGCACGCCTACTACCTGGATCACCAGAACAACCGGAAGGGCTTCCTGGAAGCCTGGTTCGACATCCTGCCCAACTGGTCTCTGGCCGACGCGCAGTTCGCCGCGGCCAAGGGCCAGGGCGAAGTCTGGGCCTATCCCGAGCCGGCCTGACCGGTCGCTCGGCTAAACCTTCAACGGCGCGACCTCGGTCGCGCCGTTTTCGTTTGGCCCATCCCTGGAAATACAGCGCCTGGGAACCGACCAGGTCCGCCAGGTCACGAACCGGGTCCGCTCCCAGGCCAGGGCGGTGACGCGGATGTCGACATCATCGACCTCGATGACATTGAAGCCGGCCGGCACGCCCCGCTCGCGCACCGACAGGGTGCCCGACCCCACCGCCTGGGTGCAGCCGTCCGAGAACGGATAGGGGTGGACGAACGGCGCGTGGATGTGGCCGGTCAGCACCAGGTCGGCCCCGGCCTGGGCGAAGGCCTGGGCCGCCGCCGTGCCGCCGCGCACCTTGGCGGTCATCGGCCCGCCGATCATCTCGATCAGCGGGTGGTGACAGACCACGATCTTCAGCGCGTCGGGCGCGGCCTCCCTCAGGTCGGCGCAGACCTCGCGGATCTGCCGAGGCGACACCGCGCCCTTCGACCAGTTGAGGCGAAGCTGGAAGGCGCGGGCCGTGTTCAGGGCCACCACGGTGGCGCGCGGGTCGTCCCAGTCCTGGCTCTTCCGGCGGCCAAACCGGCTCTGGTATCGACGCCAGGGCGCGACGAGCCGCCACAGGATCTCGCGCGGGCCGGCGAAGGGAATGTCATGGTTGCCCGGCGTGACCAGGCGCGGTTGGGGCAGGCGGTCGAGCCAGGCCTGTGCGGCGTCGAACTCGGCGGTCTTGCCGTCCTTGGTCAGGTCGCCGGCGGCGATCACCAGGTCCGGTCGCTCGGCGTGGATCCGTTCGACCGCCGCCTCGACGGCGGCCTTGTGCTCGCCGCCGAAGTGGATGTCCGAGACCTGGATCAGCTTGAGCGGCTTGGTCATGCGGCGGGAACCAGGGCGCGGAAGGCCTTGGGACGGAAGCGGATGCTGACCGTGTCGTCCAGGCGCGCCGGCTCCCCGTCGAGGATGGCGGGGATCCGGCCGCCGGCCCAGACCTTGCCGATGCGGCAGCGACCGACGACGACGGACGGGTCGTCGCGCCAGTTGCCGGTCACCGTGCTGACGCCCAGGCGGAAGATGTCCAAGGCGCTGGAGGGGTCGAGCGCCGCGGCCTCCAGGGCCTGTTCGTCGGCGTCCAGCTCAGCCGAGACCAGCGGGCACATCAGGCTCAGCGCCTCGGTCTTGCCCTTGGGGCGACCGTCCAGGACATAGCGGAGCCGGCCGGAGAACGCCCGGCGCAGGGCGCGCCGGGCGCGCATCAGGGCCAGGTCGGCGCGGCCGGCCCGCGCCGCCTCCCGCGCCTCGGCCCACAGGGCCGGGCTGCCGAGGATGGCGGCGACGAAGAACACCCGGCCGTTGATCTCGCCGCCGGAGATCGTCCGCGCCTGGCCGTTCTCCAGGCAGGCGGCCATGGCCTCGGGCCAGGGGACGACGCCATAGAGGGCGTGGGGCAGCATGTTCATCGTGCCGCCGGGCAGGGGCGCGATCATCGGGCCGTCGGGGCCGGCCATCTCGGCCGCGGCGCGGGCGGTGCCGTCGCCGGCCACGACCAGGACGGCGTCGGGTCGCGAGTCGATCGCGGCGCGCAGGCAGGCGTTCAGTTCGCCCTCGCTGGGGGCGTGCACCCGCCCCTCGACGCCGTGGGCCGCGAGAATGGCCTCGGCCTGGGCCGGCGCGTCCTTGCCGACCGAACCGGAGGCGATGTTGACGACGACTTCCACGCGCATGCGAGACCTCCTGAGGCGCCGACGCGCGGGAACGGCGAGACTGGCAAACGGCGGAGCTTGGCGCGGGGTTCCCGGAACCGTTGGCGCGCGCCCGTCGTTTGTTTTCAGGGACAAGCTCGAACGGAGAGCCACGATGAACAAGACCTTGATCGCCTTGCTGAGCGTCGGCGTGCTGGCCAGTGCTTGCACCGCGACCGGCAACACCGAACGCAACGCCGCGGGCGGCGCCGCCTTGGGCGCCCTGGCCGGGGCGGTGATCGGCAACAATGTCGGCGGCGGCAGCGCCAGCACCGGCGCTCTTGTCGGCGCGGCCATCGGCGGCACCGCCGGCGCTGTGAAGGGCTGTCGCGAAGACGGCGGCTGCGGCGCCACCAACGTCAATCGCCGTCAATACTATGACGAGCGGGCCGGACGGTATTACTACTATGACTCGCGTAGCGGTCGTTACTACTGGGAAGACGGCAGCCCCCGTTAAATCGGGCGCGGCCTGAAGCGCCAGAAGGGGCGGTCGACCTGTGTCGGCCGCCTTTTGCGTGCCGGGACGTCAAAGAGGGCAAGCGATGAGAAGAGTCGAACTGACGGCGATCGGTGTCGTCGTGGCCGCGGGGCTGGTCGCGGGCTGCGCCAGCAGTCCCTGGCCCAAGTCACGGTCCCAGATCGTGACGACGGCCCCGGCCTGCGAGGACTTTGCCGTGCAGATCTATTTCGAGCGCGATTCCGCCGAGGTCACCAACGAGGCGCGTTCCGTGCTCAAGAGCGCCGGGGTGCTGACCAAGGGCTGCAAGGTGGACTCGGTCCGCGTGCTGGGCCTGGCCGACGCCGTGGGCGCGTCGGACGTCAATCTCGCGCTTTCCAAGACACGGGCGACGGCGGTGACGAGCGCCCTGGCCAAGGTCGGCTTCCGCAATGTGGAGTTCGACGTGGCGGCGGCCGGCGATACCGGGTCGATCACCGGTTCGGGCGAGGCGCGGCCCTTGCGGCGACGCGCCGACGTCAAGTTCGACCTCGCCGGGCCGGCGCGCTAGCGCGACCCTGTCGGCCTTCGCAGCCAAGCCCATTGAAAAGAGGCGGCCCCTCGGGGCCGCCTCGAAAGGCTTTGAGAATGGGGGTGCGGAGGCAGCAGGCTGACTTTCGTCAGCCTCAAGTCGGGGGGGCGTCGCCGCCTCCGCAGTTCTGAAACGTCGATCTGAAAAGGCGGTTCCCGTCTGGCGATTATTTTTTCGCCCTTTCCGCGATTATTTTTTCGAGCCGCCGCGAAGCCTCGCAGGAGGGAACGCAGGCCTGAACCACACGTTGATTTCCTGAAGGCCGTTGGCCTTGAAGCTGGGGAGCAACGTCGTGGTCCGCACCTATCAAGCCGAGCATGGAGGATTGGTCTTCGAGAGCGCGCTGACGCGCCGACAGAAGACCTTGCGCAGCCGCCTGACGGCCTTGGCGGTGATCGTCGCGGTGGCGGTGTCGGCGGGGCTTCTCCAGCATTTCAACGACAGCCCCGCTCCGAGCGGCTCGGCGGCGCAGAGCTCGGGAGTCTATTCCGCCGCGCGATAAGGAGGCTTTCCATGCCTGCCGATCTTGAGCATCACGGTCCTGTCCTGAACGCCACCCGCGCTCGCCAAGGGCGCTGGGGCAAGCACGTCTTCTGGGTGCTGATCGTTTCGACCGTCCTGGCCGCCATCGCGCTGTTCGGCGCCTGGAGCATGCGTTCGGGCGACCTGGCCAGCGTCGAGCGTAACAACGGCGCCAAGACCACGCAGGAAGCCGAGCGCTATTCCACGCCACAGGCGCCGGTGAAGCAGAACTAGTCGCCCGCCGGCCGATCCCCGACGGCGACGGACAGGGTGACGGACAGGGCGCGCATGAAGAAGGCCCCGGCGCGTCGCCGGGGCCTTGATCGTTCCATCTCCTGAAGGCTGGGCCCGAAGGCTCAGGCCGCCTTCTGGGTCCGGCGCGGGTGGAAGAACAGCGCCTGGCCGATCGCCGCCTTCACCGTTTCCGGCTGGAAAGGCTTGGTGATCAGGAAGGTGGGTTCGGGCCGCTCGCCGGTCAGCAGGCGCTCGGGGAAGGCGGTGATGAAGATCACCGGCACGTCCAGGCGCGCCAGGATGTCCTTCACCGCGTCGATGCCCGACGAGCCGTCGGCCAGCTGGATGTCGGCCAGGACCAGGCCCGGCGTGCGCCGGCTCACCGCTTCCACCGCCTCGCCGCGGGTGGCGGCGATGTCGATGACGTCGTGACCGAGTTCTCGCACCAAAGCCTCGATATCGGCGGCGATCACCGGTTCGTCCTCGATGATCAGGACGTCGGTGGCCAGTTCGGCGTCGATCTCGCTCTGGGCCTCGGAGATCAGGCGTTCGACCTCGGTGAAGTCGCAGTCGAGAATCTGCGAGGCTTCGGTCGGGGTGAAGCCTTCGAGGGCCGTCAGCAGGAAGGCCTGCCGCGAGCGCGGGGCGATCCGCATCAGGCGCTGCGAGGCGTCGTCCGCCAGGCTGGAGGCGTCGTCGCGACGCGCTTCGAGCTGGGCGCCCGAAGACAGCCAGATGGCGTGGAAGACGCGGTACAGCGCGACCCGCGGCGACAGGTTGACGTCCAGCGACCGCTCGCCGGCCGCCAGGGCCTCGAGCGCGACGCGCACATAGTGATCACCGGTCGTCTGGTCGCCGGTCAGAGCGCGAGCGTAGCGACGAACATAAGGCAAGTGCGGCGCTAGCCGGGCAAGAAGACTCATGACCCCTCCCGTTGAGTGTTTCGAAAAAAAGCGCGCGGCGCGGCTAAGCTGCGCTGTTCGCCCGTCGGTGCATAAACGCGGCCGGCCCCTGGCGGTTCCATGGCGCGCTTCTCTAGTGGTTCCATAGACGCGCCATTTTTGCCATCATTATGCCCAAGCTTGTGGAACCCCATACGGAATTCAACGTTGTCATCCGGCGTACACACATTCGGCCAAAGGGGGCGGACGTCGCGATTTATCGGCGTCGAGGACATGATCGAACACGTACCCATGGAAGATCACCGCAAAGGGGCGGCCGCGCTCGATGAAGCTCGGCTCCGTCAACAGGCTATTGGCGTCAAGCTTCGTCAGATGTTCGACGAGGTCGTGAATGAACCGGTGCCGGACGAATTCCTCGATATCCTGCGCAAGGCGGAAACGCCTTCGGGAGAGCGGTAAGCATGACGGAAGCGCAAGTCGGCCGGTCGCCCTTCGATCCGGTCCGTGACGTGGCCTTCAAGAAGGAGCTCGTCACGCTCATCCCGCATCTGCGCGCCTTCGCTCGAACCCTGACCGGCGACCCGACGGCCGCCGACGACCTGGCCCAGGACGCCATGATGAAGGCCTGGGACGCTCGCGCCAGCTTCCAGCTCGGCACCAACATGAAGGCCTGGACCTTCATGATCCTGCGCAACCAATTCTATTCCGAGAAGCGCCGGTCCTGGCGCCAGAGCCAGCTCGACCAGGAAGCGGCCGAACGCACCCTGGTGGCGGTCGATGATCCCGAGGCCCCGGTGGCCCTGGACGAGCTTCGCCTGAGCCTGGCCATGCTGCCGCCGGAGCAGCGCGAAGCGCTGATCCTGGTCGGCGCCGGCGGCTTCGCCTACGAGGAGGCGGCCGAGATCTGCGGCTGCGCCGTGGGGACGGTGAAAAGCCGGGTCAGCCGGGCGCGGCGAGCCCTGCAGGCCATCCTCGAAGCCGGCGCCTATGACCGCGACGGCGCCGCCGCCGGCGACGCCATGTACGCCATCTTGGCCGACGCGGAGAGACTGAGCACCCTGCGGTGAAGTCCCTTCTGGGCCGAGGGGCCGGCGCGGCCGGGTCCATTCGGGTCCGGTTGGCCGGCGCGCTGTTCATCGCGCTTCTGCCCGTCCTGATCCTCGGTGTCCTGCAATCGGTCTTCGCCTTCAAGGCGGAGGCCGATTCGCGTCGTCAGAGCCTGGAGCTGGCGGCGGGTCGCAGCGCGGCCATCGCCCGGGCCCGGATCGAGGCGGCCGGCGTCCTTCTCCAGACGCTCGGGCCGGGGTCCGTGGGTCTCCAGTGCGCCCAGCGTCTCGATACCGTCAAACGTCGCCTGCCGGGCTACGCCAACCTGATCCGTTTCGACGCCTATGGGCGGGTGTCCTGCGCCGCCGCGACCACCCCGCCGGACGCGGTGCGCTCGGGCCGTAGCTGGTTCCAGGACCTGGCGGCCGGCTCGCACATGGTGGTGGCCAGCGTGCCCGGCGCGACCTACGCCACCGAGCCGTCGGTCCTGACCGCCGTCCGGGCCGAGGACGGGAGCGGCAAGTTCAACGGCGCGATGGCCGCGGTGCTGACCCTTTCGTCGCTCAAGCCCGAGACCGCCAACCGCTACCTGCCCGGCGGCGCCGAGGTCGCCCTGGCCGATTCCGAGGGCCGGGTGTTCGCCGCCACCGACATCCGGGCGTTCGGCGCGCCGCCGACGGCCTGGCGCGAGCGGGCGGCCAAGAGCGGGTCGGCCCTGTGGTCGGGCCCCGACGCCGACCAGCGCCATCGCGATTTCTCCGCCGCCCCGCTGGTGGGTGAGGAGGTGTTCGTCATCCTGTCGGCCAAGGCCCCGGGCCTGGCCTCGTGGGCGTGGCTGAACCCGATGCTTCGGCTGCTCGCGCCGCTGCTGGCCTTCATCCTGGCCCTGGCGGCGGTGCTCTACGCCACCGAGCAGGCGGTGATCCGCTGGATCGTCTATCTGCGCCGGGTCGCGGCCATCTATGCCCGGGGCCGCTTCACCGTGCGGCCGCTGCAGGCCGAGCGCGCGCCGCCGGAAATCCGCGAACTGGCCGCCACCCTCGACGACATGGCCGCCGCCATCGTCGCCCGCGACGCATCCTTGCGCGACAGCCTGGGCGAGAAGGACGCGCTGATGCGCGAGATCCATCACCGGGTGAAGAACAACCTGCAGATCATTTCCTCGCTGCTCAACATGCAGCAGCGGGCCCTGACCGATCCAGCCGCCCGCACCGCCCTCAACGACACCCGCCAGCGGATCACCGCCCTGGCTCAGATCTACCGCGCCCTCTACCAGGGTCCTGACCTCAAGCGGGTCGACCTGCGGCCGTTCCTCGAGGAGCTGACCGCCCTGCTGCTGGCCGGCGACTCGATGGGCGGCGGGGCGGTCCGCACCGAGGTCCACGCCGATCCGCTGGTCATCGATCCCGATCGCCTGGCCCCGCTGGCCCTGTTCGCCGTCGAAGCCATCACCAACGCCCAGAAGCACGCCCTGGCCGAGCGGGGCGGGGTGTTGACCGTCGACTTCTTCGTGCGCGGCGAGGAAGCCGAGCTGGCGATCGGCGACGACGGTCCCGGCGCGCCCAAGGGGCCCGTCGAGGGGGTCGGGCGCACCCTGATGACCGCCTTCGCCCGTCAGTTGCGCGGCAAGCTGCTGTTCGAGCAGTCTCCGGCCGGCGGCCTGCTGGTGCGGCTGGTGTTCCCCACCCCGCTGGTGCCCCCGGCCGAAGCCGCGCCAACCGGAACTTAGCCAGGCCGCTCACGTTCTGAAGGGGCAACCCTTTCAGACGCCCGTCGGGGCGAACAGTGGAGAACATCCATGCGCAAGCTCATCCTCCTGGCCGCGATCGCCGCCAGTCTCGCCGTCGCCGCCTGCAACACCGTCGAAGGCGCCGGCAAGGACATGTCTTCGGCCGGCAAGGCCGTCACCGACACCGCCAAGGACGCCAAGTAGCTTCCCGACCAATCCTTCAGATTCAGCCCGTCGGTCTCGGGACTGGCGGGCTTCTTCACGCCTTTCGACCGTCAGATGTATTTCAGAAATGCAAGCTAGCGACGAATCTGAAGGCTAGAGCTCTGTTTCGTGACCGTATGTCTCGTGGCTGACAGGCGTGTCACAAAGACCGCCGAAATTTCGACATCGACGATATCGAGCCGTCAAGCTGGCCATCCAGCTTGTGGGACCGCTCACAGGTTTGGTCCCCATTGCAGCCCTCCGAACGTCCGCCCGTCTTCATCCACAGCGGCTGGCGCTGTTCCAGCACCTATCTCTGGAGCCGGTTCCGCGCCGTCCGCGACGTCCTGGCCTATTACGAGCCCTGGCACGAACAACTGGCGCGGCTGACGCCCGAATGGATCGAACGCGAACGGCCAGCCACCAGCGGCCTGCGCCATCCGGACGAAGGCGCGCCCTATCTGGCGGAGTTCACCGACCTGATGCGGCCGGAGAGCGGCGTGGCCGGCTATCACCAGCGCTTCGCCCTGGACAATTTCTTCCTCGACGAGGCCGCCGAGGACCCCGAGCAGGTCGCCTATCTCGACAGCCTGATCGCCGCGGCCCGGTCCAAGGGGCGCACGCCGGTGCTGGCCTGTTGCCGCACCCTGGGCCGGATCGGCTGGCTGCGCCGGCGGTTCGACGGGGCGCACATCGTGCTGATCCGTGACCCGGTGCAGCAGTGGCGCTCGTTCCACTCGCTGCGCAAACGCCCCCGGCCGACCTATTTCGAGCTCTGCCAGTACGTGATCCTGTCCGAGGCGCCGTCCGGGGCCGGCGGGGCCAGGCGGCTGGGGCTGACGGCGGGGCGGGGCGCGCTGATCGAGCGGATCACGGCGGTGCGGCGGCGGTTCAAGCGCGCCCCGGCTCGCGTGTCCTTCGCCGCCTTCATCGCCGTCTACATGCTGTCCTATCTGGCGGCCCTGCCGCAGGCCGACCTGGTGATCGATGTCGACCGGCTGGGCGCCGATCCGGACTACGCCCGGACCAAGGCGCGGCGGATCGCCGAGCTGACGGGCGTCGTGGTCGACTTCAGCGACTGCCGGCCGCTCGCGCCGCACCCGGACCGGGTGCGAATCGCCTATCGCAAGGAGGCGGTGGCCATGGTCGATGCGCTGGGCCTTCGGCCCGACCTCACCGCCTCCGGCCCGGCCGAGATTCTCTACGCCAAGCTGGCGGCGGCCCTTCCCGAATCGCCGGCCCGGCCGTCGTTGTGGAAGTGGCTGCTGGGCCAGGCAGGGAGTGGCGCGCCGGCCGGGGCGGAAGCCTAGGAATCGTCAGGCCGCGGCGCGGAAGCTGGGGTCGCGGCTGAACAGGCCCAGGCGATCGGCCAGCGGTCGCACGGCGCCGGTCAGTTCGCCCAGGCTCTCGCCCGCCCCGAGCAGCAGCACGCCGTCGTCTTCCAGGCGGGCGGCCAGGCTCTCGACGACCCGGGGACGCACGGCGGGGTCCAGGCCCGGCAGGACGTTGCGCAGCAGGATGGCGTCGAACTTGCCCATCGGCGACAGGTCGGCCATCAGGTTGATGCGCCGCCAGCGCACGGCCTGGCGAATGCGCGGGCTGATCGCCCACATCTCGTCCTGGTTCTCGAAATGCTTGACCAGCGAGCGGATCGGCAAGCCGCGCTGCACCTCGAACTGGGTGTAGAGGCCGCTCTGGGCCTTCTCCAGGCAACGTTCCGACAGGTCGGAGCCGAAGAACTCGAACTGGGCGCCGGGCTCGATGTCGCGCGCCTCGGAGGCGGTCATTGCCAGGGAATAGACCTCCTGGCCGGTCGAGCAGGCGGCGCTCCAGATGCGGATCGGACGGTCGCGGCGCCGCGACAACGCCGGCAGCAGCTCGTCGCGCAGATGGGCGAACACCTCGCGGTCCCGGAAGAACGCGGTTTCGTTGAGGGTCAGGGCCTCGACGACGGCCCAGATCAGCCGGTCGTCGCGCTTGGCGCGCAGGGCCGCGACCATGGCCTCGATGGACTCGAAGCCCTCGCGCCGGGCCAGGGGGTTGAGCCGGCTCTCGACCAGATAGGCCTTGTCGCTCTCGATCCGCAGACCGGCGCGGTTGCGGGCCAGGGCGGCTAGCAGGTCCATGTCGTCGGGGGTCACAGCAGGCCCGCCTCGGCGAACTTCGCCGCGATGATGTCGCCGTCGAACGGCTTCATGATGTACTCGTTGGCCCCGGTGTCGAGGGCCAGTCGGATGTGCTCGATGTCGTTCTCGACCGTGCAGAACACCACGATCGGCGCGTCGCCGCCCGGCTCCTGGCGTAGATGGCGCAGGAACTCGATCCCGTTCATCACCGGCATGTTCCAGTCCAGGAGCACGGCGTCGGGCATGGCCGCCCGGCACCAGGCCAGGGCTTCCACGCCGTCGGCGGCCTCGGCGATCTCGAAGCCGATGTCCTCCAGGACGCGCCGGGCGACTTTGCGGATCACCCGGCTGTCGTCGACGACGAGACAGGTCTTCACGGCACGCTCCACTTCAACAGCCCCCAGCTTGCCGCCTGGGGGTTAAGGAGCGGTGACGTTCGGCGCCTGGTCGCGTGCTTTATCGCCGCAGCGAGCTTTTAGGCGGGCACCCAGGCGGCGAGGCTGACATGGTCGTCGGCCAGGGCGACGGCGGTCTGGCCGCCGGCCGCGCGGACCAGGGCGTGCAGATAGGCCGCCTGCACCCAGGGGCCGCCCAGGCCTTCGCTCAGCGCCTCGCCCTTCAGGCCGGCCAGCACTTCGGGGCGGAGGCGGGCGCGGGGACCCGCCGAATCGGCGGGGG
>NZ_AKKF01000035.1 GCF_000281955.1 Caulobacter sp. AP07 | reverse complement strand
CGACGTGACGCCCGGCCCGGACGGCGCGCCCCTGCCGCAGGCGCGGGTCATCCGCGACGTCGTCGCCGAGGCGGTGCTGGCCGACCAGCTGGGCGTGGATTTCTTCGGGGTCGGCGAGCATCACCGCGCCGATTTCGCGGTCTCGGCGCCCGAGGTCGTGCTGGCGGCGATCGCCAGCCAGACCGACCGGATCAAGCTGGGTTCGGCGGTGACGGTGCTCAGTTCCGACGATCCCATCCGCGTCTTCCAGCGCTTTTCGACCCTGGACGCGGTCTCGAACGGCCGGGCCGAGGTGATCCTGGGGCGCGGGTCGTTCACCGAGTCCTTCCCGTTGTTCGGCTTCGAGCTGTCGCAATACGACCAGCTGTTCGAGGAAAAGCTCGACCTGTTCGCGGCGCTGGTCCGCCAGCCGTCGGTGACCTGGCGTGGCGCGACACGGCCGCCGCTCGTCGACCAGGCGGTCTTCCCCCAAACCGAGTCCGCGCCTCTGAAGACCTGGATCGGCGTGGGCGGCAGTCCGGAATCGGTGGTTCGCGCCGCCCGCTACGACCTGCCGCTGATGCTGGCGATCATCGGCGGCGATCCCAAGCGGTTCGGGCCCTATGTCGACCTCTATCACCGGGCGTTCGGCGAACTGGGCCGGCCGGCGCGCCCCATCGGCGTCCATTCGCCCGGCTATGTGGCCGACACCGACGCGCAGGCCCGCGAGGAGCTGTGGCCCGACTACAAGCGCATGCGCGACCGGATCGGGGCCGAGCGGGGCTGGCCGCCGATGGGCCGCGCCGAATTCGAGGCCGAGGCCGACCACGGTTCGCTCTATGTCGGCTCGCCCGAGACGGTGGCCCGCAAGATCGCCGCCACGGTCCAGGCCCTGGGCGTCCAGCGCTTCCAGATGAAGTACAGCGCCGGGTCCCTGCCCCATGACAAGCTGATGCGCTGCATCACGCTCTATGGCGAACGGGTCATCCCCCGGGTTCGCGAACTGCTGGGCTAACGGCATGAAAAATCGGCCAGTTCCGACAGGAACTGGCCGCTCGTCGTCTCGATGCGTTCAGGCCTGAGCCAATTCCGGCAGTGGCGTGACTATTGCGCCGCCGTCATCGCCTGCCAGTCGGCCGGAGCGCCGAGGTGAGTGAGCCCAGCGGCGGCGGCCGCGACGATGACGCCGCCGCAGAGCAGGATGGTCATTTCCGGCGAAACCGCTTGAAGCGCCAAGGGCGCGACAGCGGTCGCGAGAAGCATCCCACCCCAGTCGAACACGATGGAGAGCCGATAGACCGCCGCCACTTCGTGAGCCGCGAACACGGTCTGGCGCAGCGTGGCCATCGGCACGTCCATCACCGGGCCGCCCAAGGCCGTGAACGCCGACGCCGCCATGATCAGCGGCGCGGCCAGGTCCTTGGGCGCGGCCAGGGCGGCCCATCCCATCAACGCCAAGCCCAGGCCCAGGACGGCGTTGCCCACCAGGATCATCGTCACCGGCCGGCGCACGACGAGGCCGCCAACAACGAGATTGCTGGCGAGGTTTCCGACGCCATAGGCCCCCATCACCAGTCCCACCACGCCAAGGCCGCGTGCGCCGAAGGCCTCCAGCCCGCCGCGCTGGACCGCAAGGGGCAAACAGAGCCACAGCGACACTACCCACAGACCGTTCACCACGCCGCCGCGCCACAGGAGATAGCGGAAATATCCGCGGTCCCGGATGGCTCGAAACCCTCGGGTCAGCATCTCGAAGCGGGAGCCGCGCGCGGTTCGCGGCTGGCGCGGCAATTGATGGCGAAGGCTGGTGATGGCGATGGCGGACGCCAAGGATGTCAAGGTTGTCGCGGCCATCAAGCCAATCGTCGGCAGGAACCCGGCGAGCGCGCCGGCGATGGTGGGGCCGACCAGGCGCGCCAGCCGCGCGGTGGCGTCCATCAGGGCGTTGGTGGGCGTGAGGAGGACGCGGGAGGACGCCAGTCGCGGCAGGCTCGCCTGGAGGGCGGGCTCGAACACGCCGCGGAGGGCCGCCAGCGCGACCGAAGGGATGAGCAAGGTCCAGAGGTTCAGGCAGCCCATCGCCCAGGCGGTCACCGGCGCGAGCGCCAGGCCCGCACGCACCAGGTCGCAGCCGATCATCGTGCGGCGATGATCCCACCCCTCGGCCCAGGCGCCGGCGAACAGCGCCGTGGCCAGGACCGTCGCGGCCTCGGCGGCCGTGACCCAGCCGGCGTGCGCTCCGGCCAATTGAACCGACAGCCAGATCAGCGCGATCCGATAGACCTGATCGCCAATGGCGGCCAGGGCGAGGCCAGCCCAGAGCCGTGCGATCGGCGGATGGAGAAGGGGCTTGAGGATCTGCATGGGCAGCAGGCCTAGCCGATCGGCCCTTCCCCTGCGCGCGATAGAGAGCCAATCTATGTCGAGAAAGTGCCAGAGCCCTATGCGCCTCGATATCACGCCCTATGACATGCCGCCCGGCTCCGGCTGGGAAGCCCATGCCCATGACGACGAGGCGTTGCTCAGCTACGCCCGCTCCGGGTCCTGCACTCAGATCATGTCCGCGCGAACATGGGTCGTGTTGCCGGCCCATGCCGTCTGGATGCCGCCGGGGGTCGAGCACGCGACCGTGGTCGGGCCCAAAGGCTGTGACTTTCGCACCGTCCGCTTCCCCTGCCCCATACCGGCCGACTTGCCGAGCGAGCCCTGCGTGATCGAGGTCTCGCCGCTGCTCGCCCAGCTTATCGCGGCGTGGGACGCGACCGCGCTCGAGGACGACGCCCGCCGCGACGCCCTTCGCTTCCTGCTCTATGACGAAATCCGCCGCGCGCCACACCACGACCTGGGCCTGCCCCGGGTGCGCGATCCCCGCTTGCTTCGCGTCGCCGACGCCCTGCAGGCCGATCCCGGCGACACGCGTGGCCTGGATGACTTCGCCGCTGTCGCGGGCATGAGCCGCAGATCGTTCATCCGCCATTTCCAGAGTGAGACGGGCCTGGGTTTCGCCGACTGGCGGCGGCGGCTCCGCCTGCTGATGGCGCGCCAGCTGCTGGCCGAGGCGGTTTCGGTGACCGAGGTCGCGGGCGCGCTGGGTTACGCCTCGCCGAGCGCCTTCATCGCCATGGTTCGCCGCGATCTCGGCGTCACCCCCATGCAGCTTGCGAAACGGGGACGAGGCTAGATCGCGGCGGGTCTCGCCCACGCTATGCGACCTATCGGAAACCGGCGGGCCCCATAAAAAAGTGACCGGTTCCAATGGGAACCGGCCACTTGTTTGCAAAACAGCCCTAGAGGGAAACTAGAACGGGATCTCGTCGTCCAGGTCGGCCGAGAAGCTCTCGCGCGGGCCGCTGGGCTGGCTGCGCGGGGCGCCGCCGCCGCCACCCGAACCGCCGCCGTAGCCGCTGTCATAGCCCTGGTCGCCGCCGCCCGCCGAAGCGCCGGCGCCGTCGCCGCGACCGCCCAGCATGGTCAGCTCGCCGCGGAACTTCTGCAGCACGATCTCGGTGGAGTACTTCTCCACGCCGCTCTGGTCGGCCCACTTACGCGTCTGGATCGCGCCTTCGATATAGACCGTCGAGCCCTTGCGCAGATAGCTCTCGGCGACCTTCACGAGGTTGTCGTTGAAGATCACCACGCGGTGCCATTCGGTCTTTTCCTTGCGCTCGCCCGAGGTGCGGTCGCGCCAGGTTTCCGAGGTGGCCAGACGCAGGTTGGCGACGCGGTCGCCCGAGCTGAGGGTGCGGATTTCGGGGTCGGCCCCGAGGTTGCCCACCAGGATGACCTTGTTGACGCTGCCTGCCATAGGCGGAATTTCCTGTTCACGCCCGGCGACCCATCGCGCCGGAATCTGACGCGGACGTTAACGGGTTCTTAAAAGCGAAATCAAGCTTTGTTCCACTAACGTTCCTGTGGAGCGCCAGGGTTATCCACCGCCGAAAGCCACGCCTATTGCGGGGGCATGGCCCCCGGCACCGCCAGGCGGCCATCGCCGGTGCGGACCAGCGACATGAACCGGGCGCCCTCGTAGGTGTCGCCCAGATAGATGCCGTCCTTCTGCACGAAGATGAACTTGCCCTGATAGGCGCCGGTCAGTTCGCGGATGGGGCTGCCCATGCGGATGAAGCGGATCCGCATGCCCTCCAGCTCGGCCGCGCACAGCTCCATGCTCGCGATGTTGCGGGCGACCGGATTGTATTTCAGCGTGCCGTCCTTCTGCTCGACGACGTGCATGCAGACGCCGGCCTCGAAGGGGGCCTTGGTCTGCTTGACGCAACCGGTCAGGGCCGTGGCGGCGGCGAGGAGGGAGACGGCGACGATGGGAAACGGGCGCATGGTCTTACGATCTCTCTAAACCGACGGGATGGAGCAGTCTGGCCCCTGTTCGATGATCGAATGGAAGGTGCGGTTGTCGGACGACGACTCCACCCGGCCCGGGACCCGGCGAAGGGTCTCGTCGCCCCAACGGCCGTAGGTCGCGCCGCCGGGACGCTCGCACTTGCCGCTGTAGAGCTGCTGGACGCAGGCGTTCAGGGTGATCTCGCCCGGTTGCTTGCGCCATTCGCCGCCCGCGTAGCGCCAGCAGACCGCCAGGGGCGTGGAGACGGCGGCCGGGGCCTGCCCGGTCGGGGTCGCGGCGGGCGCGGCGACCGCGACGGTCTCGGCCGGCGGCGGCAGAGGGGTCAGCACCAGGCCGGCCTGGTCGGCGGCCGCCAGAGCCCCGGTCTCGTCGACGCCGACGTCGAGCGCCCCGGTCGCCACGCCGTTCTTCTTGGCGCATTCGGCCAGGGTGGTCTCGCCGACGAACTGGCCGCCGACGAAGCAACGCAGCGGACGGGCCGGATCGAGCTTGGTGTCGTCGGCGCGCCCGGTCTCGACCACCAGCCCGCCCCGCGAGGCCGGCGGCGCCTCGGTGGGCGACTTGCCGCCGTGCATCAGGGTCAGGGCGATGCCGAGGCCCGCGATCAGGGCCAGGGCGGCGCCGCCGCCCAGCAACACGCGTCGATCTTTGAGAAGTTCCATGATCCCTGGCTACGACGCGTCGATGACGCTTTCAAGTCCATGGGAAGACGCAAGGCGCAACTCGGTTGCGCGGCCCCGCCGATTAGCCGCCGGTCAGGCGGTTCAGGGCGGCCTGGTAGTTGGCGATCTGGTCGGTCAGGTAGGTCGGGACCTTGCCGCCGGTCTTGCCGGAACCGCTCGTCGTGTTGGCCGGCACGACGCCGTTGGCGGCGTCGGCCATCTCGCGATAGGCCAGGCGCACCGACGCGATGGCCTTGGTCATGGCCGCCGTGGCCAGCTTGCGGCCGGTGTCGTCGGTGAGGTCCAGGCCGGTGTCCAGCGACAGGCCGTAGATCGGCCCCTTGCCGTCCGCCGAGACGGTCTTGCCGTCGTCGATCTTGGTGTTGCGCACGATGCCGGGCTTGAGCCCCAGCGCCTCGAGCACGTCCGTGCCGCCCTTGCCCGCCAGGATCTCGATGGTCGAGGTGGTCTGGGAAGGACTGATCCGCAGGCTGCGGCTGTTGCCCGAGCTGGAATATTCCACCTTGGCGGCGAAGCCGGAAGCCTTGCGGATCTTGTCGCCGAGGGTTTCGAGCGTGTCGTTGGCGTCGATCTTGATCGTCGTCAGCGTGCCGCGGGCCCGGGTGCGGATCTGGAAGGTGTCGCCGGCCCGCGCCGAGGTCGCGGACACGATCTTCTGCGACTGGGTGAAGTCCATCACGCCGCGCGGCAGGCCGAAGACGTCCAGGTCGCCGGCGCCGGAGGCGTCGACGGCGATCGAGGTCGGGGTGGCGTAGCCGTCCTTGCCCGTCAGGCGCTGTTGCCAGGAGACCGCGCCCGTGGCCACGTCCATCTGGGCGACATAGCCGTCCTTGTCGCCGACCGTGGGCTGGCCCGCCAGGTTCTTGCCGGCCGAACCGACCAGCCAGACCTGGCCGTTGGAGACGGCCATGCCGGTGACGGTGTCGTCGCCCGTGCCGCCGTAATAGGCCAGGGCGTCCTGGGCGGTGCTGGTCAGGTCCAGCGAGACGCGGGCGGCGAAACCGTCCGAGCCGCCGGACGCGGCCGCGGTCTTGTTGTTGACGGTCAGGGCGCCGTTGGTGGTCGAGCCGCCGATGTAGAGCTGGCCGTTGTCGATCGCCAGGCCGGCGATGTCGCCGCCCTTCAGCGAGCCCAGGTCGCGGGTCGCGCCCGTGGTGAGGGTGGCCGCCTTGGTGTAGGTCACCGGGGCCGTGACCCAGACTTCCTTGTCGTTCAGCGCCGTGCGGTTCTCGGTGACCACGGTCGTGGCCACGTTGAAGCTGCGCAGCATGGCCTCGCTGCCTTCCTTGCTGGCCACCACCACCTGCGAGCCGTTGACGACGATGCCGGCGACGGTGTCGTTGTCGGCGCTACCGAAATGGGTGGTGAACAGCGCCTTGGGCGTGCCGGCGATGTCGGTGGCGAAGCCGGTCAGGTAGCTGTCGTAGCCGCCGGCCGTGGCGCCGGTGGCCGAGCCCGGCATGTCCGACTTGGTGCGGCCGCCGACATAGACCACGCCGTCCTGGCCGAAGGCCACGGCCGTGGCCTCGTCCTCCAGCATGCCGCCACGGCGCACCGTCCAGGTCTCGTCGCCCTTGGCGTCGTAGAGCGTGACGAAGCTGTCGGTGACCTTACCGGCCGAGTCGGAGTTGATCGGACCGTTGGTCGCGCCCGACAACTGGCCCGACACCGAGCCGGCGATCGCCACCTGGCCGTCGGCGGAGATCGCCATGTTGTAGCCGGTGGCGGTGTTGGCGGCTCCCAGGGTGCGGGCGTAGAGCAGCTTGCCGGCCGAGTCGTATTTCAGCAGGGCGACGTCCTGTTCGCCCTTGATTGTCTGGCTGCTGGCCGTGCCGTCGACGTCGGCCAGCACGTAGAGCGAGCCGTCCGGGCCGGTCATCGTCTTGTGGACGTTGGCGACGGTGCCTTCCAGCGTGTCGGAGAAGATCTTGGTCCCCGGCTGGCCGGCCGTGCCGGGGCCATACTTGACCAGGGTGTTCTCGATCTTCGCGTCGTCGGTCTCGGGCTTCTTGTCCGGATCCGGATTGCCAGCGGCGGTGGTGATGTAGACCGCCGGCTTGGGGGTCGGGGCGGTGAAGGTCAGGGTCTCGGTCGAGTCGCCGCGGATGCGCAGGGCGAAGTCATCGCCGGTGGCCGGCAGCTTGACGGTCTGGCCGTTGACCGTGGTGGTCCGCTCCTGGCCGACCGTGCGCTCGACGGCGAAGGTGGTCTCGAAGCCGGCCGCGTCGAGCTTGCTGTTGAAGAAGCTGACCACGTTGGCCATCGTCCGCGGCGTGGTCCCCATCTCCGACAGGTCCATGGTCAGGTTGGTCGAGACGCCGAACTTCTTGACCGCCATGGTGAAGCTGACGGCGCCCGCGAAGGTGGGCACCACGTCGTCGACCTTGCCGCTATAGAGCTTGCCGGTGACGTAGCCGTAGTTGTTCTTGGGCACGCCGACGCTGGACTTGTCGCTGGTCATGACCGCGCCGGTCGTGACGCGCATGCCGTCGGTGCTGAGGTTCTGGATGTAGCTGTTGACCTCGTTCAGCCCCTTGCTGAACGCCGTCTGCAGCCGCTTGATCTCGCTGTCGGTGACGTTCTTCTCGCCGGACCGGTTGGCGATCGCCGAGAGGGTGTTGAGCGCCTGGTAGGTGGCGAACAGCTTCTTGTAGTCGCCGCTGATCGTCGGGGCGGCGTTCACGGCCGCGCCCTCGTCGACGAACTTGCGACCGTTGAGCGCGCCCTTGACCAGGTCGCTGGGCTCGGTGGTCACCGCGGTCCAGGGCGCGTTGGGCACGGTCTTCTTGGTCGAGGACGGCAGCGACGAGGACATGCTGTTGGACGACGCCGTCGATCCCGCGGCCTGGCCAGCGGACCTGGCCTGGTAGTAGCCGAGCAGAAGACTGGAATCGAAAGTGATCACAGCGTGTCCCAACGGGACGCACTACGCCCCTCGATTCGACTGTCGGCGATGAACGCTGACGTTTCGTTAAGACGTATGAATCAGGAGCGTGGCGACCGAAAGCGTGAGCGGTTTCAGCCGCCACGCTCCAAGGCTTGATCTAGGCGGCGATCAGGTGGGCGTCGGTCAGGGAGCGCCGGACGGTCCCGCGCAGTTCGCGCCACTCCTCGGCCAATATGCCCAGCAGGACCACGTCGCGCGGCACGCCGTTCTTCAGCACATGGCCGCGCAGGTAGCCCTCGCGCCGGAAGCCCGAGGCGGCCTGGGCCTTCAGGGCCGCGTCATTGTCGGCCATGACCTCGGCGAACACCTTGTGCAGGCCCAGTTCGCCGAAGGCGCGGTCCAGGCCCAACACCTGGGCCGCCCGCCCGACACCCCTGCCCCGGGCCTCGGCCGAACCGAGGAACCAGTTCCAGGCCGCCCGGCGGTGATGGCTGAGCAGCCCCGTGAGCGTCAGGAGGCCGGACGGCTCGCCGGACCGGACGATCATCCAGCCCCGCATGTCGGGATCGGTGCGCAAGGCCTGGAACCAGGCGGCGTGCGCCTCGTGGCTGGGAAAGGCCGCGTCGGACATCCAGCGATCGACCTCGGGCTCGCCCCGCCACTTGAACAGGACCGCCTCGTCCTCATCCGAAAGATCGCGAAGGTCGATCATGCCGAGTCGTTTTCCCCAAACACCGCGACGGGAAGTCTACTATTCCCCGAGCGTCAGGCCTAGCTGCCGCCGTTGAACAGCGACAGGATGATCTGCGGCGCCTGGTTGGCGATCGACAGCGCCTGGGCGCCGAGCTGTTGCTTGACCTGCAGGGCCTGGAGCCGGGCGCTTTCCTTGGCCATGTCGGCGTCGACGAGGTTGCCCACGCCGCTTTCCAGCACGTCGTTCAGCTTAGCGATGAAGGTGTTGTGGGCATCGATCTGCTTGGCCTGCGAGCCGATGGAGCCCACGGCCTGGTTCACCGCGCTCAGCGAGGCGTCCAGGCGCGTCAGCACCGCGGCCGCCTGGGTCATGGTGCTGATGTTGTCGGTCGCCGTCAGGGTGTTGATCGTGCCGCCCAGCGACAGGTTCTGCAGATTCAAGGTGATCGAGGTGGCGGCGTTGGCGTCGGCCAGGAAGGTGATGTTGGCCGGCTGGCTGCCGTTCAGGATGTTGGCGCCGTCGAAGGTGGCGCTGTTGATGACCTGGGTCATGTTCTTCAGCAGGCCCTGGAAGTCGGCGTTCAGGGCCTTGCGCGAAGACGTCGACAGCGAGGTGTCCTTAGCCGCGACCACCTTTTCGCGTATCTGGGTCAGCAGGTCGGAGACCGATTCCCCCGCGGCCAGGGCCACGTCGGTGATCGAGGTCGCGCGGTCCAGGCTCATCTTCACGGCCGACAGGGCCGAGCGGTCGGCGCGCTGGTCCTGGGCGATCGACCAGACGGCCGCATTGTCCTTGGCGCTGGAGATCGCCAGACCGGTGTTGATGCGGCTCTGGACGCCGGCCATCTCGTCGTTGGTCTTGTTCAGATTCTGCAGGGCGATCAGCGCAGGCTGATTGGTGTTCACGCTGAGCGTCATCACAGTCTCCGAACGGCGTTTCTTGCCAATGGGGCTCGGAACGCGATTCGGCGGCCGAGCGGGTCGACCGTGAAACTGCGGCTCGGGGAGTAAGAATATGGTTAACGCGCGTAAACCATGTTTTGCCTGCGACGTCGGGTCGCGGCATCGACGGCCTCGCGGGGCCGGCCTTCAGGTCAGGCCGTCGAAGACCTCGCCCGGACCGTAGTGCTCCGCCTGCATGAACCGCAGGACGTCCTCGCGCGGGAACTGCTGCAGGATGTCGCCGGTCCGCCGGTCCACCGTCTTGTAGACGTAGGTGCCGGTGGTGGCGTCCTGCTCGATCACCAGGCGCAGGTCGCCGGGCTGCGGCCCATCGGCCACGGGCGGCTTTTCCTTGGGCGCGGACACGGCGACGCCGCCCGCGGAGAAGCCCGGGGCGGTGGACGGCGCATTCGAGGCGGGCGTGGACGGCTCTGTCGTGACGGGCGTCAACGCAACTCTGTTTTCCATAACTCCTCTCGCGGCCGGGTCACGGCCGCGCCTCTAGTGGACCCTCCCCTCCGGCCAACGCCCGAAGGAAAGGCGGAGGCGGACCCGAAGGTCCGCCTCCTCTTCGTTCCTATCGGAACAGGCTCAGGATCGACGACGAAGACTGGTTGGCGATGGAGAGCGCCTGAACGCCCAGTTGCTGCTTGGTTTGCAGCGACTGCAGCTTGGCGCTTTCCTTGGCCAGGTCGGCGTCGACCAGGTTGCCCACGCCGGCGTCGAGGCTGTCTTGCAGCTTGCCGACGAAGGTCAGGTGGGTGTCCAGGCCGGTCGAGCTGGTGCCCAGCGAGGCCAGCTTGTTGGTCGCGGTGCCCAGGGCG
>NZ_AKKF01000034.1 GCF_000281955.1 Caulobacter sp. AP07 | reverse complement strand
CGGCAGCCAGCCGCTGGTCTCGATGAACAGGATGCCGGCGTCGCAATCGGCCTGGGTGGGCGGATAAAGGAAGCCGCCCGACATCATGTCGTGGCCGCGCGGCTCGAACATCAGGCCGGTGCGGATCCAGTCGAAGCGGGCGAGGAAGTCCTGGCGTCGCGCGCTCATCGTGTCGCCGCGCAGCAGCGGGGCGCCGCCGACCACCAGGCGCACCGGATTGCCCGCGGTGTGGCCGTCGATGCAGAAGAATGTGTGACGCATGAACTTCCTCTAGGCCTCTCGCCTTAGGCCGCGACAGCTGGGGTGAGGAGCGGTCGGGTGGCGGCGGCTTCCTCGACCATGGCGATGACCTGGGCGCGGCGGGCGCCGGCCAAGGGCAGGCGGGGCATGCGCACGCGCTCGGTTCCACGGCCCATGATCTGTTCGGCCAGCTTAATCGACTGCACCAGGTCGTGTTCGGCGTCCAGGTGCAGAAGCGGCATGAACCAGCGATAGATGCGGCGCGCTTCTTCCAGGTCGCCGCGATCGACGGCGGCGACCAGGGCCACCGATTCCTGCGGGAAGGCGCTGGTCAGGCCGGAGACCCAGCCGCGGGCGCCCATGAGCAGGCCTTCGAGGGCGACGTCGTCGAGGCCGGCCATCAGGATGAAGCGCTCGCCAAAGGCCCGGGCCAGATCGGTGAAGCGGCGGGTGTCGGGCGCGCTTTCCTTGACCGCCACGATGGTCGGCTCTTCAGCAAGGCGGGCCAGCACGTCCAGGGTGATGGCGGCGCGATAGGCCGGAGGATTGTTGTAGAGCATGATCGGCAGGGCGGAGGCTTGGGCGACCGTGCGGAAGTGGGCCACGAGCTCGGCCTCGGTCGGCACGTAGACCATGGCGGGCAAGACCATCAGCGCGTCGGCGCCGATAGATTCTGCGCTCTTGGCGAAGGCGGCGGCGCGCGGCGTGGTCAACTCCGAGACCCCGACGATGATCGGCACTCGGCCAGCCACCACCTCGACGGCCGCCTGCAGCACCTGGCGCTTTTCGTCGGCTTCGAGCGAATTGTTCTCGCCGCAGGTGCCCAGCACCACGAGACCGTGTACGCCGTCGCGAACCAAGGCGTCGAGCACCTGCTGGCTGGCGTCGATGTCGATCGAAAGGTCGGTGTTGAACTGGGTGGTGGCGGCCGGGAACACGCCCGACCAATTCATGGAGCTCATACGACTTGCACCTCTAACTGCTTCGTCTACGGTATACGAAATGGCGAAGCGGAGGTAAAGCCCAGGTGGGACAGGCGGCGGGAACATTGGTGATCGGGGGCGGGGTGGTCGGAAAGGCCTGCGCCCTGGCCTTGCGTCGCGCCGGCGAAACGGTGCTGCTGCTCGATCCGCAAAGCCTGTCACGTCCCGCCTCCTACGGCAACGCGGGCCACATCGCGGTCGAGCAGGTGGAGCCCCTGGCTTCGCCTGCCGCCCTGGCCTCGGCTTTTGGCCGTCTGTTCCTGCTGGGGGGCGCGCTTGATTTCCGCTTGGCGGACGTCGCCGCCTGGGGCCCCTGGGCGGCGCGCTATATGAGGGCGTCGACTCCGGAGGGCGCGGCGCATGGCAAGCGGGTGCTGAGCAACCTGCTCCAGGACGCCCTGCCAGCCTGGCGACGTCTGGCCGCTTCCCTCGACCGGCCCGATCTGCTGATCGAGCGCGGTCACGTCGTGGTCTGGGAGAGCCAGGATACCGCTCGCTCAGGTCTTGAGGCCTGGCGCGCCGCTGATATCGGCCAGGCCAGGCTGCGACCCCTGTCCGATCCGCTGGCGCGACGGCTGGGGCAGTCGATCGACGTCCCGATCGCTGGCGGCGCTCAGTTCGAGAACACGGGCCAGGTGCGCGACCCGGCACTGGTCCTGCGATTGTTGGACGAGGCCTTCGCGGCCCTGGGCGGCCAGCGGCGGATCGGTCGTGCCGTGCGACTGTTGAACATCGAGGGGCGTGTCGAGGTCCTGCTCGAGGACGGCGAGCGGCTGGCGCCGGAGCGCGTGCTGGTCGCGGGCGGCGTGGGTTCCGGCGCGTTGATGCGCGACCTTGGCCACGTCGCGCCGGTGATCGCCGAGCGCGGCTACCATCTCGAAGGCGGCGCGGGGCGCTGGGGTGACCTGCCGCCCGTCGTGTTCGAGGATCGCTCGCTGATCCTCACGCGTTTCGGCGACCGGTTGCGGGCCGCCAGCTTCGTCGAATTCGGCCGCGAATCGTCGCCGCCCGATCCCCGTAAATGGTCGCGCCTGCGTCGCCATCTTTCCGAGCTGGGGGTGCGGATGGAGGGCCCGATCGCTGAATGGATGGGCGCTCGACCGACCTTGCCTGACTATCTTCCCGCCATCGGCGTCAGCCGGCGGGCCGACAATCTTTACTACGCCTTCGGCCACCAGCATCTGGGCCTGACCTTGGCGGCGGTGACCAGCGAATGGGTCGCCGCCCTGATGGGCCGAGCGATCCCGGCGGTCGATCTGATCCCCCTTGATCTGGAGCGGTTCGCGCGACCGTCCGACCTACGAAAGAGGAACGCGGCATGACCCACGGCGTCGGTGGCTCGACCATGGACCTGCAATTGGCGGGATTGTCACCTCGGCCCGGGCGACCGCCGGCCATCGCCGTCGTCGAATACGAGGCGCGACTGGAGCGGGCGCGAGTCCTGACCGCGGCGCTGGGCGCCGACGCGCTTCTGGTCGGGGCGGGGACAAGCCTGCGCTATTTCACCGGCGTGCCGTGGGGCGCGACCGAACGGCTGGTGGCGTTGCTGCTGCCGCGCAAGGGGAGGCCGGTCATGATCTGCCCGGCCTTCGAGCTGGGCTCGCTGCGGGCCGACCTGAAGATCGAGGCCGACATCCGCCTCTGGCAGGAGCACGACAGTCCGGCCGCCCTGGTGGCCCAGGCGCTCTCCGAGATCGGCGCTGACGTCCTGGCGCTCGATCCGGCCGCGCCGTTCTCATTGTTCTCCGCTCTGGAAAAGACGGCGCCGTCCTTGCGCGCTCTGGACGCCGCCCCGGTCATCGACGGCTGCCGCGCCCTCAAGTCGCCGGCGGAACTGGCCCTGATGCGCTATGCCAAGGCCATCACCCTGGATGTCCACCGTCGCGCCGCCGCCATGCTCGCGCCAGGCATCGCCGCCAGCGCCGTCAAGCGGTTCATCGACACCGCCCACCGCGCCGCGGGCGCCGACGGCGGTTCGACCTTCTGCGCTGTGCAGTTCGACCGCGCCACCGCCTACCCGCATGGTCTGCCCGGCGACCAGGCGCTGGGGGAGGGCGAGTTGGTGCTGATCGACACCGGCTGCCAGGTCGAGGGCTACAACGCCGACATCACCCGCACCTATGTGTTCGGCGAACCGGGCGACGAGCATCGGCGGATCTGGGACATCGAGCACGAGGCTCAGGCCGCCGCCTTCGCCGCGGTCCGCCCGGGCCTGCCCTGCGAAGCGATCGACGCGGCGGCGCGCCAGGTGTTGCAGCGCTACGGCCTGGGTCCCGACTACGCGTTGCCGGGCCTGCCGCATCGCACCGGTCACGGCATCGGCCTGTCGATCCACGAGGGTCCCTATCTGGTGCGCGGCGACCGCACGCCCCTGGCGCCGGGCATGTGCTTTTCCAACGAGCCGATGATCGTCGTGCCCGACCGCTTCGGCGTGCGGCTGGAGGACCATTTCCACGTCACCGAGGATGGTGCGGCCTGGTTCACCGAGCCCTCGCCCTCGATCGACGCGCCGTTCGGTCCGTCGTGACGCCTGCGAACCCCGATAGGGGGCGTTCGCGAGCACATTTTTCACATTGTCCCGGCCGGTCGTTTCCGGTCCGTCAAAGACCACCTTTGGGGGTAATCGCATGAACTTCTGGACCCGTCGCAAGGCGCTCGACGCGATCGTCTCGGTGGAGGCCGACCGTCGGCTGAAGCCGACCCTGTCCTGGCCGCACCTGCTGGCCCTGGGTATCGGAGCCATCATCGGCACGGGGATCTACACCCTGACCGGCATCGGCGCCGAGCGGGCGGGGCCAGCGGTGATCCTGGCCTTCGCCGCCTGCGGCGTCCTGTGCGTGTTCGCCGCCCTGGCCTATGCCGAGGTCGCGACCCTGATCCCAGCCGCTGGCAGCGCCTATACCTACGCCTATGCGGTGCTGGGCGAGGGCCTGGCCTGGATCGTCGGCTGGAGTCTGGTGCTGGAGTACGCCGTCACCTGCGCGGCCGTGGCCGTCGGCTGGTCGGGCTACATGGTCGGCCTGCTCCAGAGCGTCGGGATTCACCTGCCGCCGCAGATCCTGGCCGGGCCGCACGCCGGCGGGGTCATCAATCTGCCGGCCGTGCTGATCACCGCCGCCGTCACCGCCCTGCTGGCGAAAGGCGCGCGCGAGAGCGCCACGCTCAACATTGGCCTGGTGGTGATCAAGATCGTCGCCCTGGCCGTCTTCGTCGGCCTGACCTTCACGGCCATCAAGGGGCACAACTTCACGCCGTTCATGCCCTATGGCTTCGCCGCCCACACCGAGGCGGGCCATCCGCGCGGCGTGATGGCCGCCGCCGCCATCGTGTTCTTCGCCTTCTTCGGCTTCGACGCGGTCTCGACCTCGGCCGAGGAGGTCAAGAATCCCAAGCGCGACCTGACCATCGGCATCATCGGCTCGATGGTGATCTGCACCCTGATCTACATGGTGGTCGCCGCCTGCGCGGTGGGGGCCTGGCCCTATGCCGAGTTCGCCCGTTCGGGGGAGCCGCTGGCCTTCATCCTGCGCGGCCTGGGCCACCCGGCCGCCGCCTTCGGCATCGCCGCCGCCGCCATCATCGCCCTGCCCAGCGTCATCCTGGTGATGATGTTCGGTCAGACCCGGGTGTTCTTCGTCATGGCGCGGGACGGCCTCCTGCCGCGCGGCCTGGGCCGGCTACATGCCAAGACCGGCGCGCCGGTCACCCTGACTCTGATCACCGGGGCGGTCGTGGCGCTGGTCGGCGGGTTCCTGCCGCTGGACCAGATCGCCGAGCTGTCCAATGCCGGCACCCTGCTGGCCTTCATCTGCGTGGCGGTGTGCCTGATGGTGCTGCGCGTGCGTCGGCCGGACCTGCCGCGACTGTTCCGTTGCCCGGCGGTGTGGATCGTCGGCCCGCTGGCGGTCGTCGGTTGCCTCTATTTCATGATCAGCCTGCCGTCCGCCACGCTGATCCGGTTCGTGGTCTGGAACCTCATCGGCCTGGTGGTCTATCTGGCCTATAGCCGCCGTGCGAGCCTCCTGGGGCACGGTGTCGATGCCCCTCTCGTTCATCAGGAAAGCGCGGCGCTTTAAAAACGACTTCGCCCAAGGGCAATCCACGGTTCTGGCCACGTGCCTTTCAGCGTCCCGGCCCTCCTGATCGATGGCCGCGAGCTGAAAGGCGCGCCTGGCAAGACGCCACTCTGGTCTCCCAGCCGAATTTCGGAGCCTATCGCTTCGCCGCCGTCTTTCGCATCACCAGGGTGGTCACGGAACGAGGGGGGGCGACAAGCCGCGCGCTTGGTTCGGCATGCCGAGCGGCGTCGGACACCACGGCCCGGCCGGTCCAGCCGGGCGGCGTCACGAGGCGGCGCGCCGACAGGCCGCCATTCACGTGCACCAGCACCAGTTCCTGGCCGTTAGGCGACAGCGCGCCAACCGTGTCGATGTCATCGACGAAGATCAGGCGGTAGCCCGGCCGGATGAAGCGGCTGAACTGGGCCATCGCCCAGTATTTGGACGTCACATGAAGGTCCTGCGGACCCGCCGGCGGCTGGGTCAGATCCGCCTTGATCAGCCCCCAATTGGACCCGGCGCCGCCGTTGCGGGCGCTGAGATCCTCGACCGCCTGCCAGAACACCCAGGCGGAGGGTTCCAGGCGCTTGAGGTCCAGGACAATGTGCTCGGCCAGGGCGAGCGCCGAGGACACGCTGTCGAAATTCTCCGGGTCCTTGTCCATCGGCGTGTCGTCCTCCGACATCCAAAGGCGAACGCCGGAAGCTCGAGCGACATCGCGCACGCCGGTCTGGTTGACCGTTCCGTAGCTGTGGACGTTCAACTGGCCTATCGCACGCCGGGCGGCCGGCGGGTACTCGGCCCAGTCGGCGAGGAAGGTGCTGGAGTTGGTTTCATCGGGGCCACTGACGCGGGTCGAAAGTCCGCGCGCCCTGAGCGCGGTGTCCGCCGCGATGAACATCGCCGCCTGGCGGGCCGGGCTCCAGTGCGCGCCTTCCTGTCGGTTGTCGGCGAACCAGTAGTCGGTATTGGGCTCGTTGACCGGCGAGAGGGTGCGAAAGGCGACGCCATGGCGGCGTTGCAACTCGTCGACGACGCGGGCCAGGTAAGCGGCGAACAGCGCTTCATGCCCGGGGCGCAGATTGTCATCGAGCGCCCTTTGCGCGCCTGAGACCTTGCCGCTGACCGTCATGAACCAGGGTGGAGAATTGGAGAATGCCTCGAGGGTCGGATCGGACACCCGCGCCTTGATGGCGTCGAGCCACCATCTCTGGCCGGCGTCCGCCGACCAATCCCACATCGCCTCGTCCTCGGGCCGCCACCAGGCGTCGCCCGTTGTCCCTTCGGGTTGACGCCAGAAGCCTTCCACGGCGGCTCCGGGTCGCAGGCCGGGCTCGGCCCCCGGACGCGCGCCGCCGCCGATGTTGTAGCGTCCGATGGTCCAGCCCAGGCCGCCCGATCCGTACAGAAGATCGGCCAGGCGCTGGCGCACCGGCTCATTCCAGTTTCCGCTGACATTGGCGAACCAGGCCAGGGCCGTGCCCCAACCTTCGAATTCCGGGCCTGGTCGATCGAAGGCGGGGGAGAGCCTGACGCTCACCTCCGGTTCGGCCCCGGCCGCAGCGACACCGATTCCGCTGGCCAGGGCCAAACCAGCGCCGAGCATGGCGCGACGGGAGGGGATCATGGATTGACCTGCACGGTGACGAGCAAAGACCGGCCCTCCTTGGGCAGGATCAGGCCGAAGGCGGTTTCGTCGCCGTTGAGCAACCGCTCGCCGATCCAGGCTCCGGCCTCAAACCGTCCCTCCTGGACGGTGACCAGCTGGACCGATCCAGTCTGGCCCAGTTTGGGGGAGAACTTCAGATTGGCCGAGGTCCCCGTGACATAGAATCGGTCCGGCGCGGCCTCGGCGACGAGCACCCGGCCCGACAGGTCCTTGTTGCCCTGACCGCGCGGACCACCGTAGCCGTCGCGCACCTCACCGAACCGGGCGACGAGGTCGACCGCGGAGAAGGGCAGGGGGATATTGGCCAATCCATCCTCTTCGACGGCCACCTCGACCTTGCCTTCGTCGCGCAGCGGCAGGAGCACGGAAGCGGCTGGACCCAGCAAGCGGTAGGTTGTGGCCATGGGCTCCTCGGCCTCGCGGCCGTCCTTGAGGCCGATCCGCGCATCCAGGCCGAATTTCGAGATCCCGACGCCGTGGGGCTGAGCGATCGTCCAGAAAGCATGCCGGGCATGGGCCATGCTGCCGCCGGTCTCGGGCACGAACAACGGGTTTCCGGGAACGTCGTAAGCGCGGGCGATGGCGGTGTAGGGTGCGACATTGGTGTCGTAGTTGTCGACGCCGACGATATCCACCGCCGGGGCCAGAGCTCGCCATTGGGGCAGGAGCCAGGAGACGGCGCCGCCGGAAGGCGAACTCTCGCCTGGACGCTCCAGCCCCGGCTGTTCGCGCGGCCAGACGTTGACATAGAGCGGCAGGTCGTAGGCGGCCTTGCCCGCCGCGGCCACCGCGCCGACGTACCGGGCGGTGTGATAGGCCATGAAGGCCTCCGGAGCGCGATCGGCATAGTTCTGCGTCCAGCCGCCGGGCCGGGCTCCCGGCATGTCGGCGGGCACGGGCGCATCATAGAGAGCCTGGGCCGTCGGCGAATAGTCGCGATCGGAACCCAAGACGCCCGCTTCGTTCTCGACCTGGACCATGATCACGGTCTTCTGCTTGCCGTCGATGGCCTTGAGATGGGCCATCACGGCGCCGAAGGCGCGCGCATCGGCGTCCCGGCCGGCCGTTCCAATGGGACTGAGGGCCTCGATCGCTCGGCCTTCGCGCGTCATCACTCGCGGAAAGCGCACGGTGTCGCGCTTGACCCAGGCCGGCGTGTAGCTCATCGCGCCGTTCTTCCACGAGCCGAACCACAATAGCGCCAGCCGGACCTTCTGGGTGCGGGCTTCGGCGACAAGTCCGTCGATCAGCGAAAAGTCGTAACGCCCCTCGACTGGTTCGATCGACTCCCAGCCGATCGGCGCCATCACGGTGTTGGCATGGCTGCCCTCGATCGCCGATCCGAGCGCATGCAGGACGGCCGGGTAGCCGCTTGAGTTGTTGAGCTGGACGCCGAGCACCAGGAACGGCTTTCCGTCGACCATGAGGCGTGGCTTGCCGTCGGCGGCGGTGGTCAAGCCGTCCTGAGCCAGCGCCGATGCGCCGAGCAGGAAGGAAGCGCACAGGGCGCCGAGAAGAGCCGCCTTCATCGGCGAATCGCTTTCGAGGCTCGCGAACGGATCAAGCCAAGCGTGGCGTGAAGCATGGGCGCGGTCGCCCTTTCCAGGAGCGCGAGCAGCAAACTTTAATCCTCCCTGATTTCCAAATTTGTACGACAAGTGTATGGCGCCGGCAAGGACCCGGGAAGGGAACCCCAATGAACGAGGCCTGCCCTCGATCGGCCTGTGAACGTGTCGATTAGACCGCTGCGCGCTCGAATTCGAGGGTTTCCAGTTCGAATCGCGCGACCATCGTGAATGGAGAGCCATTCCGTCGAGCAAGGCGCGGTGCGGATACCGGCCCCCGGCGCCCTCTTCGAATGGCACTTGTAATATAAATAATACGGAAATAATGTCCGACAAGAAATCGGGCCGTTCGAGCACGATCGATAGCGATAGGAGGGAACCGTGGTCGTGAAGAGTTTCTATTTCCAGTTGATGGCGGGCGCATCAGCCGCGGCAGTCGTCGCCGCCACCGGCGGCGTCGCCGCGGCCCAAACCGCGCCGGCGCAGACTTCCGATTCCAATGCGGTGGCCGAGGTTGTGGTCACCGGCGTGCGAGAAAGCCTCCGCTCGGCTCAGGCCCTCAAGCGTAACGCCGACCAGATCGTCGATTCGGTCCAGGCCCAGGACATCGGCAAGCTGCCCGACGCCAACACCACCGAGGCGCTGCAACGCATCACCGGTGTGCAGATCCAGCGCCGCTATGGCGAAGGGGCCACCGACTTCGATCACCGCACGCAGCCGGCCGTCACCGTTCGCGGCCTGACCCAGGTGCAGAACTTCCTGGACGGTCGCGCCGTCTATTCCGCCTCGGGCGGTCGGGCGTTCGACCTGGAAGGCGTTCCGCCCGAACTGCTCTCGGGCATCGACGTCTACAAGAACGCGCCGGCCAACATCATCGAGGGCGGCGTCGGCGGAGCGGTGAACCTGCGCACCCGCAAGCCGTTCGACGCGGCCGGCCGCGTGCTCAGCGCCACGGTGCGCGGCAACTACTACGACCGGGTCGGCAAGGACGGCGGCTCGATCTCGGGCCTCTACAGCAACCGCTGGGACACGTCCGCCGGCGAGGTGGGTTTCCTGGTCAATGCCGTGCTCAGCAAGAGCCATTACCGCCAGGATGGCCTGCTGGCCGGTCCGTTCGACACCGTGGCGGCCGGCTCGATCGCGGGCGCCCCGGCCAACGCCCAGGTCCCCTACGGCTTCGAGATCTACGACGACAGCGGCGACCGCAAGCGCCTGGGCATCGCCACGGCTGTCCAATGGCAGCCGAACGACAACCTGCTGCTGACCGCCCAGTACCAGCGCACCAAGTACTGGTTCAATCGGACTGGCGCCTACTACTACGACTTCAACAACCGCTCGAACCAGCGGAACGCCGCAGGCGTGGTGACCAGCTACGGCACCGATCCGCTGCCGGGCGCGGCCTTCACCTTCAATGACGAGGGCTATGCCACAAAGGGCTCGCTGCAGAACCAGACCTTCGAGACCGGCCGGTTCGACCAGCAGCTGTGGAGCCAGAGCCAGAACTTCACCCTGAACGCCGCCTGGCGGGTCAGCGACAAGCTGAAGACCAATTTCGACGCCCAGTACCTGAAGTCGTACTACAACGCCGACCGTAACGGTCACGTCCTGTCGCTGTACACCCAGGTCGGCCAGACCGCCCTGACCACGCCGCACAAGACGGTCGTAGACTTCGACCTGACGGGTAAGTACCCGAAGTGGGACGTTCGCGATCCGACCCTGCTGAGCAACCCGGCCAACTACACCACGCCGTTCATCGCCGACTCCCTGCAGCGTAACGACGCCGAGACCTTCGCCCTGGCCGGCGACTTCGAATACGACTTCGAGGGCGGCTTCTTCGACAAGCTGCGCGGCGGCGCGCGCTATTCCGACAACAGCATCGACCTGCGCGGCACCTGGCACGGAGTCTGCGTGACGTCGCTGGGCGCCGATCCGAACTGCTCGGCTCCGGCCGGCACGCCGCTGGTGCCGCTGTCGGCCCACCCGCAGCTGGCGATGAAGGGCCCGTCCAAGGACTGGTTCGACGGCAACACCGTCAAGGGCGGCCTGCTGTATCCGGCCTTCCCCGCCGGCGACGGGGTCTGGGCCCAGACCAAGGCGCTCTACGCCTTGCTGGGCGCGACGACCAAGGACAGCTTCACCCCCGGCGACCTCAACAGCCAGACCGAGAAGACCTATACCGGCTGGGCGGTCGCCGATTACGACACCGAGATCGGCGGGGTCGCCATCGACGGCGGCGTCGGCGTGCGGGTGATCAAGACGCAGGCCACCTCGACGGGCACGCAGTTCAATTCGGACGGCACCTCGAAGGCGATCGACGTCGACAACAGCTACACGCGGGTCCTGCCCAGCTTCAACCTGCGCGCCAAGCTGACGGACACCTTGCAGGCGCGCCTGGCCTATTCGAAGGGCCTGGCCCGGCCGAACTTCGACCAGCTGTCGACCAACCTGACGCTGAACAATCCCAACCAGGTCAACCCGGTCACCGGTCACCCCAGCGCCAGCTCCGGAAACCCGGCCCTGCATCCAATCGAGTCGGACAACTACGACCTGACGGCCGAATGGTACTTCTCCAACACCGGATCGCTGACGGCTGGCGTCTTCTACAAGAAGGTCGACGGCTTCCTGGCTGGTGGCACGGTGACGGGCACCTACAACGGCGTGGTTTACGACGTCGGCACCGTGGTCAACTCGGGCAAGGGCACGGTCAAGGGGATCGAGCTGGGCTACCAGCAGTTCTTCGACTTCCTGCCGGGCCTGCTGAGTGGCCTGGGCCTGCAGGCCAACTACACCTATGTCGACAGCAGCGTGAGCAACCCGTTCGCGACGGCCGGCTCGAACATTCCCCAGCAGGTGCCGCTCGAGAAGCTGTCGAAGAACAGCTACAACCTGATTGGTCTGTATGAGAAGGGACCGGTCAGCGCCCGCGTCGCCTATAATTGGCGTTCCAGCTACCTTGATCAGACCACCGGCAGCGGCGCCAACGGCATCCCGCAGTACGCCAGGCCCTACGCCTCCCTGGACGCTTCGGTCAGCTTCGATGTCAACGAACACGTCGCCGTCTCGTTCGATGCGGTGAATCTGAACAACCGCATGAACGTCCTCTACATCGGCACGTCCGCCGCGCCGTTGCAGTACCAGCTGAACGATCGACGGTTCGGTGTCGCCCTGCGCGTGACCTACTAGCACCTCCCCCTGCTAGCCGACGTGGCGGTCTTCGCCACGTCGGCGTCTTTTTGTCAGGTTCTCCATGTCTGAGGCTCCCTCGACGTCGGCGACATCCTCCGACCGGGACGGCGCGATCTCGCGTATCGTGATCGTCGGCGGCGGCGCGGCCGGCTGGATGGCGGCGGCCGCCTTGTCCCGCGGGCTGGGTCCGCGCGGCCCAGCGATCACCCTGATCGAGTCCGAGGAGATCGGCATCGTCGGGGTGGGCGAGGCGACCATCCCGCCGATCCGCGCCTTCAATTCCCTGATCGGTCTCGATGAGAGCGCTTTCGTCCGCGAGACGCAGGGCACGTTCAAGCTGGGCATCGAGTTCGTCGACTGGACCCGGCTCGGCGACCGCTATTTCCATCCGTTCGGCGTCTACGGCCACGACTTCGGAGTCGCGCCATTCGAGGCGGTGTGGCGGCGCCTGCGCCGCGCAGGACAAGCCCAGCCGCTGGACGCCTATTCCGTCTGCGCCCGCGCTGCGGCGCAAGGTCGGTTCGCGCCGATCCCGCAGGCCGCGGGCGGGCCGCCGCCGATGGGCTACGCCTTTCATTTCGATGCGACGCTCTATGCGCGAATGCTGCGGACCCACGCCGAGGCCGCCGGCGTCGTCCGTCGCGAGGGTAAGGTCGTCGATGTGTCCCTGCGCGGCGCGGACGGCTTCGTCGAGGCGGTGACCCTGGCCAGCGGCGAGCGGATCGCCGGCGACCTCTTCATCGACTGTTCGGGCTTCCGTTCGCTTCTCCTGGGCCAGGCCCTGGGCACGCCGTTCGAGGACTGGTCGCGTTGGCTGCCCAACGACCGCGCTCTGGCCGTGCCTTCGGCCAACGCCGGTCCGCCCACCCCCTTCACTCGCTCGACGGCCCGCGAGGCTGGCTGGCAGTGGCGCATTCCGCTCCAGCACCGGACTGGCAACGGCTACGTCTTCTCCAGCCGTCACGTGTCGATCGACGAGGCGACGGCGACCCTGCTGTCGGGCCTCGATGGCGAACCCCTGGCCGAGCCGCGGCTGCTGACGTTCCAGGCCGGGCGGCGCGAGGCCTGCTGGGTGAAGAACGTCGTGGCCCTGGGCCTGGCTTCCGGCTTTCTGGAGCCGTTGGAGTCGACCAGCATCCACCTGATCCAGGCCGGCATCGCGCGCCTCTTGGAGATGCTGCCGACGCGGGCCTTCGAGCCCGCCGACGCGCGGCGCTACAATCGGCTGATGGCGGCCGACTTCGACAACGTCCGCGACTTTCTGGTCCTGCACTTCCACGTCACCCAGCGCGACGATACGCCGTACTGGCGCGAGCTGCGGGCCATGACCCCGCCCGAAAGCCTGGCCGAGCGGCTGTCCATCTACCGCGCCACCGGTCGGATTTTCCGCGAGAGCGACGAGCTCTTCACCAAGACCAGCTGGCTGGCGGTGATGGAAGGGCAAGGGGCGCAGGCTCGGGACGATGACCCCCTGGCCCTGGCCGTGCCCCAGGAGCTGGGCGCCGCCCGCCTGGCGAAGATCGCCGAGATGGCGCGCCAGGCGGTCGACCGGATGCCGACGCACGGCGACTTCATCGACGCGCACTGTCTGGCGCGGATGTCGGCGCCGGTCTAGAGACTAATTATCTTATAAATGAAGCCGGGGTTTGCCGGTCGGGAGGGTGCGTATGAAGAAGGTCCTGTTGGCCAGTGTCGCCTGGTTGGGGCTGGCCGCGGGCGCGGCCGCCGAGGCGCCGCGCGTTGAGCCGGTGCAGGTGGACGCCTCGCGTCCGGACTGGGAGAACCCGGCGGTCTATGCGCGGGGCA
Source organism: Caulobacter sp. AP07 (assembly GCF_000281955.1). Lineage (GTDB taxonomy): Bacteria > Pseudomonadota > Alphaproteobacteria > Caulobacterales > Caulobacteraceae > Caulobacter. Next base: position 23,803 of record NZ_AKKF01000034.1, on the reverse strand, counting down.
AGCTGGCGGCCAGCGCCACCCACTTCCCGTTCGAAAGCCGCGAGGCCGCCCTGGCCGGCGACCAGACGCGATCGGCGCGCTATCAGACCTTGGATGGCCCGTGGTCGTTCAGCTTCTCGCCCTCGTCGGACGCTGTCCCCGACGGGTTCGAAAAGCCGGACTATGACGTCAGCGGCTGGAAGACCATCAAGGTCCCGGCGATGTGGCAGACCGAGGGCTACGATCAGCCTCGGTACAACAACATCACCTATCCGTTCCCGGCCAACCGCCCGCTGATCCCGCACGCGACCAACCCGGTCGGTTCGTATCGCCGGACCTTCGAGGTCCCAGCCGGCTGGTCGGGCCAGGACGTGATCCTGCACATCGGCGCGGCCGGCTCGGCCTATCGCGTCTGGGTCAACGGCCAGGAGGCGGGCTATTCCGAGGACTCCAAGCTTCCCAGCGAGTTCGACGTCACCAAGCTGCTGAAGCCGGGCCAGAAGAACATCGTCGCCATCCAGATCCACCGCTGGTCGGACGGCTCCTACCTGGAGGACCAGGACTTCTGGCGGGTGAGCGGCATTGAGCGCTCGGTCTATCTGAAGGCCGCGCCCAAGGCCCGGCTGACCGACCTGTTCGTCCACGCCGGTTTGGACAAGGCCTACCGCGACGGCGTGCTGTCGACCGATCTGGCCCTGACGAAGCGCGACCAGGCCGTCACCGTGCGCATGACCCTGCTGGACGGCGACAAGGCCGTCCTGACCAAGGAGAACAAGGTCGCGGCCGGAGCGGCCAGGACCGAGACCCTGTCGGCCACCATCCCGGGTGTCCGACAATGGACCGCCGAGACGCCCAACCTCTACACCCTGCTGGTCGAGGTGCTGGACGCCAAGGGCCAGATCATCCAGGCCACGCCGCAACGCATCGGCTTTCGCACCGTCGAGATCAAGGACGGCCGGGTGGCGGTCAATGGCCAGCCCATCGTCATTCGCGGCGTCAATCGCCACGAGCACGACCCCGAAACCTTCCACGTCATCTCGGAAGCCTCGATGCGCCGCGACATCGAGCTGATGAAGCGCAACAACATCAACGCCGTGCGCACCTCGCACTACCCTAACGCCGAGCTCTGGTACGCCCTGGCCGACGAGTACGGCCTCTATGTCATGGACGAGGCCGATATCGAGAGCCACGCCTACATGGACTACGCCAACAAGCATCCGGAGCTGCGGCCCAAGCTGCAGATCGGCTTCGACCCGGCCTGGGAAGGCGCCCACGTCAGCCGCGTGCTGAACATGGTCGAGCGCGACAAGAACCATCCCTCGGTGATCTTCTGGTCGCTGGGCAACGAGGCCGGCATCGGACCCAATTTCGAGAAGGCGGCTGCGGAGGCCCGCAAGCGCGATCCGTCGCGCCTGATCTCGTATCTCGGCTGGGGCACCCTGGACTGGGAGCATGCCCCGAACAGCTATGTCGACGTCTACGCGCCGATGTACGACGACGTCGAGAAGATGGTCGACTGGGCGCTGGATCCGACCCGCACCCAGCCGATGATCCAGTGCGAATATTCCCACATGCAGGGCAATTCCGGTGGGAATTTCAAGGAGTACTGGGACACCATCTACAAGTACGACAAGCTGCAGGGCGGCTTCATCTGGGACTGGGTCGACCAGTCGATGTACCGCTATGCCAAGGACGGTCGTCGCTACTGGGGCGACGGCGGCGAGTACGGGCCGAACCCCGGCGGCGATGTCGAATTCGGCGATGGCCTGAACCAGCCCGACCGCACGCCCAACCCGCATATCTACGAGGTGCAGAAGGTCCTCTCGCCGATCCAGTTCGAGGGCTTCGATCCCGCGACCGGCGCGGTGACGGTACGCAATCGCCACGACTTCCGAGACCTTTCCGGCTTCGCTTTCGAGTGGGTGCTGGAGGAGAACGGCGTGGCCATCGCCAAGGGCGACCTGCCGGCCTTGTCGACCAGGGCGCGGGCCACCCAGACGATCACGCTGCCGTTGCCGAAGATCGAGCGCAAGCCGAGCGCCGAGTACTTCATCACCGTCCGCGCCAAGGCCCGGGCGGGCGCCGTGCCGCTGACGCCGGAAGGCTATGTGGTCGGTTGGGAACAGTTCGCCCTGGGTCAGTCCACGGCCGTGACCGCCCCGGCGGCCAAGGGCGCTGTCGAGCTGAAGGAGGCCGCCGACGCCGTCACCCTGTCAGCGGGCGGCGCCAGCCTGACGCTGGATCGCAAGACGGGCCTGGTCACCGGCTACGGCAAGGCGGGCTCGTCGCTGCTGACCGGCGGCGCGCCCAACTTCTTCCGGGCCGAGATCGACAACGACACCCTCACGGGCACCGTCTCGCAGCAGACGCCGTGGAAGGTGATGACCAACGAGCGACAGGTCCGCTCGATCACCAGCCGCCGCCTGCCGGGCGGCGGAGCCGAGGTCGTCGTTGATCACGAGCTGGGGGCGGGCGCGGCGCGCTTCGTCACCACCTACGCGATGAACGGTGACGGGACCGTGGACGTCGCCGGCCTGCTGACGCCGCTGAAGAGCGATCTGCCACCGCCGGTCAGGGTGGGGCTGTGGTTCACGATGCCGACCAGCGTCAAGATGGTCGAGTGGTACGGCCGGGGTCCGCACGAGAGCTATGTCGACCGCAAGACCAGCGCGCCGATCGGCCTGTGGCGCGGCCAGATCGCCGAACAGAACCACGACTACATGCGGCCGCAGGACACCGGCAACAAGGTCGACGTCCGCTGGATGGAGGTCTCGGGCGAGGGCAGGGGCCTGCGGGTCCGGAGCCAGACGCCGTTGATGATGAACGTCCTGGCCTTCCCCTACGCCGACCTCTACCGCCGCCCCGAGGGGACCTGGAAAAGCACCGACATCGTCCCGCACGGCGAGGTCTCGCTGCTGGTCGATGGCGCGCAGTGGGGCGTCGGCGGCGACACGGCCTGGAACCATGTCGGCCAGCCGCACATGCAGTACCGCACCCGTCTGGAGCCCACCCGGGTGAGCTTCAGGCTTGAGCCGTTCGACGGCGAGGGCACGACGCCAGGCAAGGCTTTGCCGGCGCGGGCCACGACCCCGCAATAGCCGCTGGCTCCCATCTCGCCATCGATGCTCCGGCGGTCGCCGCCGGAGCATCGAATTCAAGGAGTTCCACCATGAGGCCTTTCGTACTGGTCCTTGCCGCCTTGCTCGCGAGTCCGGCCCTGGCCGGCGAACCGATCAGCTCGCGCTTCAATGGCGATCCGTCGCCCCACGCCTTCAAGTCCGGCTACTATCTCTACGCCACCGACGACGCGTCGAATTCCGGAACCTATTGGGACTCGACCACCTGGCGGCTCTACACTTCCAAGGACATGAAGCGCTGGGCGGACGCCGGCGCGTTCTTGAACGTTTCGGTTTTCGGGTGGGCCAGGCCCGACGCCAAGGCATGGGCTCCGGACGCGGCCTATCGGAACGGCAAGTACTATTTCTACGCGCCGGTGGGCGGCGATAAGATCGGCGTGGCCGTCGCCGATCACCCCGAGGGGCCCTTCAAGGACGCCATCGGCGCGCCCCTGGTCGACAAGGCTCGCGACGCCAACGCCGGCGACGAGCCGATCGATCCGCAGGTGCTGATCGACGACGATGGCCAAGCCTACATGGTCTTCGGCACCCGCGTGCCCAAGATCGTCAAGCTGGGCTCGGACATGGTCAGCCTAGCCGGGCCGATCCAGAACCTTGTCGTGACGGGTTTCCCCGCCGCTGATCCCAAGAAGAAATATGGCGAGGCTCCGTTCCTGCATAAGCGCAAGGGGCTCTACTATTTCAGCTTTTCGACCGGTTGGCCGGGCCAGATCGTCTACGCCACGGCCAAGACCCCCATGGGGCCCTACGCCTATCGCGGCGTGATCCTCGACTATCTGAAGATCTCGACCAACCATCAGGCGATCCTGCAGGACAAGGGCAGGACTTGGTTCTTCTACCACGACAATCTGCTGGCCGGCGGCGGCGACCATCGCCGTTCGATCGCCATCGAGCCGCTGACCTACTCGGCCGACGGGACGATCGAGGAGGTGCGCCCCAAGCGCGCAGTCAAGTAGGCTGGGCCCGACCAGCTTGAGGGGGAATACGGGCGCACGCGGATCGCTATTGAGTGCGGCCGCGCCAGTGCGCGCGACCGCCACGTGCTCACCCTGATCAGCCAATTGAACACGGCCGCGGCGGGAGCTCCCCAGCAGCCGTGTTCAGCTTGGCGTCGAGGGTTTCGCGAGAACCCGCCGGATCGTTCAAGAGGCCGGACTCCGGCGTCGCTCGGGCGCGACGCCGGGACCTATTTCTGAGTTGTCAGACGAAACACCATCACATTCCGGTAGGTCTGGCCCGGATCCAGGCGCACCGGCGCGAAGGCCGGCTTGTTGGGGGCGTCGGGGAAGTGCTGCGGCTCCAGCGCGACGCCGTCGCCCTGGCGATAGATCTTGCCGCTCTTGCCCACCATCGTGCCGTCGATGAAGTTGCCGGTGTAGAACTGGATGCCCGGCTGGTCGCTGAGGATTTCCAGAACCCGGCCGCTCTTGGCGTCGGCCAGGCGGGCGGCCAGGCGCGGGGCGCCGCCGGCCTTGCCGGTCAGCACCATGTTGTGGTCGTAGCCGCGGCCGACGACGATCTGCGGGTCGCTGGCGTCGCGCAGCCGCTCGCCCACCACCTTGGGTGTGCGGAAGTCGAACGGGGTGCCAGCCACCGGGGTGATCTGGCCGGTCGGGATCAGTTCGGCGTCGACCGGGGTGTAGCCGTCGGACGCCAAGGTCAGGACATTGCCCATCGCTCCGCCGGGCGAGCCTTCGCCGGCGAGGTTGAACAGGGCGTGGTTGGTCAGGTTGACGATGGTCGGCTTGTCGGTCGTGGCGCCGTAGGTGATCGTCAGGTCGTTGTTCTCGTCCAGGGCGTAGGTCGCCGTCGCGGTCAGGGTTCCGGGATAGCCCTCGTCGCCGTCGGGGCTGACGAGGCTGAAGGTCACCGAGGCGACGGGGCCGCGCTTGACGTCGACCACTTTCCAGACCTGCTTGTCGAAGCCCTTGACGCCGCCGTGCAGGGCCGCGACGCCGTTATTGTTCAGCGCCAGTTGGTAGGTCTTGCCATCCAGAGCGAAGCGGCCCTTGCCGATGCGGTTGGCGAACCGGCCGACCGAGGCGCCGAAGTAGCTGGCGTTCTTGGCGTAGGCGGCGGCGTCCGCGAAGCCCAGGGCGATGTCGGCCTCGGCGCCGCTGCGGTCGGGCGCCACCAGCGACTGCAGGGTGGCGCCGTAGGTGATGACCGTGGCGCTGACCCCGTGACCGTTGGTCAGGGTGATGGCCTCGACCTCGGCGCCGTCGGGCGTCTTGCCGAAGGGCTTGCGGGCATAGTCCGCCGCCTGAGCGCCGCCCGCGCAGAGCGCGGTGGAGGCCAGTAGGGCTGCGGCGAGGGCGGCGGTGCAAGAAGGCGCGTTCATGGCTCTGGTTTCCTCTAGCGCCCGGCTCCCGGGCTTGTTGTCGTTTATCGGCGCGTGGCGACGTCAGGACGTCAAAACGCCATCCACAGCGCGGGCCAAATCCAGCGGATTGCCGGTCTTGAGCGCCGCTGGCAGCAGGTCGTCCGGAATGTCCTGATAGCAAACCGGCCGCAGGAACCGTTCGATGGCCCGCGTGCCCACCGAGGTGCCGCGCGGGTCGGAGGTGGCCGGGAACGGGCCGCCATGGACCATGGCGTGCGAGACCTCGACGCCGGTCGGCCAGCCATTGGCCAGGATTCTCCCGGCCTTGCGTTCCAGGGTGGGCAGCAGGCCGCGCGCGAAGTCGGCGTCGTCGGCGTCCATCTGCAGGGTGGCGGTCAGCTGGCCTTCCAGGCTTTCCAGCAGGGTCTTCATCTGCGCGGCGTCGGTCACCCGGACGATCAGCGAAGACGAGCCGAACACCTCGTGGCCCAGCACGGCGTCGCGCAGGAAGGTCTCGGCCTCGACCGCGAACAGCGCGCCCACCGCCTGGTTGACGCCGTCGCCGACGCAGCCCCGGGCCAGCGGTTCGACACCCTCGCGACCGGCCAGACGATCGACGCCCTGCTCGTAGGCGCCGAAGATGCCGGGGGTCAGCATGACGTGCGGCTGGGCGGTGGTCAGGGCGGCGGCGGCGGCGGTCGTGAAGCGGTCGAGGTCGGGGCCGGCCAGGGCGAAGACCAGGCCAGGATTGGTGCAGAACTGGCCGGCGCCCAGGGTCAGGGAGCCGACGAAGGCCGCGCCCAGGGTCTCGGCTCGCGCCGCCAGGGCGGCCGGGCACAGCACCACGGGATTGACGCTGCTCATCTCGGCGAAGACCGGGATCGGCTCGGGGCGCTCGGCGGCGATCCGCACCAGGGCCATGCCGCCGGCTCGTGAGCCGGTGAAGCCCACGGCTTTGACGCGTGGGTCGCGCACCAGGCCTCCGCCCAGATCGTGCGACTGGCCGGTCAGCAGGGCGAAGACGCCGGCCGGCAGGCCCGCGGCCGCTACGGCGCGGGCGATGGCGCCGCCGACCAGGGCGCCCGTGTTGGGATGGGCCGGGTGGCCCTTGACGATCACCGGGCAGCCGGCCGCCAGCGCCGCGGCCGTGTCGCCGCCGGCCGTCGAAAAGGCCAGCGGGAAGTTGCTGGCTCCGAATACCACCACCGGTCCCAGCGGAATGAAGCGCTGGCGCAGGTCGGCGCGCGGCAGGGGCTTGCGGTCGGGCAGGGCCGGGTCGATCCGCGCCCCGATCCAGTCGCCGCGCCGCACCACCTGGGCGAACAGCCGCAACTGGCCGGTTGTGCGGCCTCGCTCGCCGGTCAGCCGGGCCAGCGGCAACCCGGTCTCGGCCATGGCGGTCTCGATCAGTATGTCGCCGATCGCCTCGATCTCGGCGGCGATGGCTTCCAGGAAAGCCGCGCGGGCTTCGGGGGCGGTCTCGCGATAGGTGTCGAACGCCGCGGCCGCCGCCGCGCAGGCCGCGTCGATCGCGGCGGCGTCCGGTTCGGGAAAGACCGGGCCGAAAGGTTCATTGGTGGTGGGGTTGAGGGCTCGTAGCGCGGCGTTGGACATCGGTAGGCTCGCTCTATTCGACAAAGGCGGGGGCGACGACGCGGCGGCCCAGCAGGAAGGCGTCGGCCACGTGGCGTAAGGGGCTGACGTCGACGTCGCTGGCGTGGCCTTCGACCAGCTGAGCGAAGGCGTCGTACAGCCCGGCATACTCGGCGTCCGGCGCCTCCAGAATCAGGGCACCGTCGATCCACAGCTTGGAGCCGCCGTGCGACAGTTTCAGCAGACCGTCGGTCGTTTCGATCTCGATGTCCCAGCTCTGCGGGCCGGTCTGCAGGAAGTCGAATTCAGCGGTGATCGGCACGCCGACCGCGTCGACGAAATCCAGCTCGGCCTGGATGGGCGACTGGCGGTTCTCCGGCACGTGCAGCACGGCCTGGGTGAGAAAGAACGGCCGGGGCAGGATTCGGGTGACGATCGACAGGGCGTTGATGCCCGGGTCGAACACGCCCAGCCCGCCGGCTTCCCAGATCCAATCCTGGCCCGGATGCCAGACGCGGACATCTTCCTTCCACGCGATGCGCACGGCCTGGATCGTCCGGTCGGCCAGCCAGACGCGGGCCGGCTCGACCCCGGGGGCATGGCGCGAATGCCAGGTGGTCTGCAGGGTCAGGCCGCGGGCGGCGGCGGTCAGGCGCAGATCCTCGACCTCGCTCAACGTCGCGCCCGGTGGCTTTTCCAGCATCACGTGCTTGCCGGCGGCCAGCGCCATGTGGGCCAGGCGGTGGCGAGGCTGCGGCGGCGTGCACAGCGACACCGCGTCGATACTGACGTCGCTGGCCAGCAGGTCTTCCAGGGCCGTGAAGTGCGCCACGCCGTCCAGGTCGGCGTTGCGGCTGACGATGGCGGCCAGTTCGAACCGGTTGTCGCCCGCCAGGGCCGGCAGGTGCTGGTCGCGGGCTATCTTGCCCAGGCCAACCAGGGCGATGCGGATGCGGTTCCGGGTCACAGGCTGCGCACCGTCACGGGACGCTCGGGCGCCTGGGCCAGACTGTTGCGGACCGGATAGAGGAACGGCGCGGCGCTGATCTCGAAGATGTCGTCCACGCGGGTCTGAAAGCCTTCGGAGAACGACAGGGTGGCGGTGCCGAAGAAGTGGACGTGGACGTCGCCTGGCCGGCGGAAGATCTCGTACTTGAAGTGATGGTGCTCGAGATTGGCGATGGTGTGGGACATGTTGGCCTCGCCCGACAGGAAGGGCTTTTCCCAGACGACCTTATCGCCGCGCAGGATACGGCTGGCGCCACGCACGTCGGCCGGCAGTTCGCCGGTCAGAAGTTCGGGACCCAGGGCCGCCTGGCGCAGCTTGGAGTGCGCCAGCCACAGATAGTTGCCGCGTTCGACGATGTGGTCGGAGAACTCGTTGGCCAGGCAGAAGCCCAGGCGGTAGGGCGCGCCGTCGGGGCCGATCAGGTAGACGCCGGCGATCTCCGGCTCCTCGCCGCCGTCCTGGGCGAAGGCCGGCGAGGTGAGGGGACTGCCTGGGCCGACCACGTGCGAGCCGTCGCCCTTGTAGAACCATTCCGGCTGAGCCCCAACGACGCCGGTCTCGGGCTTGCCGCCCTCGACGCCCATCAGGAACATCCGCATCGAGTCGGTCAGCTGTTCGCCCGCTTGCGCCGCCTTGTGCATCTTGTCGCGCCCCTCGGCCGAGCCGAGGTGGGTCAGGCCGGTGCCGGTGAGGATCAGGTGAGCGGGGTCGGGATGGTCGATTGGAGCCAGGACGCGGCCTTCGGCCAGGGCGGCGGGGAGGTCGATCTCGGCCCCAAGCGGGCGGCTCTGGGCGGCCTCGGTCAAGCTGGCGCTGGTCGCCAAGGCGGCTTGGGCGAGGGCCAGCAGGGTGTCGGCCACCTCAACCCGCCAGGCCTGGCCCGCGTCGTTGACCGCCGCGAGGATTCGCGTACCGCCCTGTTCTCTCAGTTGCACGAACCGCAGCACCATGGCTGTCGCTACCTCTCAAGGCGTGGATTATTTAGTCAGACAAATAGCGATCTGCGGTCGGCTGTCAAACCCGGAGCAGCGTCGGGCGGGCTCGAAGGTCGTGGCGTACGGCCCCTTTTGGGGCGCGGCTCGGTCCTCAAAGGTGAGGCCGCGCCGGACTTGGTCAGTCATCATACTTTTCACGGTGTCGTGGGACGACGATGGGCGCGCCGCGCGGGGTTCCGAAATCCCTTGTCGTCGGACAAACAGTCTCGCTAGTGTCGCGCTGCGTCGAGATCGGCGGGTCGGACGCGGTTCCGGCGGTCGACTGGACAGGAAGCGGAGCGGGCGTGGCGAAGAAGAAGGACAGGGCTGGAGACGGGGAGTTGGCGCGGGACGGACTCTCGACCAGCCGGATCCATGGCTCAATCGCCCGCACCCTCGGCGTGGCCATCGTCTCTGGCCAGTATGCTCCGGGCGACATCCTCAACAACGAGATCGATTCCAGCGAGCAGCTGCAGGTTTCGCGCAGCGCCTATCGCGAAGCCATTCGGATCCTGGCGGCCAAGGGGCTGGTCGAGAGCCGTCCCAAGACCGGCACCCGGGTGACCGAGCGCCACCGCTGGAGCCTGCTGGACCCGGAGGTTCTGGCCTGGTTCTTCGAGTCCGAGCCTAGTGAGGAGTTCCTCAAGGGGCTGTACGAACTGCGCATGATCGTCGAGCCGGCCGCCGCGGCCCTGGCCGCCGAGCGCCGCGACGACGGCCAACTGGAGCGCATGCGCAAGGCGCTGATCCAGATGGAAAGCCGGACCCTGGCCACCGAGGCCGGCCAGGCTGCCGACCGCGACTTTCACGACACCGTGCTGGAAGCCACGGGCAACGCGGCGCTGTTCACCTTGTCGAGCAGCATTGGCGCGGCCGTGCGCTGGACCACCATCTTCAAGCAGCGCAAGCGCGAACTGCCTCGCGACCCGATGCCCGACCACTGGAAGGTGTTCGACGCCATCGCCGCCGGCCGGCCGGACCAGGCGCGCGAGGCGATGGAGCGGCTGGTGGGGCTGGCGCTCGAGGATACCCGGGCGGCGATCGAGCCGAAGGGGTAGGAGGGCAAGCCCCAAAGCCGTTGTCATCCCCGGACGAGCGCGCAGTGCGCAGATTCGGGATCGGGGCGAGAATGTTTGCGCATCCGGCGTTCCGGATCGGCGCTCCGCCTTGTCCGAGGCGACGGATTTTGCAGGACTCTAGCCGAGGCGATACAACCCCGCGCCATGGGCGGGCAAGGCGCGTTCAAGTCGCAAAGTCGTCTCGCCTTCATCCTTGCGCGCCCAGAGGTCTCGCACCCGCACACGCCCCTTCACGCCCAGCGTCGCCAAGTCCACCGACACCGTCGCCGCGACGTCCCGGGTATTGAACAGCGCCAGGTAGCAGGCGCGTGATCCGGGAACCTCCGCCGTCCAGGCGATCAAGCCATCGCGATTGAACAGCGGCCGGTTGCCGCTGCTGCGCTGGTTCACCGCCAGCACTTCGTCGTTGGTCAGCAACGCCTTGGTGGCCGGATCCAGCTTGCGCAGGTCGCCGCCCATGATCAGCGGCGAGCGGGCGATCGACCACAAGGTCATCATGGTGCGCTGCTCGTCGGGCGTGAACCGGGTCGTGCGCTTGCCCAGGTCCAGCACGCCCAGCGGCAGCATGTCGGCGTCGGGCCAGCAGCCGGGAACGCGGTGCGGGTTCCAGCGTTCGAGCCGCCCGAACTGCTCCAGCAGCAGCGGCCACTGATCCCAGAAGTCATCGCTGATCCGCCAGAGGTTGGCATGGCGTTGGACGTGAGCGGCGGCGTCGAGCGGCGTCTCGCCCGGGGATAGGCTGAGCACCATCGGCCGGCCGCAGGCGTCGATGGCCTTGCGCACGGCCTCGATCTCTGGCGCGTGGTCGTGATAGGGCCGGCTCATGTCGTCGACCTTGACGTAGTCGACGCCCCAGGCGGCCAGCAGCTTGAAGACGCTGTCGTAATAGGCCTGAGCGCCGGGCTTGCTCATATCGACCCCGTACATGTCCGGATTCCACGGGCAGAGGCTGGCGCGGTCGGCGATGTCGCCACAGCGCGCGGACGCGCCGAGGATCGGCAGGTTGCGATCGGCCGCCTGGCGGGGAACGCCGCGCATCAGATGGATGCCGAACTTCAGGCCCAGGGCGTGCAGCCGGTCGCCCAACGGCTTGAAGCCCGCGCCGTCGGCCGACGAGGGGAAGCGGTTGACCGCCGGCAGCAGGCGGCCCCACGGGTCCAGGGCCAGGCTGGCGTCTTGGCGATAGTCGAAGCCGACCGCGCCGGGCTCGTACCACTGGATGTCGACCGTGAAGACGTCGTAGCCGTGCGGCAGCAGCACCTTGGCCATCACCTTGGCGTTGTCGATGGCCTGGTCTTCCGTCAGGGTAGTGGCGAAGCTGTCCCAGCTGTTCCAGCCCATCGGCGGTGTCGGCGCCAGGCGGCGGAAGGCCAGGGAATCGGCGGCCTGGACAGCCCCGCCCAGCCAGGGCGCGATGGTTGCGGCGGCCAGCAGGGCCCGGCGAAGGGCGCGGAATTCCGTCGTCGCCGCTGGATTTTTCGAACCCATGATTCTCTCCAAGTTTGCCTATCGTCTGACAACAGCCAGCGATGGATTTCCTGTGTCTTCAATTGCAAAACACGGCTTGCCGCACTTGTCGAGCAGCGTAGCTCGCACGTTGACGCCGCGTCGTTTGCGGTATAGTCAGACAAATAAACAGAGGTGAAATGAACGGGATGTCGATCGTTCCGCCGGATGGCGGCGCAATCCTCGTGATGTCCTGCCGAGCCCTCCCGCTGTCGCCGACCCAAGGATCGTCATGAGCTCTGCCGCCGTTCCGCCTCGCGCCCTTCGTTCGCGCGCCTGGTTCGACAATCCGGACAACGTCGACATGACGGCGCTCTATCTGGAGCGCTATCTGAACTTCGGCCTGTCGCTGGAAGAGTTGCAGTCGGGCCGCCCGATCATCGGCATCGCCCAGACCGGCAGCGACCTGTCGCCCTGCAACCGGCATCACCTGGTCCTGGCCGAGCGCGTCCGGGAAGGCATCCGCACCGCTGGCGGCATCGCCCTGGAGTTTCCGGTCCATCCGATCCAGGAAACCGGCAAGCGACCCACCGCGGGGCTCGATCGCAACCTCGCCTATCTGGGTCTGGTCGAAACGCTCTACGGCTATCCGATCGACGGCGTCGTCCTGACCATCGGCTGCGACAAGACCACCCCGGCCTGCCTGATGGCCGCCGCCACGGTCAATATCCCGGCCATCGCCCTGTCCGTGGGGCCCATGCTGAACGGCTGGCACAAGGGCCAGCGCACCGGCTCGGGCACCATCGTCTGGAGGGCTCGCGAGATGCTGGCGGCCGGCGAGATCGACCGCGCCGGCTTCATCAAGCTGGTCGCCAGCTCGGCCCCCTCGACCGGCTATTGCAACACCATGGGCACGGCCACGACCATGAACTCGCTGACCGAGGCGCTGGGCATGTCGCTGACCGGCTCGGCGGCCATCCCGGCACCCTATCGCGACCGGCAGCAGAACGCCTATGAGACCGGCTTGCGGATCGTCGATCTGGTCGAGCAGGACATCAAGCCGTCCGACATCCTGACCCGCGACGCCTTCCTCAACGCCGTGGTCGTCAATTCGGCGATCGGGGGCTCGACCAACGCCCCCATCCATCTCAACGCCCTGGCCCGCCACATCGGTGTCGAGCTGACGGTGGACGACTGGCAGACCCATGGCGAGGAAGTGCCCCTGCTCGTGAACCTGCAGCCGGCCGGTGAGTATCTGGGCGAGGACTATTACCGGGCCGGCGGCGTGCCGGCCGTGGTCAACCAGCTGATGACCCAGGGCCTGATCCGCGAGGGCGCGCTGACCGTTTCCGGCCAGAGCCTGGGCGACGCCTGCCGCGGCGCGGTGATCGAGGACGAGGCGGTGATCCGTCCCTTCGACAAGCCATTGGTCGAGCGCGCCGGCTTCGTGGTCATGCGCGGCAACCTGTTCAATTCGGCGATCATGAAGACCAGCGTGATCACCGCCGAGTTCCGCGACCGCTATCTTTCCGATCCGAACGACCCGGACGCCTTCGAAGGCGATGCGGTGGTGTTCGACGGGCCCGAGGACTACCACCGCCGGATCGACGACCCGTCGGTCGGCATCACCGAGCGCAGCGTGCTGTTCATGCGCGGGGCCGGGCCGATCGGTTATCCAGGCGCGGCCGAGGTCGTGAACATGCGAGCCCCGGATTATCTGATCAAGCAGGGGATCCACCAGTTGCCCTGCCTGGGTGACGGGCGGCAGTCGGGCACCTCGGGCTCGCCGTCGATTCTCAACGCCTCGCCGGAGGCCGCCGCCGGCGGCGGGCTGGCGCTGCTGAAGTCCGGCGACCGGGTCCGCGTCGACCTGCGCAAGTCGCGGGTCGACGTGCTGATCACCCCCGAGGAGATCGTCGCCCGACGCGCGGCGCTCGATGCGGCTGGCGGCTTCGTCTATCCAGAGAGCCAGACGCCTTGGCAGGAGATCCAGCGCGCTATTGTCGGCCAGATGGAGACCGGGGCGGTGCTGGAGCCGGCGGTCAAGTACCAGCGCATCGCCCAGACCAAGGGCCTGCCGCGCGACAACCACTAGGGCTGAAGAGGCGCGCTAGGCGCGCGCCTCCATCCTACGGAACATCCGGGCCTCGAAGATGGCCGTCCTTGACGGTCATCTCGAACCGCGCCGTGATCTTGCTTCGGCCATCGTAGGGTTCTGGGGCGGGTCATAGGTCTTGACGTTCAACGTCGAGGTGCGTTCGCCCGGCAGGGTCTCGCGCCACGTCCTGGTCCTCGACAAGTAGCGTGAGCTCTTCCCGCGCGCCGGGCCGGATGTCGAGCGCGATTCAGCAAGCGGTTGGGGACCGTCAGGTTGCCGGTGTCCTGCATGCCGGGCTGGATCGCGGTCGATCTCGAGCTGCTGCTCGCCGAAGCGGACGGTGTCGACGGTTCGGCCGCGGATGTCGGCGTGGGCCCAGACCTTGGCCACCAACCGAGGCCCGGTCTGCGCCCGGCCCGGCAGACAACCAGCTCCCCGACGATGCAGGCCGCGCGCCGCTTGAACTCGGGCAGGCCGGCCTGGGTCGACATCAGCGAGACCGCCGACGGGCATGACCCAGGCCGTGGCCGGCGATGCCGAGGCTCTCCCGGCCGCCGCGGGCCGCGCCCCTAGTCGACGTGCTGGTCGGGGAGGGCGTTGGTGGGCCTGGAGCCCCACAGGGCGTAGAACAGCACGTAGACCTCGCAGGCCGCCGTCAGCAGGAACGACCACTGCAGGCCGAAGGTGTCGGCCAGCCAGCCCTGGACGATGACCAGGGCGCCGCCGGCGATGGCCATGATCAGCAGGCCCGAGCCTTCCTCGGTCAGCGGCCCCAGGCCGCGGATGCCCAGGGTGAAGATGGTCGGGAACATGATCGAATGGAAGAACCCGACCGCGATCAGCGACCACATGGCCACCGGGCCGTGGGCGAAGGTGGTGATCAGCATCACCACGAAGGCGCCGATCGAGAAGGCGGCCAGAACGTGTTCGGCGGTGAAGCGGCGCATCAGCACGCTGCCCAGGAAGCGGCCGACCATCATGCCGCCCCACAGGATGGCCAAATAGCGCGAGGCTTCTTCGTGGGTGATCGCGGCGATGTTCGGCTGCGAAACGAAATTGATGAAAAGGTTGGCCACGCCGATTTCGGCGATCAGGTAGATGAAGATCGCCGGCACGCCCCAGACCAGGTTGCGGTGCGTCCAGAGGGACAGGCCCTTGCGAGCCTCGCGCGACGCGCGCTGGGTCGCCTGGCCGATGGTCGGCAGGCGGACGCGACCCATGACCAGGGCCAGCAACACGAGCGCGATCGCGACGATGACGTAGGGCAGGATCACCGACTGGGCGTCGGCGTGGCGCTCGGCGGCGGTCAGGGCGACGCCGGCCTGGGCCGTGCCGCTCTTGGAGCGGCCCAGGATCAGGTAGCCGGCGAACAGCGGGGCCAGGGTGGTGCCCAGCGAGTTGAACGCCTGTACCAGGTTCAGGCGCGAGGAGCCGGTCTCGGGCGGACCGAGCACCGCCACATAGGGATTGGCCGCCACCTGCAGCAGGGTGATGCCGCTGGCGATCACGAACAGCGCCGTCAGCACCAGGGCGTAGGAAGTGAGGATGGCCGCCGGGACCATCATGGCCGCTCCGACCGCCATGCCCAGTAGACCGATGACGATCGCCTTCTGGTAGCCGATCCGCTCGATCAGCTTGGCCGAGGGGATCGAGGCCACGAAATAGGCGATGAACCAGACCGACTCGATCAGGGTCGTGCGGGTGTAATCCAGCACGAAAACGCTGCGCAGATGCGGCAGCAGCGTGTTGTTGATGACCGTGATGAAGCCCCACATGAAGAACAGGCTGGCCAGCAGGCTCAAGGCCGAGCCGTGGCGCTGTTGCGGGGTGTCGGTGGCTACGGTCGGCGCGCTTTGCGGAATGGCGGGCATCGTTTCCTCTTTAGTCGAGCGCGGTCGCGCAAGTCAGGCTGGCTTTGCCCATTCTTGATATTTTGTCCGAGTATATCGTCTGCGTCGTTGCGTCAACGCATGCGGCGCTGAGGCGGATACCAAGGGAGTTAAAACCCACAACCGGGCGTGTGAAAGGCCGCGCGGCTTCGGAATATCACGTGGTTCTTGGTTATTGTAGGACAAAACTAAGCCTGCTACCAAGTCACATCGTGAAGCCTCGCGCAGCAATCTGGGGACGGTGAGAAGCCCGGAGGGCGATCACCCGCGAGAGCAATTGGGGAAGAGAACATGGCGAAGGCCAAGACAATCCTGGGCGCGGCGGCGATCGCGCTCCTGGCGATAGCGACGAACGCGCAAGCCGCCGAACTGGCCGCCACGGCGGCGTTGAAAGCCGACCAGCCCGGCGCGCCGATTTCCCGCTACGTCTACGGACAGTTTTCCGAGCACCTGGGCGCGGGCGTCTATGACGGCGTCTGGGTCGGGCCGGACTCGAAGATTCCCAACGTTCGCGGCATCCGTAGCGATGTGGTCGGCGCCCTCAAGGATCTCAAGGTTCCGGTGATCCGCTGGCCCGGCGGCTGCTTCGCCGACGAATATCGTTGGCGCGACGGCGTCGGCGAGCGCTCCAAGCGTCCTTCGCGCAAGAACAACTGGTGGGGCGGCTCGCCCGAGAGCAATGCGTTCGGCACCCACGAATTCATGGACTTCGCCGAACAGGTCGGCGCGGACCCCTACCTCTCGATCAATGTCGGCTCGTCCGATCCGACCGAGATGCGCGAGTGGATCGAGTACATGACCTCGCCGGGCGACGACACCCTGGCCCAGGAGCGGCGCGCCAACGGTCGCGACAAGCCGTTCAAGGTGCCGTTCATCGGCATCGGCAACGAAAGCTGGGGCTGCGGCGGCGAGATGACCCCGGAATACTATGCCAATGAGTATCGTCGCTTCTCGGCGTTCTTCCACAAGAACAACGACAATCCGGCCGTGCGCGTCGGCTCGGGAGCCAACGCCTTCGACACCAATTGGACTGACGTGGTGACCAAGAACGCCGGCCGGTTCATGGACGCGATCTCGCTGCACTACTACACGCTGCCGACCGGCAAATGGGACAAGAAGGGCGCCGCCACCGGCTTCGACAAGGCCGCCTGGGGCCAAACCTTTGCGCAGACCTTGCGGATGGAGGACCTGCTTACCCAGCACATCGCCGTGCTCGACAAGAACGATCCGGACAAGCGCATCGGTCTCTTCGTCGACGAATGGGGCACTTGGTACGACGTCGAGCCGGGCACCAATCCCGGCCACCTCTATCAGCTCAACACCCTTCGCGACGGCGTGTTGGCGGCGGCGAACTTCAATATTTTCCATCATCACACTGACCGTGTGAAAATGACCAACATCGCCCAGACCATCAACGTCCTGCAGGCGATGATCCTGACCAAGGGCGACCAGATCGTCCTGACGCCGACCTACTACGCGTTCAAGATGTACACGCCGTTCCAGGACGCCACGGCCGTGCCGCTTGAGGTGCAGGCGCCCAAGATCACCATCGGCGCCACGACCATTCCGGCGTTCAACGCCTCGGCCGCCAAGGGCAAGGACGGAAAGACCTATATCGGCGTGGCCAACATGTCGCCGGACGACAGCATTAAGCTCAGCGTGTCGCTCGGCGGACTCAAGGCCAGATCTGTTTCGGGCCAGCTCCTGACCGCCGACAAGATGGACGCGTTCAACGCCTTTGGCGCCAAACCCGTCGTCGCTCCGGTTCCCTACAAGGGCGGGCGTCTGGTCGGCGACAAGCTCACTCTCGACATTCCGGCCAAGTCGGTCGTGGTTGTCGCGGTCGAATAGATCGTCACCCCTTCGCCGCCGCCGCAGGCGGCGACGCCCGGCGACGTCTGCCACACAGACGTCGCCGGGCGAGAACCGCGGGTGGGGACGCCCAGGCGCGGATCCCACGCCCGGTAATTCTCGTGCTCGACCTCAGTCGCGCGGCGCGTCGTCATCCTGATAGGCCGCCCTCGCGGCGGCGACCTTCTGCTCGTTCTCCATGGCCCACAGTTGCTGCCGCGTCCTGTGCCTGGAGCACTCGCGAACCCAACGTGCGCGGCGTTCCGCCGGCCAGCTCGGATCGCGTCGTATCCTTTCGCCTTGGAAGTTTCGAAGTCGGCGACGATCGAATGGGCCGTGCTCCCGGGCCGTCCCTTCGTCAGTTGACTTGCATTACGATACTGACCATGCAAGCTGGGAATGAGCGGCGTCCGACGCGCCCTTGACCCTGGTTTGCAATGGAGGACGAGCTTGCGTCCCAGTCCGCCCGAACGTGTCACGGAATATCGTCGCAAAGGCTGGTGGCGCGGCGAGACCATCGACTCTCTCCTTCGCAAGGCGGTTGCGGCGTCCCCGGACCGGGAGGCGCTGGTCGATCCCGCCAACCGCCAGGCTCTGGTCGGGACCCCGCCACAGCGTCTGACCTATGCGCAGGTTGACGCGCGCGTTGACGTGATGGCCCACGTTTTCGCCAGGCTTGGCGTTGGTCGGGGCGACGTCGTCGCCACCCAGTTACCCAACCTCGTCGAGGGCGTGCTGGCCTTCTTGGCCTGCGCCCGTATGGGGGCGATCTTCAGCCCGGTGGCCATGGGCTATCGCGGCCATGAACTGCGCCAGATCCTGCCCAGCGTCGAACCGAAGGTCTACCTGACCGTTGGCGCCTTCCACGGCTGCGAGCATGCCGCGATGCTGGCGGAATTGAAGGCCGCTGGCCTGACGAAAACTCAGATCGTAAGCCTGGGTGACGCGGCGCCTACGGGCGCCCATACGCTGGACGCTTTGATCAAGGCGGCTTCGACCGCGCCCTATCCGACCCCGTCCGATCTGGACGCGGCCGAGGCGCTGACCATCTGCTGGACCTCCGGCACGGAAGCCATGCCCAAGGGCGTGCCGCGCCATCACGACCACTGGGTGATCAATGGCGAGGCCTTGGTCGAGGCCGCCGGCATTCAGAACGGCGATTCGATCCTCAACCCGTTCCCGCTGATCAACATCGCCGCCATCGGCGGAATGGTGATGACCTGGCTGATCGCCCAGGGACGACTGGTGCAGCATCACCCCTTCGACCTGCCGCTGTTCCTGGCCCAGATGCAGGACGAGGGCGTGGCCTACACCGTCGCGCCGCCGACCGTGCTGAACATGCTGCTGCAGAACGAGGCCCTGCTGTCGAAGACCGATTTGTCCAAGCTGCGCTGCCTGGGCTCCGGTTCCGCGCCGCTGGCGCCCTGGATGGTCAAGGGCTGGCAGGATCGCTACGGCGTCACGGTGATGAACGTGTTCGGCTCCAACGAGGGGACGTCGCTGTTCTCGACCGGCGAGGCCATTCCCGATCCCGAACAGCGGGCCCGGTTCTTCCCGCGCTTCGGGGCCAACGGCGTGGACTGGCCGGCGGCGTTTCCGTCGAAGATCCAGACCCGGCTGGTCAATCCCGATACCGGCGAGGAGATCACCGCGCCGGGGGTCGAGGGCGAGTTGCGCATCGCCGGAGCCATGACCTTCGACGGCTATTGGAAGGCGCCGGAACTGTCGCGGCGGGCTTTCGACGACCAGGGCTTCTTCTGCACCGGCGACCTCTTCGAGATCACCTCGGAAGGGGACGGGCGCTACTACCGCTTCGTCGGCCGTCGCAAGGAGATCATCATTCGCGGTGGCCAGAACATCTCGCCGGCCGAGATCGACGTGCTGATCGAGAGCCATCCGAAGGTGCGGGAGGGCGCCTGCGCGGCCTATGCCGACGAGCGTCTGGGCGAACGGGTCTGCGCGGTCGTGGCGTTGCGGCCCGAGCAGGATTTGACGCTGGACGAGCTGAACGCCCATCTGAAGGCCCACGATATCGCCATCTTCAAACTGCCGGAGAAACTGCGGATCATACCGGCCCTGCCGCGTAACCCGTTGGGCAAGGTCCTGCGGCGCGATCTGGCGGGGGTGGCCTCAAGCTGATCGTTTATCCGATGGCGGACCAGTCGCGTCGAAAGCGACTTGCATAGCCGCACCCATTCCGCGACTCTTGCTCGCCGGATCTCGCCGGGCCTGCAAGAGTCGATCCGATCGATGACCGCCCCGAAATTCATCCGCACCTGCTCGATCTGGCGGGCGCTGGAGGTGGTGGGGGATGCTTCCGTTCTGCTGATCCTGGAATCCTCCTGGATCGGCGCGCGCCGGTTCGATGAGTTTCGCGCGCGCACGGGCCTGCTGCAGACCCTGCTCAGCGACCGGCTGAAGCGGCTGGTCGCCGCCGACGTCCTGGAGAAGGTGCTCTATAGCCAAGCGCCGCCGCGCTACGAGTACCGCATGACCCGCAAGGGCCGCGACCTCTACTGGCCGGCCCTGATGATGCTGCGCTGGGAGCGCCGTTGGGGCGCGGCCGAGGGCAAGTTGCGGCTTCGATTGCGCCATCGCACCTGCGGCCAGATCTTCGATCCCGTCCCCACCTGCTTGAAGTGCGGCGAGGAGATCAGCGCCCGCGACGTCGACTGGACCGAGGGACCGGGCGTCGGCTGGATGTCGGCGCGCTACAGCCGGCGTCGTCAGCAGCGCAACGCGGTCGATGACGCCTCCAGCCTGATGGTAGATGTCGCTCAGATCACCGGAGACCGCTGGGCGAGCCTGGTGCTGCGCTCGATCTTCACGGGGTTGCGACGGTTCGACGAGATCCATCGCGACACCGCCATCGCCACCAACATCCTGTCCGAGCGGCTCTCCTGGCTGACCGCGCGCGGCGTGATCCGCGCCCATGACCTCGGCGGCCGGCGGTCGGAATACCGGCTGACCGAGAAGGGGATCGACTACTATCCGGTTCTGCTGATGCTGCTGCGCTGGGGCGACAAGTACTATGTCTCGCCCGAGGGACCGCCGCTTCTGCTGCGGCACAAGGCCGACGGCCACGATCTGGACCCGGCGGTCACCTGCTCCTGCTGTGGCCAACCCGTCGAGGCGCACGACGTGACCTTCGAGGTGATCGAGGCGCACGCGCCGCCGGCGCTGGAACCCATCCGCTAGCACTCGCTGGCAAAGTCACTTTCATAACGATACTATGTGCGCTAGGAGTCTCCCGAAAGCGGGGAGGAGCCATGACCTATCGCGTCATCCAGTGGGCCACGGGCGCCATGGGCAAGACTTGCCTGCGGGCGATCATCGACCATCCCGCGATGGAACTGGTCGGCCTCTATGTCTACGGCGAGGCCAAGGCCGGGCGGGACGCAGGCGACATCGCGCGCCGGCCGACGACGGGCGTGGTCGCCACTCGGAACGTGGACGAGATCCTGGCGCTCGACGCCGACGTGGTCATCCACTGCGCCCGGCTGGCGCCGCCCTATGGCTCCCATGACGCTGAGATTCTGCGGCTGTTGGCGGGCGGCAAGAACGTCATCAGCATCAACGGCTACAGCCGACCTCAGCACTGGACCGGCCCGCGGCGCGAGGCCCTGGAAGCCGCCTGCGCGACGGGCGGAAGTACCTTGATGGCGGCGGGCCTCAATCCCGGTTTCGCCGGCGAGCAACTGGCCGTGGTGGCCAGCGGCCTCTGTTCCGAGCTGGACCAGATCGAGGTGGTCGAAAGCGTCGACTGCCGGGCGGTGCGCAATCCCGACTATGTGTTCGGAATCCTGGGTTTCGGCAGCGATCCTGGGGCCGTGAATCCCAATGATCCCGACTGGGGGCCGGCAGCGGCGCTCAACGGGATGTACGCCGAGGTGCTCTCGGCCATGGCCGAGCACCTGAGGCTTGGGCTGGATCGCATCGACACCGAGCACCAGGTCTTCGCGGCCTCCGAGGATCTGAGCGTCGCGGCCGGGCCAATCGCCCAGGGCGGCGTCAGCCATGTGAACTGGCGCTGGATCGGGATCGTCGCGGGGAGGCCGAAGCTGGTGATGTCGATCCATTGGTACATGGAAACGGCGCACCTCGAGGAGCCCGACCCGCCGTTGTGGCGCATCCGTATCGAAGGCCAGCCCGGGGTGCGGCTGTCGGTCGACATGGACAAGCGGGACGGGGACGTCACCGCGACCTCGGCCGAGCAGCTGGGCGTCGCCGGAACGGTGATCAACGCCATTCCGATCGTTTGCGCCGCCGCGCCAGGCCTGATGACGCGGCCGCTGGTGACGCCCTTTCGCGGAGACTTGGCGCTCGGCTGACGGCGAAACGCCGCCACGGCCACGCGGTGCGTCTAATCACTTGCATAACGATACTATGTCGTGGATGATCGACACAACAGGGAGAAGACATGTTGGGCATCCGTCAGGACGACGCAGTGGGCGCCGGCGACTTGCGCGACCGGGTGGTGATCGTGACCGGCGCGGGCAAGGGCCTGGGTCGCGCCTATGCGCTGGATATGGCGGCGCGCGGCGCCAGTGTCGTCGTCAACAATCGCTGGGTCGATCGGGAGCAGGCGAGCAGCGCGCAAACCGTCGTGGCCGAGATCCGCGCGGCCGGCGGCCGGGCCGTGGCCAATCTCGATCCGGCCGAGGATCCCGAGACCGGCGCGGCGCTGGTGGCCCAGGCCCTGGCGGAATTTGGAAGGCTGGACGCCGTGGTGTCCAACGCCGGCGTTCCGGAGACCCAACGGCTGCACCGGCAGACCCGAGAAGGATTTCGGGCGGTCTTCGACATCAACTTCTTCGGAGCCTTCCATCTGGTCCACGCGGCCTGGCCCGTGCTGTCGGCGGCGCCGGCCGGGCGGATCGTGGTCAGCGCCTCGTCGGCCGGCCTGCACGGCGGCGACGGCATGGCGGCTTACGCCTCATCGAAGGCGGCCCTGATCGGCCTGGTCCGAGGCCTGGCGATCGAGGGGCGCTCGCGCGACCTGATGATCAACGCCATCGCGCCCTATGCGGTGACCGCGATGACGCAGCAGCATCTATCGCCAGGTCTGGCCGCGCGGATGGATCCCGCCGCCGTGGCTCCCCTTGTCTCCTGGCTGGTCGGCGAGGCCTGCGACGTGACAGGCCAGACCCTGGTCTGCGGTGGCGGGCGCGTGCGGGCGGCGACGGCCGTCGAAGGTCCGCCGGTCGAGTTGGAGGAGGGCCGGATCGGCGCCGCTCTGCACACCGCGATGAGGGTCAATCCGCGCGAAGCCTATGGCGACGCCCATCAGTCCTTCGCGGCCTTCATGGACGAACGGCCCGCCTTGGCTGTCGTCGATTAGCTTGTGTAATAAGACTAACATTCGGAGAGGCTGGTAGCGGCCCTGGCGAGGAAACCATGACCTACATTATCGGTGGCTGGCAGAGCGACTTCGCCAACAACTGGGCCCGCCAGGGCCTGGAGTTCGCCGACGCCTTCTCGGAGGTGATCGGCGAGGGGCTGAACGCCGTCGGGCTCGAGGCCAGGGACGTCGATACCGGGCATGTCGGCAACTTCGTCGGCGACCTGTTCGCCGGTCAGGGCCTGCTGGGCGGGTTTTTCGGCATGGTCCACCCCGATTTCGACGGTCTGCCGACCTCCCGCCACGAGGCGGCCTGCGCTTCGGGCAGCGTGGCGATCCTGGCGGCGACGGCGGAGATCGAGGCGGGGCGCTATGACCTGGCCTGCGTGGTCGGTCTGGAGCAGATGCGCAATGTCAGCGGTCAGAAGGCCGCCGAAAACCTGGCCGCGGCCGCCTGGGCGGGTCACGAATTCCAGGACGCCCAGTTCGTCTGGCCGCGGGCCTTCTCCGACCTGGCCGACGAATATGACCGCCGCTACGGTCTCAAGCCCGAGCACCTGATGCGCATAGCCGAGGTCAACTTCGCCAACGCCAAGCGCAATCCCAACGCCCAGACGCGGCAATGGCAATTCAACGATCGCAGCTTCACCGCCGACGACGAGGCCAATCCGGTGGTCGAAGGCCGCACCCGCAAACAGGACTGCGGCCAGGTTACGGACGGCGCCGCCGTGGTCTTCCTGGCCTCGGAAAGACGAGCCGCCGAATATGCCGCCAAGCGCGGAATTCCGCTCGAAAGCCTGCCCCGGATCAAGGGCTGGGGGCACCGCTCCGCCCCGATCTCCTACGCCGCCAAGATCCGGGCGAGCGAAGGGGCGGAGTACGTGTTTCCGCAGGTCCGCCGCGCCATCGAAGACGCCCGGGCTCGCGCCGGGGTCAGCGACCTGTCGCAGATCGACGTGGTCGAGACCCACGACTGTTTCACGACCACCGAATACATGGCCATCGACCATCTGGGGCTGACCGCGCCGGGCGAGGCGTGGAAGGCGATCGAGGACGGCTCGATCGAGATCGGCGGTCGCCTGCC
>NZ_AKKF01000033.1 GCF_000281955.1 Caulobacter sp. AP07 | reverse complement strand
CTCGATCTTCGCCCGCCGCGCTTCGCGCGCCCGCCACAGCGCCAAGCGAGGTCGGCCGCCCGACTGGCGGGTCTGGCGCTGAAGCAGAAAGGCCTGCTCGAGCAGCGGGTCCTTGAACACCAGATAGACGCCGGCGGCGACCCGAAAGGCCTCGCAGCCCAGGCGCCCTTCCAGAAGCGTCTTCAGCTCGGTGTCGGCATAGAACTTCTGGAACGTGCCGCGCCGTGTCACCAGCCCGTCGGCCAGGGGGCGCCCGCGATCCCATTGGGCGTTGCTGGCGGTGATGACGGCGACGGCCAGGCAGCCGAGCGCCAGAGCGAAGGCCGCGTCCAGGACCTCAAGCCGTTCTTCAGGGCGTTCGATGACGTTGAGGACAAAGCCGAGATTGACCACGTCGACGGGGCCGCGCGGCGTGTCTGGCGCGTAGTAGGGATCCCAGCCCGAGGCGGTTACGCCAGCCTGGCGCAGACCTTCGACATCGGCGCCGCGTCCGCAGCCGTAGTCGAGGACGCTCACCCCCGGCGCGATGACACCGTGGCGCAGCAGCGCCTGGATGGGCGCGGAGAACCCGTCGCGGGCGATCGCCGCCAGATGGCGGCGCACGGCGGGGGCGGGCCCTGACTTGTCGTCGATCAACTGGTGGTCGACAACCCTGACCCCGGCGGCGGTCAGCCGCGCGTCCCAGACCCGGCGCGTGCCGATGAACCGCGACGCCCGCAGCAGGCCCCGGTCCTCAAGCGCGCGCGTCAGGTCGCCATAGCGGATGCGGCGGGGATCATCACGCCGCAGGAGGAGCTCTTTGCGGTGCAGGACTGGCGGATTGGCCCGCGTTCGATAGCTTCGGCGGGTCGCCGCGCCAGCCTCCAGATCGATCGTCAGGCTTTCGAGCAGGGCGGGGAAGGGGTGCTCGAAATCTTCATAGGTGAGAAGCGACACCCGCCGTTCGCCGCGCCGCAGCTTGGCCACCGACCAAGCGTTGGTCTGGGCGATGTCCTCGGCCAGGGCAAGCTCATCGCGCAGGGGCGCCTCGAGCTCGTCGCGCGCGGTGCGGTGAATGTAGAGCGTCTGGCCGATGCGCTTGCCTTGGAGGTGGACCATGGAGACTCCCGCGTCGTCGATCGCCTCGAATCTGTGTGGACAGGCTAGGGCCAGGACCCGAGGCCGACGACCCTCACGCCAAGAGGGGCGACGCCGGGCTTGAACAATCCTTCGGCTCACGCTCTGCTGGCCGCGCGAACCCGCGCGCTGCCAGGCGGGGCGTTCAGCCGTCTGCATCGCGAGACTTCCCATGGCCCGCCGCCCTGCGCCGCCCCCTGCCGTTCCCGCGCCGCCGCAGGCCGCGCCGACGAACCACGACCTGGCCGTCTACGACCAGAACTCCCAGACCTTGAGGTCGCTCAACCAGCTCTTCTGGCAGATCCCGGTGATCTCGATGTCGCTGACGGGCGGCCTGTGGTTCGGCGTCGCCAAGGCCGAGACCTCGCCTTGGTTTCAGCTGGGACTTCTGGGCCTGGCGTTCGCGGGCAATGTTGTCTTGGTCTTCATCCTGCATCGTCTGCGCTACATCACGGACGAATACCTTTCTTGGCTCGAACGGTTCGATGCGTCCGGTTTTGTCGCAGCGCCGGGCAAGAGTTGGCATGACAAGCCCTATCTCGTTCGGACCTTGCTCCAGATCATGTTCAGCCTCGCCGCCGCCTTCAGCTTCGCGATGATGATCCCCAGCGCCCTGGACGCGGCCAAGCCGTTCACCGCCAAGGCTCGCACGCTGGCGTTCTATGATCGCGGCGCCGAGGACTTGGTCGACCGCTACGAGGCCTTGGACTTCGGGCAGGCCCATCCCTACCTGGCCGCAAAGCTGAGCGGTGCGACGCCGTTGAACGTGCTCGATGTCGGTGCCGGCAGCGGTCGCGATGCGGCCGCCATGGTCGGCCTTGGTCACTACGTCTGGGCCACCGAGCCTTCCGACCGCATGCGCGGCCTGGGGCGCACCCTGCACGGCGCCGACAAGATCCAGTGGCTGGACACCTCCATGCCCAGGCTGCAAGCGCCCGCACTTGCGGGCCGCCGTTTCGACTTAATCGTGCTCAGCGCGGTGTGGATGCATGTGCCGCCCCGCCAGCGGCGCGAGGCGTTGGAGCGTCTGAGCGAGCTGCTGGCGCCGGGCGGGGAGATCTATCTCACCTTGCGTCTGGGGCCGGGCGACATGGATCGGGTCATGTATCCGGTAAGCGGCGAAGAGTTGGGTCGCCTCGCACCGCTGGCGGGCCTGGAGTATCGCGCCCTGGGCGACAAGCCGGACCTGCTGGGCCGCAAGGACATCTCCTGGCGCACTGTGCTGCTGACCAAGCCGGCTCCGCTTGCGCACTGAGGTCGCCGCGACCGCCGTGGCGGCGCGCCGCTCAAGATGACCGAGCTCAACAGGTCCGCGTCGTCCTGTTCGAAGCGCGCCGCTTCTCGACCTACGGGACGGTGAGCGGTTCCGTCCAGCCGGCTCTTTCAGAACCCGCGCCCTTACAGCGGCGACGCCCCTTCGACGCTCGCCTGTCCCGATGAGCGCCCCGTCGAAGAAAAACGCCAAGAGCGCTGCAATAAACGCCGATCTCACGTTACATAGAGGGTGCGATCACCTTCTTCTCGTAAGGTGACGTATCACATCCGAAGCGGCGGGTCCGACCCTTAGGCGGCCTCGCCAAATGCGAAGGACGACCTAGATGAATAAGAACGTGACCCAAGCGGTCGCGCGTTTGCAAACGCGCCTGGCCAAAACGACAAACGCTTATCGGGCCGAAGTGCTCGAAGAAGCCCTCAACCGCCTCGTCAGCCGTCCCCACAGGTTGGGCTCTCCCCAGGATCTGATCGAGGCGGCGACCGCCTTCGCTCGGGTCAAGCTCAGCCGCCGTCAGAAAATTCTCCAACGCTTCGGCATTCGCGACGGCGCCAGTCTCGCGGAGGCCAAGGGTGATCAACTCGGGGCCACCTATGTCGAAGCCGCTGACCTGGTTGCGAAATTACCGCCCGCCAAAACGCGAGTCTTGGTGCTCGCCTGGGCCAACAACGACGACGCCTGCGCCGTCGCGCGTGAGATGGGCAAGTCGGTCGACTATGTCCGCCAATCGCTCAGCCGCGCGCGCGCCAGCGCCCGGGCGCTGCGTGACCAGGCCGCCTAGACCCGCTCCCCGACCGTCGCCGACCTAGGGCGCGGGCCTTCGTCCGCGTCCTAGGCCTTCAAGATCGGATGCTCCCGCCGGGTCGGATCCTCGACCGACCCAGCCAAACAGAGAGACCTTCGTCATGACGAACGAGACGCCCAACACCAATTCCTATCCCGAAGCGCCGCTGACACAGCCGCATCAAGCCCTGGAAAGTTCGCGCGACGCGGGTTTCGACCTGAGCGCCGCCGTCGGCGAACTCTTCGACAATTCCTACGAGGCCGGGGCCAGCAACATTCGCATGGTGATGCCCAAGACCAGCGACGGCTCGGTCACCGACATGGCGGTGGGCGACGACGGGGCCGGGATCTCCCCTGAGATCCTGGCCAGCGTCCTGTCGTTGGGCTATTCCAGCCGCTACAACAGCCGCAGCAGCCTTGGCCGGTTCGGCATGGGCCTGAAGCTGGCCTCGTTGAGCCAGGCGCAGCGCGTCGAAATCTACACCTTGCCGCGCGGCGATGACCGCATCTTCCGAACCTATCTCGATCTTCAGGACGTTCGCGACGGCGTCCAGAATGTCCTGGTTGTCGAGCAGGTCAGCGGTTGGCCGGAAGACTTCGAGCATCTGATGTTCGACCCGGAACGGAAGGAGCCCTTCGCTTCTGGAACCCTCGTGGTCTGGAGAAAGGTCGACCGGCTGGTTCACGGCGGGCGGTTTGGCACGGCGGTCCAGGAGCGAATTCAGGACCTCAAGAAGTTTCTGGCCCGCGCCTATCGCAAGTTTATCGATTCTGGTCTGCGCATCGAGTTCGACGGCACGGAAATCACCCTGCACGACCCATTGTTCCGGATGGAGAATGAGCGGGTGACCAAGAAGTTTGGCGATCTGCGCTCTGAGATCGTCGACGAAGGCACCTTCACCATCGACTACCACGAAGTGCGCTGGACGGTGGCCTTGCTGCCCAAGAAGTTCCGCGAAAAGAGCGGGGCGGGCGGCCGCGCGACCAAGGGGCGGGAGGATTTCGCCGAGCTTTATATTCCCGAGAACGAAAGCAAGGTCAGCATTCTCCGCAACGGTCGCGAGATCTACTACGACCTAGTACCCAAGCTTTATCCCGGCGGCAAGGAGTTCCTGGACCGCTATATTGGCGTCCAGATCGAGTTTCCTGCGGCGTTGGACGAGTACTTCCAAGTCCGCAACGTCAAGCGCGGAGCCGAGCCGGTCCGAAAACTACGCGAAGAGCTGAAGAACGCCCTTAAAAAGCCGATCCTCGACGCCCGTAAGGACATCCGCACCTATTGGAAGGAGGTCGAGCAGGAAGAGCGCTCGACGACCGGCGACGGTCACAACACCACCCACGGCGCCGTCGATGACTTCGACCAGACGGCCCCAGGGGGGCGGGCCAACGCCAACGCGTCGGAAGAGGACATCGAGGCGGCGATCGATGACGTCATCGAGACGATGGGGCTCGATCCCGAAGACCCCGAGGCCATCGACAAGGCTCAGTGGGTGCGCGAGAGCTTCGACAAGCGCTCGGTGACCTTGGTGGACGGGCAATGGCCTGGAAAGAGCTTGATGCAAATCAAGCACCTGACCGGAAAAGCTATCGTCACCATCAACCACAAGCACCCCTTCGTCGCGGAGGTGCTTGATCCGCTGAAGGCGCTGGCCGATCTGGCTCCCGATGAGTTGGACGTCGAGGAGGTGTCGCTGCGGATCAAGCGCGCGTGCGCGGGCATCGAACTGCTGCTCACGGCCTACGCCAAGGCCGAGAACATGCACGCCGATCCAGACGACGCCTACGAGGATCTACGCGAGTTTTGGGGCACGTTCACGGCCGGGCTAATTCGTGAGGATCTCAAGCGGAACGTTTAAGGTTCGGCGTCCCGTAGCCGCTCTTGAGCCTCCTGCCTCCGTCGCCGTACCGGTGACGGAGGATACGGAGCGATGGACAAGCTTCACCTCGGAAGGCCAAACAAGTAATGGTGGGCGCATCGGTGTCGTTCCACCAGACTGATTTGCGGCGATCAAGCTCGACCGGGTTGTCCGCGACGCTATGATCGGCGCATGAGCAGTATTTTCTGGTCCTGGCAAAGCGACCTCGACGCCCGCGTGACGCGCGACGTCGTGCGCGACGCTCTGGCCCTGGCGATCGACGCGTTGCACGTGCAGATCGAGGAGCGCCACGAGCTGACGTCCGACACCAAGGGCGTTCCCGGCTCGCCGGACATCGTCGCCACCATCCTGGCCAAGATCGACGCGGCGGCGGTTTTCGTCGGCGACGTGACCCCCATCGCCGTCAGTTCGACGGGCAAGGCCCTGGCCAACCCCAATGTCCTGATCGAGCTCGGCTACGCCAAGAAGGCGCTCACCCTCAGCCGCATCATCCTGGTCTGGAACACCGCGTTCGACGGCGCCAGGCCCGAGGCCCTGCCGTTCGACCTCCGCGGGCGGCGCGCGCCGATCGGTTTCCACCTGCCCACGGGCGCGACCAAGGCCGAGCTGGCCGCGGCGCGCGAGGGGCTCAAGTCTATCTTCGTCGAGGCCTTGGGGGCGTCGCTGGCGACCGTGACGCCGGTCCCGCCAGCGCCCGCGCTCGAATGGCGGGCCGCGACGCCGCAGACGCCGGCCCTCTGGTTCGAACCGTCGGCGGAATTGCCGATCAACGAGGACGGCGTCGCCGGAAGGAAGTCGTTCGCGCCGGGCCGTCACTTCTATGCCCGGATCCTGCCGGCGGCGTGGTCGCCGCCGTCTGATTTCGGGATAGGCGGCCACGCGCCGCTATTGCATTGGCCGGGCGGCTTCAGCTGGGGAACCACTCGGGGCGGCTTCCTCACCTACAGCGGCAGCCTGCGCTCGGGGGCCCAGACGCCCCTGGAGCGCATGACCATGCAGTTTCGCGCCACCGGCGAAGTCTGGGCGGTCGACAGGCTCCTCGGCGACAACGCCACGGAAGGCCGCTTCTACGCCGACGACGTCATCGCCACCTGGGATGGGTTCCTGACGACGGCCTTGGCCTATCTGCGCGAGCAGGGCGCGCGAGGCCCCTTCAAGGTCAAGCTCGGGGCGACGCGGCTCGAGGGCTTGGTCTGGACGTCGCAAACGGGCTGGGGCGGCCGCCCCCAAGCCCTGGAAGACAGGGTCGAGGCGTCGTTCTCACTCGCGGGCGAGGACGAGGGCGAACGCCTGGCGGCGCTGGAAGGGGCCTCGGGCGAGGTCGCCGCCGCCTTCGGCCTGCCCGCGCCGGACAGGCCGACCCTGCTCAAACAGATCAGTGGTCGGTGACGACCGGCGGGCGGCCGAGAGGGTGACCCGCGATGCGTGCGGGGCGATCGAAAGATCAACTTTTGGGTGACGGACCGGCAAAAGGGACTAAGCTTGGCCGCGATATGACGGGGGGCTAATTTGATCGCAGCAGAGTCCGCGCCCAGCAGCGCGAACGGCTTTCGTCTCGTCGGCGCCGAATTGATGCGACGGACAAAGCGCCCCAGCCGCGAGTTCGTGTACTGGATGTATTTTATCGCCTGCGTGTTCGGCCTGGGCGGGCTGGGCGTCTGGGTGGAGCTGATCCAGACCAATGGGCTGCCGCCCGCGGCGCGGGACTGGAACAACACCTACACCTCGCTGGTGACCTTCTTTCCCGCGCTGATCGCATCGTCCTGCGTTCAGATGGTCTTCGAAGTGAAGAGCAAGCGGATGCACGCCTTCTCGATCGTGCTGATCCTCCTGGCCCTCGTCGTTGGCCTGATGCTCATCTCCCACGCGCGGCCGGCGTCAGCCTTCGCCTGGACGGCCGCCGTGGCCGCCAGTCTTGGGTCGCTGTGGATCTGGTGGATCGCCAACGCCGACAATCCCTCGCTGCATGACGAGGCCAGTCCCGAGGCCGCCGTCGGCGGGGCCCTGGACGCGCCGCTCGCCACCGGCTCCGCCAACATCAAACTCAAGGTCTGAGGCGCGCGATGTATCCTGTTAAGGTCAAAGCGCTCCGGGTCGAACAGCCGCTGGGCGTCTACTACGTGGCGATCATCCCGGCCCATGTCCTGATGGACGTCACGTTCAGCGACCGCATGCGCGCCAGCATCGATGACGACGACGGCTACGACGTCGACGGCACCCAGCGCGGCAAGAAGGGCGGCCGGCCCGTCGAGATCGCCGAATATATCGACCGCGACGACTCCGCGTTCCCCAACTCGATCATCCTGGCGGCCAATTTCGCGCAGGACACCGGCCTGATCAGCACCGAGGACCCGGACGACGACGGCGAAAGCGCGGTCGCCTGGCAGGTGGTGGAGCTGGCCGACGGCTGCCTGGAGCTGACCATCCCCACCAACGCCAAGCTGGCGGCGATCATCGACGGCCAGCATCGGCTGGACGGGTTCCAGCATGTGCGCAAGCCCGATCGCCTGAACACCGAAATGATCTGCTCGGTGTTCATGGACCTGCCAAAGCCCTACCAAGCCCAGCTGTTCGCGACGATCAACTCCACCCAGAAACAGGTCGACAAGAGCCTCACCTACGAGCTGTTCGGCTACAACATCTCCGACGAGCCCCCGGAACGCTGGACCCCCGACAAGCTGGCGGTGTTCCTCACCCGGCGTCTGAACACGCGCGAGGAGTCCCCGCTGATGGGGCACATCCTGGTGGCGCCCAAGCGCGACCGGGCGCTGTTGGCGCTGAACGAGTCCCAGGTCTGGCACATCTCCACCGCGACGATCGTCGAGGGGATCATGCGGTTGTTCTCGGCCAATCCGCGGCGCGACACCAGCACCATGCTGTCGTCGGCTTCCAAGCTGCGCAAGGTCCTGGAAGCCTCGCGAGACAAGACGCCGTTGCGCCGCCTCTATATCGAGGGCAACGACGCGCTGCTCTACGCCATCGTGCTCAACTATTTGAAGGTCTGCGACCGTCTGCTTTGGAAGCCGGCCAAGCCCGGGTCGTTCATCATCAAGACGGTGGGCGTCCAGGCGCTGTTCGACATTCTGCGCCATGACGCCCCCAACTTCATGCGGGAGGGCGACGCCAGCGAAGCCTATTTCGAAACCCTGTTGCGCCCGGCGGCGGCCATCGATTTTTCGGCGGTCGAGTTCCAGAACGCCTCGGGCTCGGGTCGGTCTATGATCCGGCGGAGCCTGCAACAGGCGATCGACAGCGGGCGGTGACGCGGCCGGGGCGATGACGACCAACACCACGACCGTTCTATCACCCCTGGAGGCGGCGCACCGCCTGGGCGTCACGCCGGCGCTGATCTTCGCCTATATGCAGCATGCGCCCAAGCAGGCGCTGGGCGACGACCGCCGCCTGGCCTTCATCGACCAGGGCGGACAGCTGCGGATCGCGAGCGAGGAGCTCGAGGCCTTCGACCGCTTCTTGCATGAGCCCTGGGCCCGGTCGCCGCGGCCCCGCCCCGCGATCCCGGACTACGTCAGGGTCAATCTGAAGATCGAGGCGGGGGGACGCTGCGCGCGATGCGGCGACGGCCAGGCGCTCGAGGACGCCCATATCGACGACTTCGCCGTCAGCCTGTCGCACCACCACCATAACCTGCTGCGCCTCTGCAAGAAGTGTCACAGCGGCTACGACAGCGGCCTGCTCGACCGGTCGGAGATGCGCGCCCTGAAGGACGGCCTGATCGCCAAGATGCGGGCCAGCCTCGCTGCGCCGGCCATGCCGGAGGCGTCGACCTTCGGGCCGCCCGACGGCGCGGCCAAACTCCATGGTCGCGCGCAAGACGTGGCGGCGATCGTTCAATTGCTCGACATCCATGGCGCGGTCCTGGTCACCGGGGTCGGCGGCGTGGGCAAGACCCAGGCGTTGCTCGCCGCGCTCAAGGCGCGGAGAAACACGCGGCCGGTGCTGTGGCTCGGCGTCGAGCAGCACCGCTCAACAGACGAGATCAGGAGCGCCCTGGACGCCATGGTCCTGGCCCTGGGCGGAACGACCGGCGAGACGATCAGCACGCTCCTCAACCGGACCCGCGCCTGTCTCGTCCTGGACGGCGTGGAGCAGCTGAGCGACCTGGACGGCGTGGGCGACCTGATCGGCGCGCTGGTGGCGGTCAATCTCGGGGGGCAGGTCATCGTCACCTCCCAGTCGACGCTGCCCGGCGTCCCGTTCGACGCCGAGCACGGGCTGAAGGGGCTCGACGGCGCGGCCGCGCGGGCGGTGCTGGGGGATTTCGCGCGCGGCCGTCTGGAGGCCGACGGACCCGCCGTCCAAAGGCTGCTCGATCTCGCGGACGGCCACCCGCTGACCCTGAAGATCATGGGCGCCCTGGCGGCGCACTTCGAAGACGCCGGCCTGGTCGTCGAACGGATCGAGACGAACGGCGCGGCCACCCTGGCGGTGCCGGGGCGTTCGAAGCCGCATCGGTCGACATCGCTCGGCGCGTGCCTGGCCGTCGCCCTGGCCGCGCTGTCGGCCGATGAACGCAAGCTCCTCTGGATCGCCGCGCAATGTCCGGCTCCGTTCTACAACATGATGCTTCGTGACGCGCCCGTCGGCGTCGATGATCTCGACGCGGCGATCGCCGGGCTGCAGGGCTGGAGCCTCATCGACATCCTTCGTTCTGGCGATCTGGTGCGGATCTCGACGGTGTCGCCCGTGCGGCTGTTCGCGCGCGCGGAGATCCCTCTCGAGCTCGAGCTCGTCAACGGCTTCGCCTTGGCCGTCGCGGTCTATGTCGCCGGCGCCAATGTCAATGTCCTGCGCAATGGCGACCCGGAAGGCGGGATGTCGTTGATCGGCGGCGCGCTGCCCAACGCCCTGTCGGCGATCCAGCTTTGCCAAGATCACCTTGAGCAAAGTCCAACGCTCAGCCGCCCGATCGTCAGCCTGGCCGGCAGCTTGATGATGTTCTTCTTCTCGAGCGGACGGTTCGAGGAGGGCAAGGCCGTCATGCGGGCCGCCAGCCTCAGCGCCGCCCGCGCCGGCGACCTTAAGCGCGCGGTCCAGATGCTGACCCAGTTCTACACCTTGGCGGAGCGCTCGGGCGACGCCGACGGCCGGGCCTGGGCCCTGGCGGAAGCCGAACGGTTGGCGAAGGGTCTGGACGGCGAAGCCTTGGGCCATGTCCGCATGATGCAGGCCGCCGTCGCCGAGCGCGCGGGCGACTACGGGCGAGCCGCCGCCCTCGCCAAAGAGGCGGAAGGCCGCTTCGCCTCGACCCCAGGCGGCGAACACTACGCCGCCATGGCCATGCTCCAACAGGGACGGGCGCTGGAGTCCGGCGGCGACCCCGCGGCGGCGCTCGAGGCCTTGCAACGCGCCCTGGTCTTGGTGGTCGGCGACCAAGACCCGATCAACACCGGTTCGATCCAGCACCACATCGGAAACTGTCAGGCCGAGCTCGGCAAGGCGCAGGAGGCCGCCAACGCCTATGTCGCGGCCGCGGAGGCCTTCCATCGGCTCGAGGCCGACGAGTTTCGCAGCAACGCCCTGGGCGAACTGGGCCTGCTGCTGATCGAGGCGCCCGAGGTGCGAGCGACCGTTGCGGCGCTGTCGCCGGACGTCGTCCGCGGCGGCTTCGAGGACGTGATCGGCGGCCTGGCCGAACGCGTCGCCAATCCCAGGCGCGGGCACGACAACATTCGCGTGCGTCTGCGCAAGTTCGTCGGCCTGATCGTCGTCGCCGAGGCGGGCGACCAACTCGACGACATCGAAAATGTGGGCGAGCATCTCGCCGAAGCCATCTGCATGCCCATGCTCGAACAGTGCGCGGCGCAAGGCCGTCAGGTTCCGTTCGAACTTATGATGGCCAGCTGCCTGGCCGACTTTTGCGTGAGCCTGGGCCCGGCCGCTGACGGCGAAGGCGCGGCGGCGCCGACCCCCAAGGAGCTCGCGCAGATGTGCGTTTGGGCCAGCAGGGTCGGCATGGGCGCCGGCTGCGAGGACCGCCTGATCTCCTGGCTGCCTGACTATTTCGAACGGCGTCGGGGTCTGAAGATCTCCGCCGACGACATCGCGGACCTGCTGGCCAGGGCGGACGGCCGGGCAAGAAGAGGATGACGATGAATGGAGGCGGGTCCGACGGGCGTCATGGCGGCGGCGCGTCCAGGAAGACCGCGATGACTGAGGGGGGAGCATGGCGAGCATAAGCCAGGTGATCGACGCATTCGAGCTTTTCCACCAAAGCCTGCGTCGGCCCGAATTTCGAAAATCGTTTCGTTTCGATCACTGGTCGGAGCGCCAGCTGCTGCCGCTCGTGCGCGCCTTCCTGCTCGGCTATTTCGGCCCTCGCGCCGAGCCCGAGCGGATGACCGTCCTGCCCGGGAAACTGACCGGGCAGGGGCGCGTCGACTTCATCGTCTACGATGTCGCCGTCGAGTTGGCGGTGCGGCGGCCCTGGTGTCCGAAGGCCGAGCTTCTTCCGGAGAAGAACGCCGATGAGGTTCGCAAGCTCTTGAAATACAACGGTCTTGGCGTCCTTGTTCTCCTGGACTACTCCAAGACCCCGCTGAGCAGGGCGGAGTTGGAGGGCTATCGCGTCCTCCCGACGCTGGGCCAAGGCAACCATGCAAAATCCGGCTTCAGCCTGGCCTATTTCGCTCTTTCAGAAGAGCCTGTCCGGCTGAACATCAGAGCCTAGCCGCTCTGGAGCCAACGGCGTCGTGATCGCAACCGGCGCCGGCGAGACGGGCGGGCGCAAGCCAATCGGGGGACTATGATGGCGCAGCTTGAAGGCGGTGAGCGGGCGAGTTTCCCCTCCTGGAGCAGCTACTGGGCCTTCGAGCGATCGATAAGGCGCGAGGCGCGCTACGTCCGCACTCCGGAGGTCGAGGCTTTCCTGGCGTCCGTCCTGGCCACGGCCGACCGGCGGGAGACGACGCTCAAGGCGGGGGCGGGCCTTTGGCGCGCGCAACTTGGTCATGACTGGCGCGAGGTCGAGGTCTTCGGCGGCGGGACAGAATCCCTTCCAGAGCCCTATCGGCCGGAGCGTATGAAGCCCTTGGTCGGGCGCGCGCCGGACGGACGCGCCAACTCCAAAGGCATCCCCAGTCTTTATCTGGCGACGACGGACGAGACGGCGATGTCGGAGGCGCGGCCGTGGCTGGCCGCCTCGCTCACCCTGGCCAAGTTCGAGGTGGTCCGGCCGCTGAAGCTGGTCGATTGTTCGCGCCATGCGCGCAAGCTGCCGATCTATTTTGAAGAGCCGCCGGCGTCGGAACGTGAAGAGTCCGTCTGGACGTGGATCGATCGGGCCTTCTCCGAACCGATGACCCGCGGCGATGATGTGGCCGAGTATGCACCCACCCAGGTGCTCGCCGAACTCTTCAAGCAAGCCGGCTATGACGGCGTAGCCTATAAGAGCGCCTTTGGCGCGGAGAAGGGCTTCAACATCGCGCTCTTCGACCTGGCCGCCGCGCGCGTGCGCTCGCTGCAGGTGAAGACCGTCAAGGCGGTACGCTTCGAGTTCGCTGAAGAAGGCGAGGCGCGGCGGCCGACGGTCGAGCCGCTGGGACCGGGCGCCTAGCGTGAGCGGCGCCTGGCCCCGGCGTTGACGGTGACAAGCTGGTGTAGCTTGATTTGAGCCTATCTCGGTGTCCACCAGACTGGCAGCAGGTCATTCAACCAAGCATTCCTCGCAAGCTAAGGATTCATGATTTCGCCCTGGGTTGAGCCTGCTGCGCCTTGCCCATCTGTTTCATCAGCCAGGCCGGTGAAGCCTCGGCCCGTTTTGCGAGGCGCGCACGTCAACGCCGAAGAGCTTGCCGCCCCGCTTCCTAGCTTGGTCGGCGACAAAGACGCTATCGACGTTGCTGGTGTCCAGTCCGAGCACGATCGGACCCACCGATCCTGCGGCGGGACGGGGAGTGTATTGATGCTGTCCTTGCGGCAAGGGCGCGGGCAAATCGACGACCCCGAACCTGTTCCCGGGCCTGGCGGTCCGACGGCGGAAGCGGCGATCAGGTGCGCTCAACGCGCGCAGAACACCGCGCCTGGGCTGCGCGCACCATAAAGCCCTGGCGAGCGATTTTCCAAGACGCTACCATATCGCGAATATTGCATGGGCATGTCGGGGGGCATGATGCCGAAACTAGTCATTTACAGCGCCGTCGCCGCGGCGGCCTTGGGTTTGGGCGGTTGTTCGACGGTGAGCATGGTCCCGCCGGCGCCCTCGGCGTTCTCGAACACCGCCAAGCAGTCGCAGGTCACCACCGTCACCCTGGCGATGGATCTGGCCAAGGCCCGCAAGGACGACTACGACGCCGCCGCCGACATGATCGCGCTCGGCGCCCAGGCCTACGATATTCCCCTGATCGGCGCCGGCATCGCGGGGGTCAACGCGGCCGCCTTTGGCGGACGTGAAAAACTGGCCAAACGCGCGGCTGTCTTCGCGACCGGCGTTCTGGCCACCCGGTCCTATTACGATCCCAAGAAGAAGCACGAGATCATGCTCGATGCGGCGTCGGCCCTGACCTGCGTGCGGCGCACAGCGTTCAAGCTCACCGCGGTGGATGGACAGATCGCCCAATGGAAGGCCGCCCAGGTCGCCTTGGGGGCCGGCGGCGGCGGTGAAATCGCCGACACCATCCGACGCCTGGCGCCGATCGCGATCTATGCGCACCTGGAGCTGTCCAGCGCGGTGACCGACGTCGACACGGCGGCGCGCAAGCGGCTGTTTTCGGGGGACGCGCCCAACCTCTCGGGCTTCGCCCAGATCTATCGCAGCCAGGTGATCAAGCTCAACGAAGAGACCACCCAGAACGGCGTCGCGGCGAACGCCGCCAGAAACACGCCCGCCGTCGCTCGGGCGGGCGAGGACTACAAGCACCTGGTGGCTGATCCCAATCTCAACAATGCGCTGACCAGCCTTTCGACGGATCTCCTGGCCTGTCAGTCGATCATTGGGGGAACCTAGTCCAACCGCCGCGCGGCCCAATGACTCAAGCAGAGGGAGACGCCCATGTCGCTCGTGGAAACCTGGGAGGCGGCCTGCATGGCCAATGAAAGCGGCCCCGACACCTGGAACGTCCTGTCGCGCGCGCCGATGGACGGGTGCGGGCTGAGCTTTGGCGTCAATCAGTTCGATCTTCACACCAACCAGACCGCCCGCTCGGCCCTGGGCAGGATCCTGCGCCGGGCCAAGGCGGCCGAGCCGGGCCTCGACATCACCGAGGCGCAGATCGCGACGATCGAAGCTGGCGGGCTTTCGGACGTGGCGGCCAGCATTGCTGACGACTCCCCGGCGGGCCAATTGATCAGGCCGGTCAACCAGGCCCTAGCGACGGAGGCCGGCAAGGCCGCCCTAAAAGCCGAAAGCGATACGGCGCTGATCAAAGACGTGACCGAGTTCGAGGCCTGGCGAGAGGGCTTGGTCGATGGTGAACTCGGCTCCAAGGCCTTGCTCAGGGCCAGCTTGGCGGCCCAGCTCCTGTGCTTGGATTTCTTCAACCTCTTTGGCCCGCCAACCAAGATCTCGGTGTTTCTGTGCGGCGGATCCGTGGCGCTGAACGACAAACAGAATCACCCAGAGCCTGTCGTCGCGCGAACGTCCCTGACCGACCTTCTTCGCTATCAGCTCGCCACCCGTCAGGGCTCGGGGCCAAGATCCGATCAGCAGCCGGAAATTCTTCGGCGAATGAACAACGTGCTGTTGCTGTCCCGACCGGCGACGGGATGGCCGCTTTGGCGCGACAAGGACAAGGCTTGGTTTCGAACCAAGCTGCGGCCGATCCTGGATACGCCAGGGGTGATCGCCGAACGCCGCGCCAATGGCCTCTATGGCGAACTCGTGCCCCTGACCAAGATCTAGCGCGGGCGCCTTTCCGCATCGCCAGCCGGCCATGACGGGCCGGCGCTCATCACGGATAGGCCGAGCGAACGCGTTCAGGAACGAAGGTGAGCTGGGTGGCCAGACCAAGGTCGCCTTACCGGAGATGTTCCGATGCCCGTTGATGGCGCGTGGCGGCCGAATCTTCGCGCGCCTCGTAGCGGATGTCCGCGCAGGGTGTTACAGGCCCGCCCGCAACGAGCTCAGAAATGCGAAACAGGCTGGCGATGATTCACCCAACCGCGACGTTCAAGGACAACCTTCGGCAATTGCCGACCGTCGATGGCGTGCAACGCATCGACCTCATGGACGCCACGGGCGCCGTGGTCGCCAGCATCGAAAATCAACCGGGTAAGCAAGGTTCGCTCGCCGTCTATCACTATCTGCGGCAGCGCTTCGAAACCTTGGATGCGAAAGCGGCCGAACACGGCTTGGACGTGTTCGCCGAGCACACGGCGGATGCGCGCAACCGCCCGGGCGCGCATCCGAATGTCGACCGTCTCCTTGCGATCGCCGCAGGCGGCGCCCCGCTGAGCATCGACGTCATCGCCGGCGACGGCTGACCTCGCCGCGGCGCGCCGACGGACCAACTTCACCGACGATCTCCAGGCGGCCTCGGGCCAGCGGTGAAGATCGCCAATGAGTCTCCTTCTGATTGCGATTGACGCCAATAGACGCTTAGGCTGTCATCCCTGACACAGGGGAGGGCGCGCCATGGACAAGGACTGCATCGACAGGCTGATCGCGCTGGGAAGCGATCCGGCCAGCATCCAGCGGATCCAGGACCTGGCCGCCCGGGAAATGAAGCGGGCGGGCCTGGGCTACACCCTGCACAACGCCTGCGCCGCCACCTTGAGCCAGTTCCTGATCGCCGCCGGCGTCAACGTGCCGGTGACCCTGGGCGCGGGCAAGCTCGCCGCCCGCCTGGGCCCGGGCGGCCGCGGCTGGGATCGCGTCGCGGTCGGCGGCCAACGGGCCGGCGACGTCGGCGTGACCGTCGACAACACCGCCCCGGCCGGCGCCGATCATATCTATCTGGTGGTCGAACGGGTCGACGCCGACGAGATGGTCATCGCCGACAACCAGGCGCCCAACCGCCACGCCCGGTTCGCCAGCGGCCAGGGCAAGACCCGGACCGACTATTTCCTCCGGGCCCCCGAAGCGCGCGGTTTCATCGCCATGGACCGACTGGCGGTCGACGACGCGGCCACCTATCCCGACCAGGACGAGGACAGCAACGACCTGCCCGAACCCTTCGCGGACGACGGCGGGCCAACGCCCGCCAACGTGAACGAGATCAGGGGGCGACGATGATCGGACTGATGCTGCTGCTGGCCCTGGCCGCCGCGCCCGAACCGGCGCCTCGGTGCGACATGGCGCCGGCCTTCAACCATCCCGACGACGACGGCGCCCGGACGACGGCGGTCTGGCGCGACGCCGGCAAGCCGTCCCTGCTGTTCGCCGACGTGCTGCACGTCAACACCGACGGGACCAAACGCTCCTACCGGGTCGACGACTTCTGGGGCGCCGCCACCGCCGTCAACAATCTCTGCAACGCCATGAGCGACAAGTGCGCGGGCCTGGACGAGCCGGGCCTGCGCGCCCGGCGCATCGCCACCCAGAACGCCAAGGCGGCCGGCTGGCCCAAGGCGGCCCTGGCCGCCACCCGCATCAGCCCGGCCATCATCCCGTTCAAGAACGGCAAGCCCTGCCCGGAGGTCGACGGCTACCTGGTCTCGGCCACCGCCCTCCACGCCGCCCAGGTCCCCGACGCCTGCGATCTTTCGGTCTATGTCGACGCCATGACCGTCCCGGCCGTGGTCGTCCCCGGCCGCGCCAGGAAGGGCGTGCCCAGTCCCTTCGAAAACCAGGGCGTTCGGGTCGGCGACCTGGCCGTGGTGCTGTCCGCAGACGGCCAGCGGCTGGTCTATGCCGTGGTCGGCGACACCGGGCCGGCCAAGGAAATCGGCGAGGGCTCCATCGCCCTGACCGGCGCCCTGCTGGGCAAGACCGCCGAGCCGGCCAACTATCGCGAGGTGCGCGGCAAGAGCCCCTATGTCGGCAAGGGCTGGGACGCCAGGGGCGCGGTGCTGATCTTTCCAGGCACCCGCTCGACGGCCGATCCCTACAGGACCCGGGCCCGCATCGACGCGGCCGCCGCCCAGGCCCTGGCCGCCTGGGGCGGGCCCGACCGCCTGAAGGCCTGCGCCAGCGCCTACAAGCCGCGATAGCCAGGGCGGCGCCGATCGATCCGCCGCCAGAGGACGGCTCTCCCCCCACGCCCCCGTCTTGCCATCCCGCGATCCCTCGTCCTAGACTCGCGACGCGTCGCTGAGAGCGCGGCGCCGAGGCGTGAGAACCTCGCTTGATAGAACCGCTCCGCGTCCGGTCGTCACCCGGCGCGGCCGGCGCGCCCGCGCCGCGGCGTCCATGACGCCGCGCGCCTTGCCGCTCAAGCCCTGGTCTCAGGACGACCCGACCCTCGTCGGGCGGCGCCTCTCGACGGAGGCGAGACATGGCCAGCGGCCAGACCATCGCAGGCGGGTTCGTGACGACCCCCGCCGCGCCAGCCAGCGGGGAGGGGGTCTGTTGACCGATCTCCTGATCGACCCTTACCCGCCGCAGGACAGCCGGTCCGAAGCGCCGAGCCGCCGCCTCGCCCAGGTCGAGGCGCTGTTTCGCAGCCACGGACCCTGGCTGGCGCGCGTCCTGGCCCGGCGAACCGACCGCGAGGAGGCCAAGGACCTGGTGCAGGAAGCCTTCCTGCGGCTGACCCGGGCGGCCGAGCATCAGGCGCTGGACAATCCGGAGGCCTATCTCAAGCGCATCGCCTGGAACCTGCTGCGCGACCGGGCCAAGAACGCCACCGGACGCATCGAGCGCGCCCACGCCCCGTTGCAGCCGGACCTGCACGCGGCCAACGACAGCGACCCCCACCAGGCCCTGGTCGAGCGCCAGACCCTGGCGCGCTACGAGGCCGCCGTGATGAGGCTCAAGCCCAAGACCCGGGAGATCTTCTTGCTTCACCGGCTCGACGGGCTCACCTACGCTCAGATCGCCAGGGATCTGGGCATGAGCGTGAGCGGGGTCGAAAAGCAGATGATCAAGGCCATCGCCCATCTCGACCGCGCCCTGAGCAAGGTTTGAGGACGCAACGGAGCATGACGTCGAGCGATCAGCAGGAGCGGCTGCGCCAGGAGGCGTCCCTGTGGTTCGCCCGCATGCGCGGCCCCGGGGCCGACGCCCACCGCGACGCCTTCGAGGCCTGGCGGTCGGTCGAGGCCAACGGGCAAGCCTATCGGCGCCTGGTCCAACGCTTCGAGGAGTCGGCGATCCTGGGCCATTCGCGCCTCAGCACGCTTCGCCTGACCAAGGCCCGGGCCGACCGAGGCCCGTCGCCGACGGCGAAGATCGCCCTGGCCCTGGCCGCCTGCCTCGTGG
Organism: Caulobacter sp. AP07; assembly: GCF_000281955.1. Lineage (GTDB taxonomy): Bacteria > Pseudomonadota > Alphaproteobacteria > Caulobacterales > Caulobacteraceae > Caulobacter. The sequence goes on along the minus strand of NZ_AKKF01000033.1, from coordinate 12,277 downwards.
CCGGGGTCGGCGTGGCCACCTATGTCTGGCGCGGCCAGGCGCAGACCCGCTTCACCACGACCGTCGGCGAGATCCGCACCGTGGCCCTGGCCGACGGCGCGACCCTGATCCTCGACACCGACAGCGCCGCGAGCGCGGCGATCCGCGACGGGCGACAGGCCGTGCGGCTCGAGCGCGGCCGGGCCCGCATCGTCGCGGCCAAGGCCGATCTGGCCGTCCAGGCCGGGAAGGCGCGGTTCACCGCCAAGGACGCGACCTTTGACCTGGCCCTGGCCCCCCAGGACCAGATCGACGTCACCGTGCTGTCGGGCGCCCCGCGCCTGGCGCGCGGCGACCGGCGGCTCGCCGTCGGCCCCGCGCTGCCCGCCGGCCGCCTGGTCCGCCTGGGCCCGGACCTGACGACACGGACCGTCCAGCCCGCCTCGCGGGTCGAGGCCAGCTGGCCGTCGGGCCTGCGCGCCTTCGACCAGTCGCCGCTGTCGGAGGTGGCCGCCGTCGCCAACCGCTACAACACCCGCAAGATCCGCTTCGCCGACCCGTCCCTGGGAAGCTTGCGGGTCAGCGGCGCGTTTCGGGTCACCGGCGCCGAGGGCTTGGCCAAGGCCCTGGCCGCGGCCTTCGGCCTGAGCGTCGGGACCGCGCCCGGCGGCGACATCGTCCTGAGCCGCGCCGCCGCCTGAGACGGTCCCCAGACGGCTGCGTGACGATCGCATGAACTTTTTCGGGAGGTGTCCGGCCCCCGCCTCGTCTTTGCCCCCAAGAACCGCGCGAACCGCGCGCCTTGGGGGAAACCATGTTCTCGATCTCGACCCGCCGCCGCCTGCTCGCCAGCGCGGCGATCCTCGTCCTGACCCTGGCCGGCCAGGCCGCCGCCCAAAGCGCGCCCAACCAGAGCCCGTCCGGCCAAATCGCGGCGACCCAGACCAGGTCCGCGCCGGCCAGGCCCGCCCAGACCTACGACCTGAAGCCCCAGGACCTGGGCCAGGCCCTGTCGGCCGTGGCCCAGGCCAGCGGCCGCGAGGTCATCGCCCCCCAGACCCTGGTCAGCGGCCGGACCGCGCCGGCCCTCCAGGGCCGCTATACGGCCGACCAGGCCTTCGAGCGGTTGCTCGCCAATACGGGTCTTGCCCTGACGCCGGTCGGCGACAAGCTGGTGCTGCGCCAGGCTCCGGCCGGTCCGGCGCCGGGGGAGCCCCAAGCCGGCGACGCTGAGACCCTCTCGGAGCTCGTGGTCACCGGCACGCGGATCCGGGGCGCGGGGCCGGTGGGCGCCAACCTGATCTCCATCACCCGCCGGGAGATCGAGACCAGCGGCTACGGCACGACCCAGCAGATCGTCCAGGCCATCCCGCAGAACTTCGGCGGGGGTCCCAACGAGGCCACCCTGGGCTACAACAACCGCAACGGCGCCTACAACAACGCCGGCCTGGGCGCGTCGATCAACCTGCGCGGCCTCGGCGCCAACTCCACCCTGGTGCTTCTGAACGGCGCGCGGCCCGCCCTCGGCGGGGTCGCAGGCCTGTTCACCGACGTCTCCTTGATCCCGGCCTCCGCCCTGGACCACGTCGAGGTCCTGGCCGACGGGGCCTCGGCGCTCTACGGCTCGGACGCGGTGGGCGGGGTCGTCAACCTGGTCATGCGCGACCGCTTCGAGGGCCTGGAGACCCGCCTGCGCCTGGGGACCGCCGACGGCGACGCGCAGGAGGGCCAGGCGGGCGCCATCTGGGGCAAGACCTGGGACGGCGGACACGTCACCCTGGCCTACGAGTACTACCAGCGCGGCCGCCTCTCGGCCAATGACCGCCCCTTCGCCACCGAGGACCTGCGGGCCTTCGGCGGGGCCGACAATCGCCAGCCCTTCGGTGCCCCCGGCAATATCTTCGCCGGCGGCCAGTACTACGCTATTCCCTCGGGCCAGAACGGCGTCGGCCTGACCGTCGGGCAGTTGAAGTCCGGCCAGACCAACCGGTCCGACCAGCAACGCGACACCGACCTGCTGCCCCGTCAACGCCGGCACGTCGTCTATGGTTCGGCGCGCCAGGCGCTGGACGCCCGGACCGAGGTGTTCGGCCAGCTTCTGGCCGCCGACCGACGGTTCAATCGCCGCTATATCGGCAGCCTGGAGCGCACCACCAGCGTGCCGGTCACCAATCCGTTCTATCTCGACGTCCTGGGCACGCACCAGCCGGTCAGCGTGCGCTACGATTTCCGGGGCGATCTGGGAAAGCCGGTCAACAGCGGCGGGGCGCGCGCCGTCAACGCCACCGCCGGCGTCACCCGGTCTCTGGCCGACTGGTCGGCGACGCTGCAGGGCGGCTACGGCCGGCAGCGCGAGACCTGGCGCAATGACAACACCATCAACAGCCTGCGCCTGCGCGCGGCCCTGGCCGACCCCAATCGCGCCACCGCCTACAACGTCTTCGGCGATCCCGGCTCGACCCCTCGGGCGACGATCGACACGATCCGCGGCTACGACACCGGCCAGGGCGTCTACACGGTCTGGTCGGCCAGCCTGCGGGCCGACGGTCCCCTGCTTGATCTTCCCGCCGGCCCGCTGAAGGCGGCCGTCGGGGCCGAATGGCGGGCCGAGCGCTACCGGCAGAGCACGGTCACCGATCTGACGACCGCCGGGCCGGTGGCCGCCCAGACCCTGTTCCCCGGCCGGCGGCGGATCGCGGCGGCCTATGTCGAGGCGCGCGCGCTGCTGCTGTCGCCGTCCGCGCCGATCGGCCAGCTCGACCTGGCCCTCGCCGGGCGGGTCGAGCGCTACAGCGACGTCGGAACGACGCGCAATCCGAAGATCGGCCTGGACTGGCGGCCGCTGTCGTCCCTGACCCTGAAGGGCAGCTACGGCAAGTCGTTCCGCGCCCCCAGCTTCCAGGACCTGCAGGTCGGCCCGGGCCTGACCTTCTATCAGCCGGTGGCCTTGCCCGATCCAGCCTCGCCGACCGGCTCGACCCCGGTCCTGGCCCTGGTCGGCAATTCGCCGGACACCGGGCCGGAACGGGCGACGACCTGGTCCGGGACGATCGAGTACCGGCCGCCCGCCATCGACGGCCTGAAGCTGACGGCGAGCTACTTCAAGGTCGCCTACCGCGACCGCATCGCCAATGTGAACGCCAACGCCTTCAACCTGCTGATCGAGCGGGCGGTCTATGCCGGGGTCATCACCGACAATCCGCCCGCCGACGTCGTGGCCCGCTACTACGCCGCGCCCGAGCTCACCAACCCGTCGGCGATCCCGGCCGCCGCGATCAAGGCGATCGTCGATCTGCGCAACCGCAACCTCTCCCAGGTCGACGAGGACGGCGTGGATTTCGACCTCGACTACCGGCGGCCGGTCGGGGCGGGCGAGATCGGCCTGGGCCTTGGCGGCAGCTACATCTTCTCGGTCGACCAGCGGGTGACCGACGCCTCGCCCAGCGTCGACGTCGTCGGGACGGTCGGCAATCCCAACAGCCTGCGGCTTCGCGGCCGGCTCAACTGGACCCAGGGAGCATGGTCGACGACCGTGGCGGTCAACCACATCGACGGCTACCGCAACCAGATCCCGATCCCGGCCCGGGCGGTGAAGGCCTGGACGACCGCCGACCTGCAACTGGCCTGGCTGGCGCCCAAGGACGCCGGCCGGCTGGCCGGCCTCAAGGTCGCCCTGTCGGTCAGCAATCTCTTCGATCGCGATCCGCCGTTCGCGGAGATCCGGTCGGTGACCTCGGCGGTCGGCTATGACGGCGAGAAGGCCAGCCCGGTCGGCCGCCTGGTCGCCCTGGAACTGGTGCGCGCGTGGTGAGGGCGATCTGGCTCCTGGCGCTGCTGTGGCTCGCGCCCTTGCAGGCGCGCGCCGCGCCGACGGTCCAGGACCTGATCGAGCTGACGGATCTTTCGGGCCCGGCGATCTCGCCCGACGGGGCCTGGGTCGCCTATCGCGGCGGCAGGGCGGATCTGCGCGGCAATCGCTACGTCCTGAGCTGGTACGTCGCCCCGCTCGACAGGCCCGGCCGGCCTCGCCGGGTCGCCGATGGCGGCTACGCCCTGTGGACCGCGTCGGGGACACCGGTCGTCGAGGCGCCCGTCTGGTCCGCCGACTCCCGGCGGCTCTACTTCCGGGCCCTGGGGGAGGGCGGGGTGCAGGTCTGGCGGACGGGGCTCGACAGCGCCCCGCCCGAGCCGGTCACCCACGACCAGGCCGATGTCGAGCGCTACGCGATCGCCAACGGCCGGCTGACCTACGAGGTCGGCCCCACCCGGGCCGAGATCCGCGCGGCGGAGGCGGACGACTACGACAACGGCGTCCTGATCGACGAGACGGTGGACCCGGCCCAGAGCCTGTTCGGCGCGATCGACATCAACGGCCGCCTGGCCAGCCAGCGCTTTTCGGGACCGTGGTTCGGACGGGCCGGCCGGCTGGGGGCGCGTCCGCCGCAACGCCGGGCGATCGACCTGGCGACCTTGTCGCCCGTGGACGTCCAGGACCCTGCCGCCGAGACCGCCACCAGCGTGGCGAGCCATGGCGTGCTGGTCACCCAGACCCCAGGCGAGGCCGGGCAGGGGGCGATCCGCATGACGGTCGGCAATGCGGTGACGACGCTGGAGGTCCAGGACGCCGAGGGCCGATGGCGAACCTGCCAGCTCCAGGCCTGCCGCGCGGGCCGGGTGCTCGCCGCCGCCTGGCGGCCCGGGCGGCCGGAGGTGGTGTTCACCGTTCGCGATTCAGACGCGCGCTACGCCCTCTGGGCGTGGGCGCCGCGATCGGACGCCGCGCGCCGGATCGCCGTGATCGACGGCGCCCTGGGCGGCGGCGGGTCGCGGCAGCCTTGCGCGGTCGGGGCGCGACGGGCCGTCTGCGTGGTCTCCGAGCCGCTCGCCCCGCCGCGCCTGGAGGCCTTCGATCTCGACGGGCGGGCGCGCACGGTGCTGGACGCGCCGAACGCCGATCTGGCCGCCCCGGCCGGTCTGATGGTCGAGCGGCTGTCCTGGACCGACGATCGCGGCCAGACCTTCCTCGGGCGCCTGGTCACCGCGGCTGGCGCCCCAGGGCGCGCGCCGCTGTTCATTCACTACTACAACTGCGACGGCTACCTGCGCGGCGGCACCGGCGACGAATGGCCGTTCGCCCTGATCGCCCAGGCCGGCATCGCGGCGCTGTGCGTCAACTACCCGACCCCGCCCTCGGACCGGCAGGACGCGGTCGCCGAGTACGACACCGCCGAGCACGGTCTTCGCGCCGTCATCGACCTGCTCGACCGCCGAGGCCTGATCGACCCCAAGCGCGTCGGCATGGGCGGCTTGAGCTTCGGCAGCGAGGTCGCCTACTGGACGGCCATGAAGTCCGACCTGCTCGCGGCGATGTCGGTGACCTCGGTGCAGCTGGAGCCGACCTATTACTGGATCAACGGCTTTCGGGGCCGGGACGTCCACGACAACCTGCGCAAGGTCTGGGGCCTGGGCGCGCCCGACGAGACGCCTGAGCGCTGGAAGCTGATCTCGCCGGCCCTCAACACGGGCAAGATCAAGGCCGCGGTGCTGATGCAGATGCCCGAACAGGAATACCGGCCGACCATCGAACTGATCTCCAGGCTCTCGAACACCACCACCCCGTTCGAACTGCACGTCTTCGCCAACGAGCCCCACATCCTCGTCCAGCCGCGCCATCGCCAGGCCGCCTATGTCCGCAACATCGACTGGTTCCGCTTCTGGCTGCAGGGTTACGTGGACCCCGCGCCCGGCAAGGCCGACCAGTACCGGCGATGGAAGGCGCTCGCGGCCCGCCGGGACGGCGCGGCGGGCGCGCCCTAGTTCCGCGGGCCCTTCCGGGGCCCTAGTCCGGAGCCCAGGTGCGGGCCCAGGCCTCGACATCGGCCAGTTGCAGCAGCCGAAAGAGCGTCTTCCCGGACGCTCCGCCCGGATTGGCCAGGACGGCGCGCACCGCCGCCGCGTCGATCAGGCCGGCGCGGTCCAGGCGCCCGCCGAGCAACTGGTCGGCCAGCGGCCCTAGATTGTCCTCGAACACCGCCGCGACGAAGGCGTTCAGGCCGCCCTTGGAGCGGCGGCGGACAACCGTCTCGGGAAGAGGGCCGTCGAAGGCGTCCCGCGCCATCGCCCGGTTCTGGCCGTCGGCGATCCACAGCCAGGTCGGGATCCGCAGGCACAGCTCGACGATCGGCTGCGACAGCAGGGGAAAGACCACGGGCCCCTGGGCGGCGTGCGCGTAGCGGTCCAGATAGGCCTGGGCGAGCAGCAGGCTTCGAATGTGGTCGTGCTTGCCCGGCAAGGCGCCGGTCGGCGCGGTCATCCACGGATGGTGCGGCGGCCGGGCCGGCGCGCGGCCTGGCGCGAGAAAGCTGGCGTCGGCCGGCAGGCGGCCCATCGCGCCGGACCGGAACGCCTTTCGCAAGGCCAGCTGGCCCGCCGTCCAGGGGGTGCAGGCATGAAGACGGCTGAGATCATCGAGCGCCTTGAAGAACCTGGGGCCCGGGCCGGCCGTCAGCAAGGCGTCCGAGGCCGGCGCCGCCGAGGACAGCGAGCAGAACACGTTGTCGCCGCCCAGGCCGCTGAAGAAGGCCTCGGCGCCGACGGCGCGGGCGGTCTCGACGAAGGCGGTTTCGATCGGCCGCAGCAGGGCGTGGGCGCCGGGCCGCGGGAGCCGGCCGACCCGGGCTTGGCGAACATCGACGCCCCGCGCGAACACCGCTCGCTCGTGCAGGCGGTGGCCCTGCGCCGCCAGGCGCGCGAAGCCCCGCTCGTCGCCCTCGGCCGTCGGGGTGACGATGTTGACGCAATCCACCGAGCGTCCGGCCAGCCGCAGGCTGGCGGCGATGATCGAGGAGTCCAGACCGCCGGACAGCTCCAGCAGGATGGTCGAATATTCGCCGGCCCAGGCGGCGACACAGGCCGCCACCGTCGTCCGCAGAGCCTCGGTCGCGGCGGGGCGATCGGTCAGCGCCGCCCCGGGCGCGGCGAAACGCCAAGGCGACCAGGACAGCCAAGCGCCCTCGGGCCCGCCGAGCCGGATGCGCAGGCTCTGGCCCGGAAGCAGCTCGCGCACCTGCTCCAGGCCGGTGCGTTCGGCGCGAACCTGCGGATAGGCGATCATGTCGGCGACCGCCGGCCAATCGACCCGCGGGGCCGGCCCGCCCAGATCGAGGAGAACCTCCAGACTTGATCCGACCACGGTCAGTCCGTCCCGCGCGATCCAATAGGCCGGCGCCGCGCCGGAGGGATCGCGCAGGACCTCGACATGGTCGGCCTGATCGAGGACGGCGACATAGCCGCCCCAGAACGCTTCAAGCAGGCGCCGCCCCTTGTCCCCGCCGGCCCGCGAGCGGCCGCCGTCCAGGCGCGGGAACACCGCGCCGATCGCCAGCGCGCCACGCTCGACCTCCCAGACCCGGCTGCCGGGCGGGGTCAGCAGAACCCAGCCGAGCCCCTCGGCGCGGGACGACCAGGCCGCAAGACCGGCCGACAGGCGTTGGGCCTCGACGCGCCGCTCGGGCGACCAGGCGATGAGCAGGAAGCGGCGGCGCATCAGACCACCAGGATCGGCGCGCGGCCGACCAGGTTGTCGAGTTCGTCATTGAGGGCCAAGCCGTCGGCCTGAAGCCAGCAGTGGGCGCTGAACGGCCGGGGAATGACGCCGAAGACCAGGTCGGCGTCCAAGCCTCGACGGTTCAGAAAATCCAGCAGGGCCACCGAGTCCAGGAGACAGACCGGCCGGATCGGAACCAGGCGGCGAGCCGCGAGAAAGGCCAGGCTGGCCGACCGCGCCGTCTCGGGCGCGCGCGAGGCCTCGGCCCGCCCCGGGCGCGTGGCCAGGGCGGCCAGCGTCTGGGCGAAACCGCGACGCAGAAGCGCCCGGGCGCGAAGCAGGGACGCCGCGACCTCCAACGTCGTGGTCAGGCGCGCCCTGGCCGAACCGTCGTCCAGGTCCACAGCCGAGGCGGCGACAGGAACCGCGGCCCGACGCTCGGGACGATCACGGTCCAAGGCGGGTTCGAGCACGCCCAGGCCGATCAGGCGATCCAGGTCGTCGCCGCCGCGCGGCGCGCCCGAAAGCGCCGCCAGGAACGTCGCCTCCAGACCGATCGGCAGCCTGAAGTAGCGATCGTTGTCGATATCCAGGAAGACGGCGGCGTCCTGGGTAACGACATAGGCCAGCCGGGCGGGAACGCTGAGCATGGGGGGCGAGGCGAAGCGGCGGGGCCGCTCCGCCGGTGCTCAGTCTTCGGTGATGCCGAAGGGCGCACGGCCGATGCCGACCTCCGAGGTCGGCATGTCCGGACCTTGGGTCTCGTCGCTGGCGCGCCCCAGCTCGACCAGCTCTTCGGTTTGGTTTTCGACCTGCCGCATGGCGGTCTCCTTGCTCATGGCCCAGGGCTCATGGCCCAGGCGGGCCGTCGGCGGTTGCAACCGGGTTGCCGACGGAGGCGCCAAGCGCGGCGCCCCCGTCGCGACGCTCAGTCCTCGGTGATGCCGGCCGGCTGCCGGCCGATGCCGACTTCCGAGGTCGGCAGATCGGCGCCCTTGGTCTCGACGCTGGCCGCGCCCAGTTCGATCAGGTCGTCGATGCGGTGTTCGGTCCGTTCCATGACGGTCTCCTCATCCAGTCGTCACGCCTGCCGTGACGGTTGAACGATGCGACCTCAGATGGAGAACACGCAGAAGATAACGCCAGGATTTTACGAAAATTCGCCGCCGCCGACGGCCGAGCGGCGTGCGTCGGCGCTCAGTCCAGCCGATCGAACCTCAAGCGCATCGTCAGGTCCTCGAGCTCCACGCCCTTGGCCGCGCAGAAGACGGCGATCGCCGTCCATTCCAGCAACTCGGACGGGTCGCCGAGCGACAGGTAATATTGCCGATGGTCGAGCTCGTCGATGTCGCCCAGACCGTGGCGTTCGAGCGCGTCGCCCAGGCGTTTCACCCGCGCCGCGGAGATGCCGTGACTGGAGGCGAATTCCTCGGCGTGGACGGTCACCGAGCGATGGGATTCCGCCCGCCCGCCGACCCTGACGCCCCGCCGGATCGCCGCGGTCAGCAGCTTACGGTCATCGTCGGGGAGATTTCGCAGTTTTTCCAGATAGGCGCCGGCGTCGGCGATCGCCTCCTGGCGATCGCCCGGCGACATGCCCCCGAAATGGGCGCCCAGGGCCATCAGGGTCCTGGGCGCCGCCGGGTCCAGGGCGTCGGCCTGATCGCGGTACTGCGCCTCGAACCGCAGGCTGAGCGTGTCGCCGATCTCCGAAAGGCGCGCTTCGTGGTCGCGCTTGATCGTCTCGAGCCGCTTGGCGGGGTAGTTGGCGACCTCGCCGTCGATCTGGCGGTGATGCACCGCGCACATCAGCACCAGGTTGGCCTCGCCGCGACGCGACTCGTTGGTCATCGTGTCGTCGAAGCGCGGCCCCTCTTCCTCGGCCGCGCGAATGTGGCAGATGTCGCCGATCATCGTCCCGGCGCTGTTGATCAGGACCTTGTCGCAATTGGGATGGGCGCACTGGTTTCCGGATTTGAGATAGAGCGCGCGCAGGGTCTTGGGCTTGGGGGTCAGGCGTTTGACGGTCTGGGCCAAGGTGAAACATCCTGCGGTTAGCCAAGCTCGACCACCAGATAGGCGGTTTGATCGGCCCCGGCCAGACCGGCCGCGACCTTCAGCGGCGCTCGCGGTCGCCAAGACCGTGAAGGTGGCGCGCCACGGCCGGCGCCAGGCGCAGGCGCTTGCGGTGATAGCCGACGATCGCCGCCCTCAGGCCCCGCGGCCCTTCCGCGTCCATGAGCCCGCCCAGTTGGAGGATCTCCTCGACGAAGTCGGGCGCCAGCGCCCGCTCGGCCCGCCTGGCGCGGTGCAGCCGATCATTGGCGCCGGCCACGGCCCATTCCAGTTCGAGGTTGCCGCAATGGGCGGCCAGGGCGGCGAACACCGCCTCCAGATAGGGGATCGGCGAGGTCCGCGGATCGATGTCCAGGGCCTGGGGCCAGGCCGCGCCCGCCGGCGCGGCGCGGATCGCGTTGACCAGGAGGGCGGCGTTCCATCGATAGAGGTCGGCCAGCCCGGGCTCGGTGACCCTCGGCGCGGAGAAGCCTTCGCCCTGGTGGCTGACCAGCAGGCGCTCGCCGGCCAGGCGATGCAAGGCCGCGCGCACCGGCGTGGCGCTGGCCCCGAACCGGCGGGAGAGGTCGGCGACCTCGATCCGGTCGCCCGGACGGTGATCGCTCTCGGCCAGCAGATAGGCCTTTATGGCGCTATAGATGCGCTCGCCGGTGCCCGCGCGTTCGATCATGGCCGCTCCCTTCAGCGATACGGTCCGGCCGGGCGGCCCTGGACCGGGCGCGCGCCCGTCGCATCGGCGCATCGGACGCCGCTCCGTCGTCAGATCATCACCAGATCGGCCTCGCGATCCATTCCAGAGAAATCCAGGGGCGGCGGCGGCCCCTGTCGAGGCCATGTCGCAACCGCCGGGTTGGGCCGCGCCAATGCGTTCAGCCTCTAGGCGCGCCCGCCGGATAAAAGGGTCCGCCTGGGCTGGCGATGACGCCAAGGCCGCCGGCGCCGGTCGCCATCGTCGCCTTCCAGGGTGATGGAGCCGGGCCTCAAAGCCTCTACCGTTTCGGGCTGGAGGCGCGCGATGACATCGGAACATGCGACGGCGGACCCCTGGCCCCAGATCGGCGATCTGCTGGTCAATCATGACGGCGGGCGCCCCGATCCGACCGCGGCGCTGGCGGGACAGGAGGTCCAGCTTCGCGTCGACGGCGGAGAAACCCTCGTCCTGACCTTCCTGGACGCCGGCCTGCTGCGCTGGTCACGGGCCGGACGCCTCGTCCAATCCCAGCCCTATGCGGCGTTCGAGATCCGCCCCGACGGCTTTTTCATCGACTTCGTCGATGTGGAAAACGAAACGAGGACCTGCTGCGTCTGGCTCGACCTGCGGGCCGTGCGCGCGGTGATCATAGACGGATCGGTCGAGGATCGAACCTTCGAGCGAACCGATCTGTTGTCGCGGGCGCGGCTGTCGGGCTCCCAGAGCCTGGCGCGGGCGGCGGTCCGCGGCGCCGCGCTCCAACCGGAAGGGGAGATCCCGTCCTTCCCGCCCGGCGCGGCGCTCCTGGGACGCTTCCTGCGCTACGTCTACAGCGCCACCCATGTCTATGATCACTACTATGTCAGCCCGCGCTACTTTCACTGGTACTGCTGGAAGGGACCGGATGCGGGTCTTGGCGAACTGGACGAGGTGCAATGCGTCGAACTGGCCGAGGAGCTGTTTCTGGTCTGCTGGACCGAGAAGCTGCTGCCCTGCCTGGCGGTCACCATCGAGGACCATCGGGCCATGACCTCGATCGGCAAGATCTTCGGGGCCGACAGCGACACCTGGAAGACCGGCAACGCCACGGTGGGCGCGCGCATGACCCGGCTGGCCGACATCCCCAGTCCCGGCTCCGCCGACTGACGTGACCCGATCATGGCCAAGTACGATCCGTTGACGCGCTATCTCAAACGTCGCTCGTCGCCGATCGTGGAACTGAGCTTCCCCGAGATCGAGCGGCTGATCGGGGCCATGCTGCCCAAGCGCGCGCGCCAGCAAGTCTGGTGGTCCTCGACCGACGACGCCCAACCGCAGATCGCCGCCTGGACCGCGGCGCGATATCGCGCCCGGCTCATCGACGGCGCCGAACGCGTCCGTTTCGAGCGCCCTTAGGACGTCCGATCCCGGCGCCCCGGGACCTCGCCCGCGTCACGCCTCGGCCTCAGCCGGGCGCCAGACGCGCCGCGCGCCAGGCCCGCGGCGTCAGGCCCGTCGCCTGGCGAAACATCCGGCTGAAATGGGAAGGGTTGTCATAGCCCAGGGTGAAGGCGATCTCGGCCATGCCCAGCATGGTGTAGAGCAGCAGGCGCTGGGCCTCGACGACGGCGCGGGCCTGCATGGCCTGGGAGACGCTGGCGCCCAGGCCGTCGCGGGTCGCGGCGTTGAGAAGATAGGGGGTCGCGCCCAGGGCGTCGGCATAGTCGGCCACCGTCCAGCGCCGGCGAAAGTTCTCGTCCAGCAGGGTCAGGAACCGCGCGAGCAGCGCCGCGCTGGCCGGACGCGCCCGGGCGTCTCCGGCGTCGGCCAGGCGCGCGGCGGCGATCAGGATCAGACGGACCTGCGCGGCGATGGCGTCGGTCTGGGCCAGGGACGGAAACCGATACTCCTCCTCGATCTCGGCGAAGCGCCGCGCCAGCCGCTCGGCGACCGGCGCCGCCAGGGCCAGAAGCATCGGCCGGCGGAAGACCGCCGCCACCGGCTCC
>NZ_AKKF01000032.1 GCF_000281955.1 Caulobacter sp. AP07 | reverse complement strand
CCTCTGGGGGAGGTGTCGGCGCTGCCGACGGAGGGGGGGCGTGATCGGCCGGTGACTACAACCCGGACCGACGATCCCAAAACTCCCCCACCGATCGCTTCGCGATCGCCTCCCCCAAAGGGGGAGGGCTTGTCAGTCGCTCCGCGCCCGGGATCAGTCCCTCAGCGCCTTCAGCAGCAGGTTCGCCGTCGCCACCGCCGAACCGTCGCCGGTCAGGGCCACCGAGACGAACGCCTTCCGGTCCGGCGCATAGAACGCCACCGCCCCCGCGCCGGGCGTGCCGCCGGCATGGCCCAGCCACAGGATGCGGCGGTCGCCGTCGGGGATGTCGAACACCATCACCCCCAGACCGTAGAACGTGCCCGGATCGAACATCGGATAGAGCGTGGCGAACTGGCCGCGCATCGTCTCGGGCTTCAGCAGTTCGCCGGTCAGCAGGCCGCGCCAGAAGGCGTTCATCGCCTCGGGTCGCCCGATGATCCCGCCGGCCGCGTAGGCGTTGGCCAGGATCATCGGCTTCTGGGTCGGGTCGGACGGGGCCAGGGGCGCGACGTCGGCCGGAACCTCGCCGGGGGCCAGGGCGCGCAGGTCCTTCAGGCCCAGGCGGTTGACGATCCGCCGGCGCACCGCCACGTCATAGGGCACGCCGTCGACCTGCTCGATGATCCGGCCCAGCAGGCCATAGCCGGTGTTGGAATAGCGCCAGCGCTCGCCCGGGCAGAACATCGCTCCGTGCGAGGCCGAGACCTTGAAGTCCTGCTCCGGCGTCACCGGGCCGCCCTGCTTGCGCAGCCTCAGGTCCTCGTTGCCGCTGAACAGGCCGCTGGTGTGGTTGAGCAGGTGGCGGATGGTGATGGCTTTGGCGTTGGGCATGTCCGGCCGCCAGCGCGACAGCGGGTCGTCCAGCGACAGCTTGCCTTCCTCGACCAGTTGCAGGACCACCACGGCGGTGAAGGCCTTGCCGGTGCTGGCCCAGTAGAACAGCGGGGCGGGGGAGGGCGCGGTCGCCTCCGTCCGGGTCCAGTTCCCGCCGCCCGCCAGGCTGACGGCGGCGGTCATGGCCGGCGCGCCGGTAGCGGCGCGCGCCTTGGCGAAGGCGGCGTCGAGCTTCGCCGCCGTGTCGGCCGACAGGGTGGTCGGTACGGTCGGAACCGCGAAGACCGCATCCGGCAGGGGCGCATGGACGGGCGGGCCGACATAGGGCGCGGCGGCGGCGCAGGTCACCGGCCTGTAGTCGGCCGCGAAGCCGGGCGAGCTGATCGCCGCGCCGGCGCACAGGCCCGCGATCAAGATCCAGCGCATGCGCAAACCCCCATCCACAGATCGTCGGACCGGAAGCTGAAGCGCGACCACGGCTAAACTTGGGCGTGTCGCGGGGCCGTCAGGCCCCCGTCACCGGCTCAGCCAGATAGGCGTGGATCGCCGCCACCACCTGGGCGCCTTCGCCGACCGCCGCCGCCACCCGCTTGACCGAACCGGCCCGCACGTCGCCGATCGCGAACACCCCGTGGCGGCTGGTCTGCAGCGCCGGATGGCCGGGCGCCAGGTCGGGGCCGGTGCGCACGAAGCCGTGGTTGTCGAGCTCGACGTGGCACTGGGCCAGCCAGCCGGTGTTGGGGGCCGCGCCGATGAACAGGAACAGGTGGTTGATCTCGCGCCGGGTCTCCTGGCCGGTCTTGACGTGGCGCCAGCGCACGGCCCGCAGCTGGCCCTCGTCGCCGTCCAGCTCGAAGATCTCGCTGCGGGTCACGACCTCGATATTGGGCAGGCTCTCGATCCGCTCGATCAGGTAGCGCGACATGCTGGCCGCCAGGCTCTCGCCGCGAATGACCAGCCAGACCTTGGCGACCTGGCTGGCCAGGTAGACCGCCGCCTGGCCGGCCGAATTGCCGGCCCCGACCAGCGCCACCTCCTGGCCGGCGCACAGCTTGGCCTCCAGCGGCGAGGCCCAGTAGTGGACGCAGCTGCCCTCGAAGCGGTCGAGGTTGGAGACGTCCAGCCGCCGGTAGCGCGCGCCGCTGGCGATCACCACGGTCCTGGCCTGGGTGGTCTCGCCGCTGGCCAGCTGCAGGTGGTAGCCGCCCACGCCGTCCGGAGACTCGCTGTCGCAGTCGAGGCTGGCCACCTCGTCGGGAATGGCCAGGTCGGCCCCGAACTTCTGGGCCTGGTTGTAGGCCCGGCCCATCAGGGCCATGCCCGAGACGCCGGTGGGAAAACCCAGATAGTTCTCGATGCGCGCCGAGGCTCCGGCCTGGCCGCCGAACGCCCGGGTGTCGAGCACCAGCACCGACAGGCCCTCGGAAGCGGCGTAGACGGCGGTGGCCAGGCCCGCCGGCCCGGCCCCGACCACGGCCACGTCATAGACCCGGGTCGGGTCCAGCTTGCCGACCATGCCGATGCAGCGCGCCAGTTCGGCGTTGGAGGGATGGCGCAGCAGTTGGCCGCCGGGGCACAGCACGATCGGCAGCTCGGCCTCGTCGACCGAGAACCGGTCGATCAGCACCCGGGCGCAGTCGACGCTGTCGGGGTCCAGGTGCTGGTAGGGGTTGCCGTTGCGGGCCAGGAAGCCGGACAGGCGGATGACCTCGGCGTCGCCGGTCCGGCCGATGATCACCGGGCCGCCGGCCCCGGTCTCGATCAGCGAGACACGGCGCAGGATCAGGGCCCGCATGATCCGCTCGCCCAGCTCGGCCTCGGCGACCAGCACGGCGCGCAGGCGGTCGGGCCGGATCCGCAGCGCCTCCAGGTCGGTCACGGCGTGGACGTCGACTAGCGACGCCCGGTCCGACAGCTGGGCCAGTTCGCCGATGAACTGGCCGGGCCCATGCTCGACGATCAGGTGGCTTTCGTCATGGGCGTCGCGCCGGCTGATCCGGGCCCTGCCGTCCAGGATCACCATCAGGCCGGGCGAGACCTCGCCGGCCCTGGCCAGCGTCGCCCCGGCCTCGGCGTGGACCACCTCGCCGAACCGGCGGACGCGGTCGATCTCCTCCGGCGTCAGGCTGGGGAACATCTGATCGCGGCGGGTGTCGAAGGTGGAAGCCATGGAAGAGAGAGTGCGTCAGGAGCGCCGTCAGGTCATCTCCCCAAACGCCGGAATTTGGACGTTCGCGCCGTCATGTTGCGATGGCGACCTGAAAAAGGGCGGCGGACCCTTCCGGATCCGCCGCCCGCGTTCAATCTGGTCCAGCGCTCTAGAACTTGGCCTTCACGGCCAGGTAGAAGCGGCGGCCGAGCACGTCGTAGGTCGACGGGTCGGTGTTGGCCTGGACGTAGGAGCTGAAGCTCGGCGGATCCT
The DNA here is from genome assembly GCF_000281955.1 of Caulobacter sp. AP07. Taxonomy (GTDB): domain Bacteria; phylum Pseudomonadota; class Alphaproteobacteria; order Caulobacterales; family Caulobacteraceae; genus Caulobacter. The sequence continues at coordinate 36,427 of NZ_AKKF01000032.1, read as the reverse complement.
GGTTGGCGATGTTGGTGACGCCGCCGCGGATCTCGTACTTGTCGGTCACCCGCCAGGTTCCGTTGAGGTCGAAATAGTCGACGGCCGGGACCGAGCTGTCAGCGTCGGCATAGTCGTCCATGCCGGCGATGTGGCGCCAGTTGATACCCACATCGACAGGGCCGAGGGTGTAGGTCAGCGCCGTGGCCAGCTTCCATTCCGGATGGGCCACCGCCGTGTTGCTGACCTGGTCGTTGCCGATCGTGCCCTTCAGCTCGACGAAATCCTCGCCCGGCAGGCTCTGGATCCTGAAACTGTCGAGATAGCTGCCGATCAGCTTGACGCTGATCGCGCCGTACTTGTCGTCCAGCCCGACGGCGCCCAGGCCAAAGCCCCAGTCGACCTGGAAGTCGACGCCGCTGGTCTTGTATTCCGCCAGGTTCAGGTTGACCAAGCTCATCGACGAGACCTCGCCGGTGGCGGCGCTGCGGGTGAACAGGCCGCAATAGTAGTTGCTGGTCGAGGCGGTGGGGTTGGCGGTCGCCGAATAGCAGTTCTGCAGGGCGTCCTCGGCCGAGATCGTGCCGATCGCGTCCTTGATGTCGATCGAATAGTAGTCGATGGCCAGCGACAGGCGGTCGAACAGCGGGTTGCTCAGCCGCGGCCGCCAGACCAGGCCGACGCTGTAGGTGTCGGCGGTTTCCTCGTGCAGCTCGCTGTTGCCGCCGACCAGGGCGTCCACCTGGGTGTTGGCGTAGGTGTAGCTGTCGATGATCGCCGAGGGCACGCCCTGGGCCAGGCACAGCGAGCGGACCGCGGCGGCGTTCGAGCCGGCGCGGGCCGTGCTGTCGATCGCGCACGGGTCCTCGGTGATCGATTCGAAGCTCTGGTTCTGCGGCGAGTAGAGCTCGCCCAGGCTGGGGGCCCGGACGGCGCGCTGGAAGCCGCCGCGCAGGCGGACGCCGTCGACCACCTCCCAGTCGCCCTCGACCTTGTAGGCCGAGACGCCGCCGATCGTCTCGTAGTCGGAATAGCGGTAGCCGAGGTTGACGTTCAGGGCCCTGATGAACGGCAGGTCCTTGAGCACCGGAACCAGCACCTCGCCGTAGATTTCGGCCACGTCGCTGGAGGCGTCGATGGCGTCGGCGGCGTTGAAGCCCACCACGTCGCCGGTCGAGAGCAGGCTGTCGGGCACGTAGGAGAAGCTGTCGGACTTGTAGTCGACGCCGAACGCGCCGCGTACCTCGCCGGCCGGCAGGTCGAACAGGCCGCCCTGGACGTTGGCCTCGACCACGCGCTGTTCCGACGCCGTCCAGTTCTTGGTGGTCCGCGAGATATAGGCGGCGCAGGAGTCCGAGAGGGCGTTCAGGCCGAACGGGTTGTAGCCGCCGGTGCAGAGGCTGGCCCCGCCGTCCGAGGCGTCGAGCAGGGTCTGGACCGCCGAGCGGCTGATGTTGCCGTACTGGATCTCGTTCTGCTCGGACCGGCCGTAGGAGGCGTAGACGTCATAGGTCCAGTCCTTGAAGCCGGTGTCGCCGCGCACGCCGGTGGCCAGCTGGAAGACGTTGAAGGTGGTGGCCGAGATCCGTGGGCCGACGTCGGTGAAGCGCTTGCGCAGCAGGAAGTCGGCCGTGGGGTCGGCGCGGCTGGCCAGCAGGGTCGACAGGTCGTCCGGAATGAACGGATTGCCGACCGGCACGGTGAAGCCGGTGCTGGCGGCGGCGGGCGAGGGCGCCAGGATCGTGCGCGAGTCATAGTGGGTGTAGTTGAACGAGCCGTAGGCCTCGGCGTGGTCGTTGACCTTGTACTGCGCCTCGCCATAGGCCGAGTAGCGGGTCAGCGGCAGTTGCAGCAGGTTCAACGCGCCGGTGTTGTACGTGCCGTTCACCGGGATGGTGGCGTAGTCGATGGCCTTGGAGCCGGTGTAGTTGACGCCGTTGTAGAACAGCGTGCCGTCGTTGTTGAAGCCGAGGTTGGCGCCGGCCTTCACCGTGCCGGCGGCGACGCCGTACTGGGCGAAGACGGCGTCGACGGCCGCCTGGGTCGGCAGGTTGGTCCCGGTGGCGTCGTAGCGGCCGTAGGGCGTGGTCGAGGACGCGCCGGACACGGCGGCGAAATCGCGGGCGGCGTTGAACACCTCGCCGCGCTGGGTGTAGCTGAGCGACACCACGGCATGGCCGCGATCCTCGGCGAAATCGCCGCCGGCGGTCAGGCTGACGGCGCTTTCCTTGCCGTCGCCCTGCTCGGTGATCCCGTACTGGGCGTCGAGCTGCAGGCCGGTGAAGCCGTGGTCGAGCTTGAAATTGACCACCCCGGCCACGGCGTCCGAGCCGTAGGTGGCCGAGGCCCCGCCGGTGATCACCTCGATGTTCCGGATCAGGGCGGCGGGCAGGATGTTGATGTCGACGCTGCCGTCCGAGTTGGAGGCGACCACCCGGTGGCCGTCCAGCAGCACCAGCGAGCGGGCGGTTCCCAGGCCGCGCAGTTCGATATTGGCCTGGCCGCCATTGCTGGGGTTGTTCGAGGTCGCCGACACCGACGGCACGAACTGCGGCATCTGGTTGAGCAGGGTGTCGACGGTCACCGAACCGCTCTTCTGGATCGCCGCCTGGTCCATGGTCAGGATTGGACTGCTGGAGACGTAGTCGCGGCGGGCGATGCGCGAGCCGGTGACCACGATCTCCTCGACATTGGCCGACGCGTCGGCGGCGGACTGGGCCTGGGCGGCCACCGGCGCGGCGGCCGTCGCCAGGATGAAGGCGAGCGCCGAGGCGCCCGTCAGGTAGTGCATTCTAACCATTGTGATCCCCGTCATCGCCGACGCGTCGCCGCGGCGGCAAGAAATGGGCGAAATCAGGTTCGCCTGACGAAAGGGATGGGAGCCCTTCATTTCGGGCTTGTGAGGTAAGGTTTGCCAAAAATTCGCAAAAGTAGGATATTTTCTTCGAAAAACTGCAATGTATCGGATTTGCGCCAGGGGTGACGTCCGCCGTTATCCGGCGTCTCGTGGTGTCGCGTGGCGGCGACGAAACGCTCCCCGGGGTGGAAGTCCGAAACCTGGGGGATCAAGGGACGGCGTGGCGTGAGCGCCACAGTGCGGCCGGCTATTTCACGTGGCGGGCGTCCAGCCCCGGGGGTAGGTTCAGGCCATGTCGAAATATCCCGCCAGCCGCCGTTCCGCCGTGCAGTGGCGCTCCGCCGCGCCGCTCGAGTCGATCGCTCGCGAGACCCCCGACGAAGTTGCCGTGGGCCTGTCGTTCGACGGCCGGCCGCACACGGTGCTGATGGCCACGCCCGCCGACCTGCGGGACCTGGCCGTCGGCTTCACGATCACCGAGGCGGTCGCCGCCCAGGCCGACATCCTCGACGTCGAGGTCCGGGAAACCGAGCTGGGCTGGCTGGCCGACGTGCGGCTGCGGCCGGGCGCGATCCAGCGCAAGGCCCGGCCGCGCACGCTGGAGGGCCGGTCCAGCTGTGGGCTGTGCGGCGTGCAGCGCCTGGCCGACGCCGTGCGGCCCTTGCCGACGGTGGGGCAGGGGGCCCGCGTCTCGCACCAGGCGATCCAGCGGGCCGTGGACGCCCTGGACGACGCCCAGGCCCTGGGCCGCCTGACCCGCGCCACCCACGCCGCCGCCTTCGCGACGGCGGACGGCGCGCTGGTCCTGGTCCGCGAGGACGTCGGCCGCCACAACGCGCTGGACAAGCTGGCCGGGGCGATGGCCGGCGCGGACGCGGACGCCCCTGCCTTTGACGCCCAGGCCGGCTTTGTCCTGGTGACCAGCCGCTGCTCGTTCGAAATGGTCGAGAAGACCGCGCGGATGGGCTGTTCGATGCTGGTGGCCGTCTCCGCCCCCACCGACCTGGCGATCCAGCGCGCCGAGACCGCCGGCGTCACCCTGGTGGCCCTGGCGCGGTCCGACGGCCACACCGTGTTCACCCGCGCCGACCGCCTGTTCGACGCTGTTTCGGAGTATGCGTGATGCCCACGGATGGAAATGGCGAGGCCAAGGCGAACGCGGGCATTCCCGGCATCCACCGCTACGACTCGGCCGCTGGCGGCTGGGGCGCGCTGAAGGCGGTGGCCGGGGCGCTGACCGGCCAGGAGACGGTGATCGAGGGCGGCAAAACCCTGCTGCGCGCCAACCAACCGGAGGGCTTCGACTGCCCCGGCTGCGCCTGGCCCGACCCCAAGCACACCTCGTCGTTCGAGTTCTGCGAGAACGGGGCCAAGGCGGTGGCCTGGGAGTCGACCAGCAAGCGCACGACGCCGCAGGTTCTGGCCGCCCACACCGTCACCGAACTGAAGACCTGGAGCGACCACGCCCTGGAGGACCTGGGCCGGCTGACCCATCCCATGGCCTATGACCGGGCCAGCGACCGCTACCTGCCGATTTCGTGGGATGCGGCCTTCGCCCGCACCGCCGACGCCCTGCGCGCCATGGACCACCCCGACCAGGCCGAGTTCTACGCCTCGGGCCGGGCCTCGAACGAGGCGGCCTTCCTGTTCCAGCTGCTGGGCCGCCGGGTGGGGACCAACAATTTCCCCGACTGCTCCAACATGTGCCACGAGCCGACCAGCGTCGGCCTGCCGGACTCCCTGGGTGTGGGCAAGGGCTCGGTCAGTCTCGAGGACTTCGACCACGCCGACCTGATCCTGTGCTTTGGCCACAACCCCGGCACCAACCATCCGCGGATGATGTCCACCCTGCGCGACGCCTCCAGGCGCGGCGCGACGATCCTGGCCTTCAACCCGCTGCGCGAGCGGGCGCTGGAGAAGTTCGCCTCGCCGCAGGACCCGGTCGAGATGGCGACCCTGACCTCCACCCCGATCGCCTCGGCCTATTACCAGCTGACGGTCGGCGGCGACGCCCTGGCGGTGCAGGGCATGATGAAGGCGGTGCTGGCCCTGGACGCCGAGAGCCAGGGCACCGTGCTGGACCGCGCCTTCATCGCCGAGCACACCCAGGGCTTCGAGGCCCTGGTCGCCATGCTCGACGCCCTGACCTGGGACGAGATCGAGACCGGCTCGGGCCTGTCGCGCGCCCAGATCGAGGAGGCGGCCCGGGCCTATGCCGGCGCCAAGGCGACGATCCTCTGCTACGGCATGGGCCTGACCCAGCACCGCTCGTCGTCCAGCACCGTGCAGCAACTGGTCAACCTGCTGCTGCTGAAGGGCAATATCGGCCGGGAAGGGGCGGGGATCTGCCCGCTGCGCGGCCATTCCAACGTCCAGGGCGACCGCACGGTCGGGATCTGGGAGAAGCCCTCGGCGGCGTTCCTGGACGCCATGGACCGGGTGTTCGCCTTCAAGTCGCCGCGCGCGCACGGCCACACGGTGGTCGAGGCGATCGCCGCCATGGAGGCGGGCGAAACCAAGGTGTTCGTCGGCCTGGGCGGCAATTTCGCGGTCGCCGCGCCCGACCCGGTGCGCACCTTCGCGGCCATGGAGAAGGTCGGGCTGGCCGTGCACGTGGCCACCAAGCTCAATCGCACCCACCTGCTGGTCGGCGAGGGAACCCTGCTGCTGCCCTGCCTGGGGCGGACCGAGATCGACGTCCAGGCCAGCGGCCGCCAGGCGGTGACGGTCGAGGACTCGATGTCGATGGTCCACGCCTCGCGCGGCCTCAACGCCCCGGCCTCGGACCAGCTGAAGTCGGAACCGGCGATCGTCGCCGGCATCGGGGCGGCGCTGTTCGGCCCCGACGACATCGTCGACTGGGAGGGGCTGGTCGCCGACTATGACCGGATCCGCGACCTGATCGCGGCGGTCTTCCCCGAGGCGTTCGCTGGTTATAATGAGCGCGTGCGCACGCCCGGCGGCTTCCGCCTGCCGCTGCCCCATGCCGACCGGGTGTGGAAGACGCCCAGCGGCAAGGCCCAGTTCCTGCTTCACAAGCACGATGGCCAGGACGCCCGGCGCGGCGACGCGCAGGTCATGCTGCTGACCACCCTGCGCAGCCACGACCAATACAACACCACCATCTACGGCGCGAACGACCGCTATCGCGGAGTGTTCGGCCGGCGCGACGTGGTGTTCGCCCATCCGGCCGACATCGCCGCGCGGGGCTTGAAGGCCGGCGACCGCATCGACCTGCTGGCCGCCTTCGACGAGACGGGCGCGCGGGCGGTGCGGGGTTTCACCCTGGTGGAACGCGAGATCCCGCGCGGCTGCCTGGCCGCCTACTATCCGGAGACCAATGTGCTGGTGGCCCTGGAGGACCACGACCGGCGCAGCGGAACCCCGGCCTACAAGTCCGTTCCCGTGCGGCTGGCGGCGTCCGCGAGCTGAACAGTCCCTCAACCTTTCGCCGCCACTGTGCGCCTAAGGTTGAGTAAGGAATTTCCGGGAATGGGCGCCGACTTCGAAGTCGAGACGATCAAGGTCGCCGAGCTCGGCCTGGCCGAACGCGCCCTGTGGTCCGAGTTGCGCGCGGCTCATCCGCATCTGAAAAGCCCCTATTTCGATCTCCGCTATGTCGAGGCGGCGGGGCGCATCGCGCCGGGCAGCCGGTTGGCGGTGATCCGTCGCGACGGCCGGGTGATCGGCTTCCTGCCGTTCCAGCGGCGGGGCTCGGGCCTGCAGCCGCTGGCCGCGCCGATGAGCGATTTCCACGGGCTGGTCGCCGATCCCGCGTCCGGCATCGACCTGGCCGAGGTGGTGCTGGCCCTGGGGGGCGGGCGGTTGCGGGTCAGCGGCCTGATCGGCGAAGGCGTCCGTCCGGGTCTCAACACGCGCCATGCGATGATCGCCGATCTCTCGGGCGGCCTGGAGGCCTACCACGCCGGGCGCAGCAGCGCCTTCCTGAAGGACAAGCGCCGGCGGATGCGGACCCTGGAGCGCGACCACGGCGCGATCCGCTTCACCTTCGAGCGACCGTCGCCGGCCCTGCTGGACATGGTGATCGCCCGGAAGCGCGCCCAGATCCGCCGCACCCACCAGCACGACATCTTCGCCTGCGGCTGGACCGTCGACCTGCTGCGGGCCCTGGACGCCATCGAGGACGACGACTTCGGTCTGCGGCTGGCGGTGTTGCGGGCCGGCGACGTCGTGGTCGCCGCCGAACTGGGCCTGACCGGCGGCGATCGCCATCACCTGTGGTTCCCGATCTACGACACCGACTACGCCAAATATTCGCCCGGCGCCCTGATGACCCTGGAGACCCTGCGGGTCTGCGCGGAGCGGGGGATCACCCGCGTCGATTTCGGGCCCAGCGAAGAGGCCTACAAGGAAGACTTCGCCGATCCGGCCGAACCGGTGCTGGAAGGCGTGGTCTCGGCGCGGACGCCGCTGGGCGCCCGCATCGAGGGTCTGCCCGGCGCGGCGCGGATCGGGGTCGCCGGGACCCGCCTGAGCCGCCGGTTCGACCGCATCGCCGCCTGCGAGCCCGGCCTGGTCGGCCAGATCAAGGGCGCCTCGTCGCTGGTCACGGGCCTGACCATCCGCCATCCGCGCGTCGGGGCGGGCCTGGGCATCGGGGTGAGCCTGGGGTTGGGCCTGGCCCTCCTGGCCGACTGAAGGGCTTTCCCCAATTGCGGCACGATCATGACATCCGGGTCATGACCTCGAATTAAGTCGTTTCCCGCCGGTCTCGTCGCTAGCCTTCCCTCAACAAGGTTTTCGTTCGAGGGAATTTCAATGCGCGCACTTCTGATCCTGGCCGCCGGCGCCGCCGCCCTGGGTTTCGCCGGGACCGCCGCCGCCGAGCCGTCCGTGAAGATCAAGGACGCCGTCGCCAGGGTGGTGGTGATCCCCGAGGCCCGCAAGGACGTGAAGGTCGAGTTCCTGACCACCAACCGGAGCCTGCCCCTGGAGATTCGCCAGACCGGCTCGCAGACCACCATCGACGGCGGCCTGCGGCGCAACCGCATCAACGGCTGCAACAGCGTCATGGGCAAGACCACCGTCCATGTGCGCGGGGTCGGCGACGTGAAGTGGGAGGACATTCCGCAGATCGTGATCCGCACGCCGCTCGACGTCGAGATCGGCGCCGCCGGCGCAGTGTTCGGCAGCGTCGGCCGCACCGACGCGCTGGAGCTGAGCAACGCCGGCTGCGGCGATTGGACGGTCGGCAACGTCAAGGGCCGGTTCGAGCTGAACCAGGCCGGTTCGGGCGACACCAAGGCCGGGTCGGCCGGATCGACCGAGATCAACATCGCCGGCTCGGGCGGCGTCCACACCCAGGAGATCGCGGGCGACCTGAACGTCTCGATCGCCGGCTCCGGCGACGTCACCGCGGCCAGCGTGACCGGCAAGCTCGAGGTCGCCATCGCCGGTTCGGGCGACGTCGCCGTCGCCGGCGGCAGCTCGCGCGAGGTCGAGGTCAGCATCATGGGGTCGGGCGGGGTCGACTTCGGCGGCGTGGCCAATGATGTCGAGGTGTCGGTGGCCGGCTCGGGCGACGTGCGCATCGCCAAGGTCACCGGCGCGGTCAAGAAGTCGGTGGCCGGCTCGGGCGACGTGATCATCGGCCGCTAGGGCCGGTCGCCCAGCGACCGTCGAACGTCGCTCTCTCTATATATAAAGTGAAACGCCCCGGAGCCTGAGGCTCCGGGGCGTTCCGTTGTCCGCCGAGGGCGAACGGCTTCCGTTTAGCGGATGCCGAGGCCGAACAGGGTGTCGGCGTCGATCAGGTCGGCGCCGGCCGCGTCGCGGGCCTTCAGGCTGCCGCCGAAGGTGTAGCGGAAGCCGACCTTAACGGCCTCCGAGTTCAGGTCCGCGAGGTCCTTCGACTCGGTGTGGGTGTACTTGCCGAAGGTCGACCAGCCGGTGTTGGCGAACTTGTATTCGCCGCCGACATTGACGTCCCAGATGTCGGCTTCGTTGTTGGCCTTGCCATCCAGCTTGGAGTAGCCGGCGCCGGCGTCCAGACGGAAGTCGTCCGAGACGAAGTAGCGGGCTTCGCCGCGCACGGCGTACAGGTCGGCGTCCAGGTCGTTGGCTTGGCCGTAGGCGACCAGGCCGTTCAGGGTGACGCGGTCGAAGTACTTGCTGGCTTCGCCACCGACGGCCCACAGGGTGTCGTTCGACGGACGCGACAGGGCGGCGAAGCCGCCGACGCGCCAGCTGTCACCGACCTTGGTGGTCAGGTGAGCGGCGGTCGAAGCGACGGTTTCGTCGCTGATGTCGTTGTCGTTGACCGAGACGGCGCCGTTCAGGGTCACGGTCCAGGCGCCGGTCGGGATGGCGACGTTGCCGTCGACCTTCACCGAGGTGCCGTCGGCGTCGAAGCCGGTGGCCTTCACGTCGCTGTAGTTCACGGCGGCGCCGACCGAACCGATGTTCTGGGCGAAGGCGGGAGCCGAAACGGCCATCGCCAGGACGGCGGCGGCGGCAAAGAGTTGGGTCTTCATAGTGGGTAATCCCCTTACTGTGTGGCCTCGATCGGCAGGCGGTCGTTTGGGGAGGGCCGCCGGTCCGTCGAGGAGCGGCGGATTTATGGAGCTTCGTCCGGGTCCACAACCCGTGGCCCGACCGACGGCGGCGGATTGATGCAGTTTTATGACACTTGCGGAAACGGACCGGGATTCCTATCGCGTGCGCATGCACGTTCATGCCTTATCGATCGCCGATAAGGGGCATCTTTGACCCAACGCTGGTTTGTGAACGCATTCGCGTCGTCGCCGGGGAGACGGAAGGGGATGGCGTGGATTTCCGTTGCGCGTCCCCGTAAGAAAGGCGCGCGAAACCAGCAGAGGGCAGGGGGTCTTGGCTCCCTCCGAAACCGTCTCCCGAAGCGCTTGACGAAATGGGATTCGGCACGTAAAAGCCCCCTTCTGTTGGACCGGCTGTGAGCTTTCGGGCTTAGACGCGGTTCGCGAACGACTGCCGATCGCGCCTTTTGGGGCGCAGTCTTCAGTCACCGGCCCTTGCGGGTGACCGCCGGGGCCAATTTGTTTTGCGGACGCTGCGTGCGGAGTCTCTCTTCGGAGGGGTTCCGGGTTGGTCTTTGAAATGGTTCGAGACGCGGGCGCAGCCCACTAGGAAACCGAGCGATATGGATCGTCAGAACATCCGCATCCGGCTCAAGGCCTTCGATCACCGCGTGTTGGATCATTCCACGCGCGAGATCGTCAATACGGCCAAGCGCACGGGTGCGACGGTGCGGGGTCCCATCCCCCTGCCCACGCTTATCGAGAAATTCACCGTCAACCGCTCGCCGCACGTCGACAAGAAGTCGCGCGAGCAGTTCGAGATCCGTACGCACAAGCGCGTCCTCGACATCGTTGATCCGACCCCGCAGACCGTGGACGCGCTGATGAAGCTCGACCTGTCGGCCGGCGTCGACGTCGAAATCAAGCTGTAAGGAGAGCCGAACAGATGACTCTCCCCGCACAACGCACAGGCGTTCTCGCCAGGAAGCTGGGCATGACCCGCTTCTTCGACGAAACCGGACAGCACATCCCCGTCACCGTCCTTTCGCTGGACGGCTGCCAGGTGACGGCTCAGCGCACGGTCGAGAAGGACGGTTACACCGCCCTGCAGCTCGGCGCCGGCGCCAAGAAGCCCAAGAACACCTCCAAGGCCATGCGCGGCCACTTCGCCAAGGGCGCGGTCGAACCCAAGCGGGTCGTCGCCGAGTTCCGCGTCGATGAAGCCGCTCTGATCGAAGTGGGCGCGGAATTCACCGCCGACCACTACGTCGCCGGCCAGAAGGTCGACATCCAGGGCGTCACCGTCGGTAAGGGTTTCGCCGGCGCCATGAAGCGCTGGAACTTCGGCGGTCTGCGCGCCACTCACGGCGTCTCGGTCTCGCACCGTTCGCACGGCTCGACCGGCAACCGCCAGGATCCGGGTCGTACGTTCCCGGGCAAGAAGATGGCTGGTCACCTGGGTCAGGAAACCGTCACCACCCTGAACGTCACCGTTTGGAAAGTGGACGTCGAACGCGGCCTGATCCTGGTCAAGGGCGCTGTCCCCGGCCACGAAGGCTCGTACGTCAAGGTTCGCGACGCGATCAAGAAGGCCGCTCCGGCCGACCTGCCGCGTCCGGGCGCCTTCCGCACGGCTGGCGAAGCTCCGGCTCAAGCCGCGGCTGAAACCCCCGCTGAAGAAACCTCCGCGGCGACGACCGAAGAGGGCGAAGGCTAATGAAACTCGACGTCATCAAACTGGACGGCGGCAAGGCCGGCTCCGTTGATCTCGACGACGCCATCTTTGGCATCGCCGACATCCGCGGCGACATCCTGCAGCGCGTCGTCACCTGGCAGCTGGCCAAGCGCCGCTCCGGGAACCACAAGATTCAGGTCCGCAACGAGGTCTCTCGTACGGGCAAGAAGATGTACAAGCAAAAGGGCACCGGCTCGGCTCGTCACGGTTCGCGCCGTGCGGCTCAGTTCGTCGGCGGCGCCAAGGCCCACGGCCCTGTCGTCCGCAGCCATGCGTTCGATCTTCCCAAGAAGATCCGCGCCATGGCTCTGCGCCACGCTCTGTCGTCGAAGGCCAAGGCCGGCTCGCTGATCGTGCTGGACAACGTGGCTCTGACCGATCCGAAGACGGCCGCCCTGCGCGCCACCTTCGACAAGATGGGTCTGAAGAACGCCCTGGTCATCGCGGGTCCGGAAGTGGACGGCAACTTCAAGCTCGCCGCCCGCAACATTCCGAACATCGACGTGCTGCCGAACGCCGGCCTGAACGTCTATGACGTGCTGCGTCGCCACACCCTGGTCCTCACGAAGGACGCGGTGGAAGCGATCTCGGCGCGCTTCGCTGAGAAGGAAGCCGCGTAATGGCCGCTACCGCCCGCCACTACGACACGATCCTGTCGCCGGTGATCACCGAGAAGGCCACCCTGCTCAGCGAGCAGAACAAGGTCGTCTTCCGGGTGTCCGCCGATGCGTCGAAGGACGAAATCGCCGCCGCAGTCGAAGAGCTGTTCAAGGTCAAGGTCACCAAGGTCAACACCCTGGTCACCAAGGGCAAGACCAAGCGCTTCCGTGGCATCATCGGTCGTCGTTCCGACGTCAAGAAAGCGATCGTGACGCTGGCCGAAGGCCAGTCGATCGACATCACGACGGGGCTCTAAGAGATGGCCTTGAAGCATTATAATCCGACCAGCCCGGGCCAACGCGGCCTGGTGCTGATCGACCGCAGCGAGCTCCACAAGGGCCGCCCGGAAAAGAAGCTGGTCGAAGGTCTGACCAAGTCGGGCGGTCGTGGCGGCAATGGCCGTATCGCGGTCCGCTTCCGCGGCGGCGGCGCCAAGCGCCTCTACCGTCTGGTCGACTTCAAGCGTCGCAAGCAAGGCACGGCCACCGTGGTCCGCCTTGAGTACGACCCGAACCGCACCGCCTTCATCGCGCTCATCAAGTATGAGACCGATGGCGAGCTGGCCTACATCCTGGCCCCGCAACGCCTGAAGGCCGGCGACGAAGTCGTCACCGGCGAGAAGGTCGACGTGAAGCCGGGCAACGCCTCGCCGCTGCGCACCATGCCGATCGGCACGATCATCCACAACGTCGAGCTGAAGCCCGCCAAGGGTGGTCAGATCGCGCGTTCGGCTGGCGCCTACGCCCAGCTGGTCGGTCGTGACGCCGGCTACGCCCAGATCCGCCTGAACTCGGGCGAACTGCGCATGGTCCTGGACACCTGCATGGCCACCATCGGCGCCGTGTCGAACCCCGACCACTCGAACCAGAACCTCGGCAAGGCCGGTCGTTCGCGTCACATGGGCCGTCGTCCGCACGTTCGCGGCGTCGCCATGAACCCGGTCGACCACCCCCACGGTGGTGGTGAAGGTCGGACCTCGGGCGGTCGTAACCCGGTGACCCCGGCCGGTAAGCCGACCAAGGGCGCCAAGACCCGCGTCAACAAGGCCACGGATAAGTTCATCATCCGTTCGCGCCACAAAGCGAAAAAGGGCCGCTAAGCCATGACCCGCTCCGTCTGGAAAGGCCCGTTTGTCGACGGGTACCTCCTGAAGAAAGCCGATGTCGCCCTGGCGTCGGGCCGCAAGGATGTGATCAAGACCTGGTCGCGCCGCTCGACCATCATGCCGCAGTTCGTCGGCCTGGTGTTCGGCGTGCACAACGGTCACAAGCACATCCCCGTCTCCGTGTCGGAAGACATGGTCGGCATGAAGTTCGGTGAGTTCGCGCCCACCCGCAGCTTCCCCGGCCACGCCGCCGACAAGAAGGCGAAGAGGAAGTAGGCCATGAGCCAAGCTAAACAAGCTCGCCGCCTGCCGGCCAACGAAGCGATGTGCAAGGTTCGCACCCTGCGCACCAGCGCTCGCAAGCTGAACCTGGTCGCTCAGTCCATCCGTGGCCTGAACGTCCAACGCGCTCTGAACGAGCTCGAATTCAGCCACAAGCGTATCGCTCAGGACGTCCGCAAGGCGCTGTACTCGGCGATCTCCAACGCCGAGAACAACCACAACCTCGACATCGACTCGCTGGTCGTCGCCGAGGCCTATGTGGGCAAGAACCTGGTGATGAAGCGCTTCTCGCCGCGTGCTCGCGGTCGGGCCACGCGCGTTGAAAAGCCGTTCTCCGAGATCACCATCGTGGTCCGCGAACTGGGTGAGGCCGCCTGATGGGTCAGAAAGTCAATCCGGTCGGGCTGCGGCTCGGCATCAACCGTACCTGGGACAGCCGTTGGTTCGCCGACGGCGAGCAGTACGGCAAGCTTCTGCATCAGGACCTCGCGGTCCGCACGATGCTGAAGAAGCGCCTGTATCAAGCCGGCGTGTCGCGCATCATCATCGAGCGTCCGCACAAGAAGTGCCGCGTCACGATCTATGCGGCGCGTCCCGGCGTGATCATCGGCAAGAAGGGCGCCGACATCGACAAGCTCCGCAAGGACCTGTCGGTGATGACCGAAGGCGAGGTTCACCTGAACATCGTCGAGATCCGCAAGCCCGAAACCGACGCCCAGCTGGTGGCCGAGTCCATCGCCCAGCAGCTCGAGCGCCGGATCGCCTTCCGTCGCGCCATGAAGCGGTCGATCCAATCGGCCGTCCGTCTTGGCGCCAAGGGCATCCGCATCAACGTGTCGGGCCGCCTCGGCGGCGCTGAAATCGCGCGGATGGAATGGTATCGCGAAGGTCGCGTGCCGCTCCACACCCTGCGCGCCGACATCGACTACGGTTTCGCGGAAGCCAAGACCACCTACGGCATCATCGGCGTGAAGACCTGGATCTTCAAAGGCGAAGTGCTGGACCACGACCCGATGGCGCTCGACAAGCGTCTGGCCACTGAATCCGGCCCGGCCGGCGAAGGTGGCGGACGCGAGCGCGGCGATCGTCCCGACCGGGGTGATCGCGGCCGTCGCGATCGGGGCTAAGGATAGAGCGCTATGCTGTCACCGAAAAAAACCAAGTTCCGCAAGCAGTTCAAGGGCCGTATCCACGGCACCTCGAAGGGCGGCACCCTGCTGAATTTCGGCTCCTACGGTCTGAAAGCCGTTGAGCCGGAACGCATCACGGCTCGCCAGATCGAAGCGGCCCGCCGCGCGATCACCCGCCAGATGAAGCGTCAAGGCCGCGTCTGGATCCGTATCTTCCCCGACGTGCCGGTCACCGGCAAGCCGGCCGAAGTCCGGATGGGTAAGGGCAAGGGCGCCGTCGATCACTGGGCCGCGCGCGTCGCGCCGGGCCGGATCATGTTCGAAATCGACGGTGTGCCGGACGATATCGCCCGCGAAGCTCTGCGCCTCGGCGCGGCCAAGCTGCCGATCCGCACGCGCGTCGTGACCCGCATCGACGCCGGTGCGGCTCTGGAGGCCGAAGCGGCATGACCAAGATCCAAGACGTCCGGGGCATGACGCCCGACCAGCTCGCCGAGCAACTGCTCAGCCTCAAGAAGGAGCAGTTCAACCTGCGCTTCCAGGCGGCGACCGGTCAGGTGGAAAAGACCCACCGCGTTGGTGAGATCCGCAAGGAAATCGCCCGCATCAAGACCGTGCTGCGCGCCAAGGCCGCGGCTTAAGGAGAACGATATGCCCAAGCGTATCCTCGAAGGGGTTGTCGTCTCCGATAAGGGCGACAAGACCGTAGTGGTTAAGGTTGAACGGACCATCGTTCACCCGCTGCTGAAGAAGATCGTGCGTCGGTCCAAGAAGTACCACGCGCACGATGAGAGCAATGCGTACAAGGCGGGCGAAGTTGCTCGCATCGTTGAGTGCGCTCCGAAGTCCAAGCTGAAGACCTGGGAAGTCCTTCCCAAGGCTTCGGCTTAATCTGGAAGGTTTGAACCATGATCCAGATGCAAACTAACCTGGAAGTCGCCGACAACTCCGGCGCCCGCCGGGTCATGTGCATCAAGGTGCTGGGTGGCGCAGGTCGTCGCTATGCCAGCGTCGGTGACGTGATCGTCGTGTCCGTGAAGGAAGCCATTCCTCGCGGCCGCGTGAAGAAGGGCGACGTGCTTCGCGCCGTCGTCGTTCGCGTGAACCAAGGCATGAAGCGTAAGGACGGGTCGCTGATCCGTTTCGACAAGAACGCCGCGGTGATCGTCAACAAGCAGAGCGAGCCGGTCGGCACGCGGATCTTCGGCCCGGTTCCTCGCGAACTGCGCGCGAAGAACCACATGAAGATCATCTCCCTCGCCCCCGAGGTGCTGTAATGGCCGCTAAGATCAAGAAGGGCGACCGCGTTGTCGTCCTGGCCGGCAAGGACAAGGGCAAGCAAGGCGCTGTGACCCAGGTCCTCGTCAAGGCGAACCGTGTCCTGGTGCAAGGCGTGAACCTGGTTCAACGCCACACCAAGGCCACCCAGGCCGATCCGCAAGGCGGCATCAAGAGCAAGGAAGCGGCGCTGCACGTCTCGAACGTCGCGATCGTCGATTCCAACGGCAAACCCACCCGCGTCGGCTTCAAGATCGAAGGCGACAAGAAGGTGCGTTTCGCCAAGACGACGGGCGAGGTGATCAATGGTTGATCAAGCTTACGAGCCGCGGCTGAAGTCCGAATATCGCGCGCGCATCCGCGCCGCGATGAAGGAACAGTTCGCGTACACCAACGAGATGCAGATCCCCAAGCTGGACAAGATCGTCCTGAACATGGGTATCGGCGAGGCCGTGGCCGACTCCAAGAAGGCCCAGACCGCGCTGAAGGATCTGATGGCCATCGCTGGCCAGAAGCCGGTCGCCACGAAGGCCCGCAAGTCCATCGCCGGCTTCAAGCTGCGCGAAGGCATGGTGGTCGGCGCCAAGGTGACCCTCCGCAAGGACCGGATGTACGAATTCCTCGACCGCCTGGTCACGATCGCGCTGCCGCGCGTGAAGGACTTCCGCGGCCTGAACGGCAAGAGCTTCGACGGCCGTGGCAACTACGCCATGGGCCTGAAGGAGCACCTGGTGTTCCCGGAAATCAACTATGACCAGATCGAACAGATCTGGGGCATGGACATCATCGTCTGCACCACTGCGAAGACCGATCAGGAAGCCAAGGCTCTCCTGAAGGAATTCCAGTTCCCGTTCACGAATTAAGAGCGGGCAGGGAAACACACCATGGCCAAGAAAAGCGCCGTCAACCGCAATCTCGCGGTCAAGGCCCTCGTTAAGCAGTATGCCAGCAAGCGCGTCGCGCTGAAGGCGATCGCCAATGACGAAAGCCTGCCACTCGAAGAACGCTTCGAAGCCCGCCTGAAGCTCGCGAAGCTTCCGCGCAGCTCGTCCGCCGTTCGCATCCGTAACCGGTGCGAAGTCACGGGCCGCCCGCGCGCCTATTATCGCAAGCTGAAGATGAGCCGTATCGCGCTCCGCGAGCTCGGCTCGTCGGGCCAGATCCCCGGCCTCGTCAAGTCGAGCTGGTGAGGACGATCAGATGTCGATGAACGATCCCCTGAGCGATATGATCGCTCGCATCAAGAACGCCGCCACGCGCAAGCGCGCCAAGGTCGCGACGCCGGCTTCCAAGCTGCGCGCCCGCGTCCTGGACGTGCTGGCCGACGAAGGCTACATCCGCGGCTACTCGCTGGTCGAGAAGCCCGGTGCGTTCCCCGAATTCGAGATCGAGCTCAAGTATTTTGACGGTGAGCCCGTGATCGCCGAGATCAGCCGCGTGTCCAAGCCTGGCCGCCGCGTCTATTCGTCGATCAAGGACCTGAAGCCGATCAAGAACGGCCTTGGTATCTCGATCCTTTCGACGCCGAAGGGCGTCATGTCGGACTCCGCCGCCCGCGACGCTAATGTCGGTGGCGAAGTCCTCTGCCGCGTCTACTAGGCGCGGGAGGGAAAAACATGTCACGGATCGGTAAGAAAGCCGTCGCAATCCCCTCGGGCGTGAATGTCACGGTCGACGGGCAGACGGTCACGGTGAAGGGCCCCAAGGGCACGCTCGCCTGGACCATCGCCGACGAAATCGAAGTCAAGCTGGAAGGTTCGGAACTGAACCTGACCCCGCGCGACGAAAGCAAGCGCGCCAAGTCGATGTGGGGCCTGTCCCGCACGCTGCTGGCCAACATGGTGCACGGCGTCACCACCGGCTTCGAGGAAACCCTCGAACTGGTCGGCGTCGGCTACCGCGCCGCGATGAAGGGCTCCGCGCTCTCCATCCAGCTCGGTTTCTCCCACGACGTGGACGTCGAGGCTCCGGCCGGCGTCACCTTCGCGGTGCCCAAGCAGACCGAAATCAAGATCGCCGGCGCTGACAAGCAGGCGGTCGGCGAGATTGCCGCGAAGATTCGCCGCATTCGTCCGCCCGAGCCCTACAAGGGCAAAGGCGTGCGCTATGCCGGCGAAAAGGTTCGCCGCAAGGAAGGCAAGAAGAAGTAAGCCATGGCGCTCTCACCTCGCGAATCCGCCGTGCGTCGTGCCCAACGCACCCGCACCCGCCTCAAGGCCCTGTCCAACGGTCGTCCGCGTCTGTCGGTCTTCCGTTCGTCCAAGAACATCTACGCCCAGATCATCGATGATGAACGCGGCGTGACCCTGGCGTCGGCTTCCACCCTCGAGGGTGAAGCCGCGACCAAGGGCGCGGACAAGGACGCGGCCGCTCTCGTCGGCAAGCTCGTCGCCGAGCGCGCTATCGAAAAAGGCGTCAAGGACGTCGTCTTCGATCGCGGTGGCTACATCTTCCACGGACGGGTGAAAGCCCTGGCCGACGCCGCGCGCGAAGCCGGCCTGAACTTCTAAGGGAAACATCATGGCTCGTGGTGATCAACAGCGCGGAGAAGGCGGCCAAAACCGCGGCCGTCGCGACCGCAACGCCCCCGAAGAGCGGGTCGACAGCGACATCGTCGAAAAGCTCGTCCACATCAACCGCGTCGCCGCCACCGTGAAGGGCGGCCGTCGCTTCAGCTTCGCCGCTCTGATGGTCGTCGGCGACCAAAAGGGCCGCGTCGGCTTCGGTCATGGCAAGGCGCGTGAAGTGCCGGAAGCCATCCGCAAGGCGACCGAAGAAGCCAAGAAGACCATGGTTCGCGTTCCCCTGCGGGAATCGCGCACCCTGCACCACGACGGCTACGGCCGTTGGGGCGCTGGCAAGGTCATGATGCGCGCTGCCCCTCCCGGCACGGGCGTCATCGCTGGTGGTCCGATGCGCGCGGTTCTCGAAACCCTGGGCGTCCAGGACGTCGTGGCCAAGTCGACGGGTTCCAGCAACCCGTACAACATGGTTCGCGCCACGTTCGAGGCCCTGAAGGTTCAATCGTCGCCCCGCCAGATCGCCGCCAAGCGCGGCAAGAAGGTTGGCGACATTCTCGGCCGCCGCGCCGACGGAGCCTCGGCTCCGGACGCCATCGAGGGCTAAGACATGGCTACGCAAACCAAGACTGTGAAGGTTCGCCAGACCGGCAGCCCGATCCGCCGCAACGCCGTCCAGCGCGCTACGCTGGCCGGCCTGGGTCTGAACAAGCTGGGACGCGAGTCCGAGCTGGAAGACACCCCGTCGGTTCGCGGCATGATCCGCAAGGTCGCGCACCTGCTGGAAATCGTCGAGTAGTTCTGCTACGAGACGTCGAAATCGCCACCCCGGTGAAAACCGGGGTGGTTTTCGTTTGAGTTTAGATACCGTTTTCAAAAGCCGAGTCCGGCCGCTGGCCGGGCGCAGATCTCCAAGGAGAGGCACATATGACCAAGCTTAATGAACTGGCTCCGGCTCCCGGCTCGACCAAGGGCCGCATGCGCATCGGCCGCGGCCCGGGTTCGGGCAAGGGCAAGACCGGTGGTCGCGGCGTGAAGGGCCAGAAGGCGCGCTCGGGCGTCGCCATCGCCGGCTTCGAAGGCGGCCAGATGCCGCTGCACATGCGCATGCCCAAGCGCGGCTTCAACAACCCCTTCCGCCTCGAGTTCGCTGAAGTGAACCTGTGGCGCCTGGAACAGGCCGTCGAAGCCGGCAAGCTGAAGGCCGGCGCGACGCTGGCCGCCGCCGACCTGATCGCCGCCGGCGTGATCCGTCGCGAGCTGGACGGCGTGAAGCTGCTGGGCAAGGGCGAGATCAAGGCCAAGCTGAACCTGACCGTCTATTCGGCGACCGAAGCGGCCATCAAGGCCGTGGAAGCCGCCGGCGGTTCGGTGACCGTGACCAAGAAGGCCAAGGTTTCGGCCGAGGCCTAAGACCATAGCGTCATCCCGGACGCCGTCCTTGAACGGCAGGCTGGGATCGCGGGGAGGGGAGGGCTCCGGCCCTCCGGAAACTTCCCGCGGCTTCCCGCCGGGATGACAGAATAACGAGGCTCGCCGTGACATCGCGGCGAGCCTCACCTATGTACGGCTCCGTACTAGGGCCAAGCCCGGATCGTGACTCGCCTCGATCCGGGCCCGGCTTGTGAATTATGCTTGGAGCGCGACCTGACCGCGGACGCGGCGCGCGCTCTCGACGTGGGGATTTGAATGGCCTCGGCCGCCGAACAACTCGCAGCCAACATGAACTTCGGGTCCTTCCAGAAGGCCACCGAACTTCACAAGCGCATCTGGTTCACGCTCATCGCGCTGATGGTCTACCGGCTGGGCACCTATGTGCCGATCCCGGGGATCAATCCCGAAGCCTTCGCAGCGGCCTTCGCCGGCCAGTCGAAGGGCATCCTGGGCATGTTCAACATGTTCTCGGGCGGGGCCGTGCAGCGCATGGCCGTGTTCTCGCTGAACGTCATGCCCTACATCAGCGCCTCGATCATCGTGCAGCTGATGGGCTCGGTGTATCCGCCGTGGGAGAAGCTGAAGAAGGAAGGCGGCGAAGCCGGCCGCAAGACCCTCAACCAGTACACCCGCTACCTGGCCGTGGTGCTGGCCCTGATCCAGTCGTTCTCGATCGCGGTCGGCCTGCAGAGCCAGACGGGCATGGTGGTCGGCGGCATCGCGCCGGCGTTCTTCATCGCCTCCACCGTCGTGGCCCTGACCGGCGGCACCCTGTTCCTGATGTGGCTGGGCGAGCAGATCACCAGCCGCGGCGTCGGCAACGGCGTGTCCCTGATCATCTTCACCGGCATCGTCTCGGCCCTGCCGCTGGGCGTGGTCCAGATGTTCACCCAGGTGCAGACCGGCGCGATGTCGGGCTTCGCCCTGTTCGCCGTCGCCGTCCTGGCGATCGCGGTGATCTTCTTCATCGTCTTCATCGAACGCTCGCAGCGCCGCATCCTGATCCACTACCCCAAGCGCCAGCAGGGCAACCGGATGATCGGCGGCGACACCTCGTTCATCCCGCTGAAGCTGAACACCGCCGGCGTCATCCCGCCGATCTTCGCCTCCAGCCTGCTGCTGCTGCCGACCACGGCCATGGGCTTCCTGGCCACCGCCAACCTGCCCAGCTGGCTGGCCTGGCTGCCGAACGTGGTGGGCGCGCTGCAGCACGGCCAGCCGCTGTTCATGGCGCTGTACGCGGGCCTGATCATTTTCTTCACGTTCTTCTACACGTCGGTCGTGTTCAATCCGGAAGAGACCGCCGAGAACCTGCGCAAGTACGGCGGCTTCATGCCGGGCATCCGTCCGGGCAAGCGGACGGCGGAATATCTGGACTATGTCCTGACCCGCCTGACGGTGATCGGCGCGGCCTACATCACCGCCGTCTGCATCCTGCCGGAACTGCTGATGAACAGCATGGGCCCGACCAAGTTCACCCTGGGCGGCACCTCGATCCTGATCGTCGTGACCGTGACCATGGATACCGTCGCCCAGATCCAGTCCCACCTGCTGGCCCACCAGTACGAAGGCCTGATCAAGAAGTCGAAGTTGCGCGGCGGCAAGGGGCGCTAAGCCTCCTATCGACGCGACGTAAGGCCAGAACGCGGAAGCCGGTTTGTCACAAACCGGCTTCCGTTTTTGTCGAACCCACTCTAGGTCTGGCTGACACGGGCGGCAGACCCGGAGAACGCGGGAAGTGCATTGATGAACTTGATCCTGTTCGGACCGCCGGCGGCGGGGAAGGGCACTCAGGCCAAGCGCCTGGTCGATCAGCGCGGTATGGTCCAGCTGTCGACCGGCGACATGCTGCGGGCCGCCATCGCCTCGGGCTCCGAGATGGGCCAGACGGTCAAGGGCGTGCTGGACCGCGGCGACCTGGTCACCGACGAGATCGTCATCGCCCTGATCGAGGACAGGCTGCCGGAGGCCGAAGCGGCCGGTGGAGCCATCTTCGACGGCTTCCCCCGCACGGTGCCCCAGGCGCGGGCCCTGGACGCCATGCTGGCCAAGCGCGGCCAGAAGATCGACTCCGTTCTCCGACTCAAGGTAGACGAGCCGGCGCTCATCGAGCGGATCAGCAAGCGATTCGCCGAACAGGGCCGACCTGACGACAATCCGGAAGTGTTCGTAACGCGCCTGGCGGCCTACAACGCCCAGACCGCGCCGCTGCTCCCGTACTACCGGGAGCAAGGCAAGCTCACGGAACTGGATGGCATGGCTTCCGTGGAAACGGTGGCCGCCTCAATCGACGCCGCGCTTTCGGTCGTGGCTTAAGACTTCGTTGGAATCCTTTCATTCGATCGGATTCCGCCATTGACGGATGCGCAACTATCCCTATAACGGGGCGCTTCCGCGAAAGGGCGCGATCTGTGCGCGCCGGACTGGGTCGAAAGACCGGGCCGGGCGCGCCGTTCGCGTCTTTAGTGCGTGACTAGGAGAACATTAGACGTGGCCCGTATTGCAGGCGTCAACATCCCGACGAACAAGCGCGTTCTGATCGCGCTTCAGTATATTCATGGCATCGGCCAGAAGTCCGCTCGTGACATCGTCACGAAGGTGGGCATCGATGACGCCCGCCGGGTCAACCAGCTGACCGACGCCGAAGTCCTGCAGATCCGTGAAACGATCGACAAGGACTTCACCGTCGAAGGCGACCTGCGCCGCGAAAATTCGATGAACATCAAGCGTCTGATGGACCTGGCCTGCTATCGCGGCCTGCGTCACCGCAAGGGCCTGCCGGTCCGCGGTCAGCGCACCCATACCAATGCTCGCACCCGCAAGGGTCCGGCGAAGCCGATCGCCGGCAAGAAGAAGTAAGGCAGCCTGAACGATGGCCAAGGAACCGGCACGCGTTAAAAAGCGCGAACGCAAGAACATCACCTCGGGCGTGGCGCACGTGAACGCCTCGTTCAACAACACCATGATCACCATCACCGACGCTCAAGGGAACACCATTTCCTGGTCGAGCGCCGGCGCGATGGGCTTCAAGGGCTCGCGCAAGTCGACCCCGTACGCCGCTCAGATGGCTGCGGAAGACGCGGGCAAGAAGGCCGCCGAGCACGGTGTGAAGACCCTCGAGGTCAACGTGTCAGGTCCGGGTTCGGGCCGTGAGTCGGCCCTGCGCGCCCTTCAGGCCGCAGGCATGACCATCACGACGATCCGCGACGTGACGCCGATCCCGCACAACGGCTGCCGTCCGCCCAAGCGTCGTCGCGTCTAGTACTATTACTACCCAATTCTCCATCGCCGGCTGCGAGATTCGCGGCCGGCGAGCCGCGTTCAAGGGATCGACCACGTGATCGAAAGAAACTGGAACGAGCTGATCCGTCCTGAGAAGCCGCAAATCGAGACTGGCGCCGACGCGACCCGCAAGGCTCGCATCGTGGCTGAGCCGCTCGAGCGCGGCTTCGGTGTGACGCTCGGCAACGCTCTCCGCCGCGTCCTGCTCTCCTCGCTTCAGGGCGCCGCCGTCACCGCCATCCAGATCGATGGCGTCGTACACGAATTCTCCTCGCTCGAAGGCGTCCGCGAAGACGTCGTCGACATCGTTCTGAACATCAAGCAACTGGCCGTGCGCATGCACGCCGAAGGCCCCAAGCGCATGACCCTGCGCGCCACGGGCCCCGGCCCGGTGACCGCCGGTCAGATCGAAACGCCTTCGGACATCGAGATCCTGAACCCTGACCACGTGCTGTGCACGCTGGACGACGGCGCCTCGGTGCGCATGGAGTTCACGGTCAACACCGGCAAGGGCTACGTCCCGGCCGACCGCAACCGTCCGGAAGACGCGCCGATCGGCCTGATCGCCGTCGACGCCCTGTACTCGCCGGTCAAGCGCGTCGCCTATCGCGTCGAGCCGACCCGTCAGGGCCAGTCGCTGGACTATGACAAGCTGATCCTGGAAGTGGAAACCAACGGCGCCGTCACGCCGGTGGACGCGGTGGCTTACGCCGCCCGCATCCTGCAAGACCAGCTGCAGATCTTCATCACCTTCGAAGAGCCCAAGGCCAAGACGGCCGACGAGGCCAAGCCGGAACTGCCGTTCAACCCGGCGCTTCTGAAGAAGGTCGATGAGCTGGAACTGTCGGTTCGTTCGGCCAACTGCCTGAAGAACGACAACATCGTCTACATCGGCGACCTGATCCAGAAGACCGAAGCCGAGATGCTCCGCACCCCGAACTTCGGCCGCAAGTCCTTGAACGAGATCAAGGAAGTGCTGGCCGGCATGGGCCTGCACCTGGGCATGGACGTTCCGAACTGGCCGCCGGAAAACATCGAAGACCTGGCCAAGAAGTTCGAAGACCAGATCTAAGACTGAGTACCGAGTACCGCGCTTAATCCGGGCCGCCTTCTTGGAGGGCGGCCTGGGCCTTTTGAAGCCGCAACAGCGGTGGAGGGCCCCGGCGCTTCGTTCTGACCCCGGCAGGGACGCCGCCGGGATTGGTGACAATCGGCGCTTTTTCGCGCGCCACAGCGGGCCGAGGCCCAGGAGACACTACGATGCGTCACGGTAAAGCACACCGTAAACTGGGCCGTACGTCCGCTCACCGCACCGCCATGTTCGCCAACATGTCGGCCTCGCTGATCAAGCACGAGCAGATCGTCACCACCCTGCCCAAGGCCAAGGAACTGCGTCCCTTCGTCGAGAAGCTGGTCACCCTGGCCAAGCGCGGCGACCTGCACGCCCGTCGCCAGGCCATCAGCACCGTCCGCGACGTCGAGCAAGTCGGCAAGCTGTTCGCCACCATCGGTCCCCGCTACAAGGACCGTCAGGGCGGCTACATCCGCGTCCTGAAGGCCGGCTTCCGCTACGGCGACAACGCCCCGCTGGCCGTCATCGAGTTCGTCGACCGCGACGTCTCGGCCAAGGGCAAGGATTCGGGCCCGGTGTTTGACAACGCCTCGGACGACTAAGACTTTCCAGCGCGAGCTGAACGGAAAAGGCCCCGGAGCGATCCGGGGCCTTTTCTGCGTCTGGGGTCGGACTGGTCCTTCTCCCCTTGCGGGAGAAGGTGGCGGCGTAGCCGCCGGATGAGGGGTCTCTCAAACGGTGAATGCCTCGCCCCGCCGCTCCGCGGTCACGGCGGACAGGTCTTTCGACCCCTCATCCGACCCGCTTCGCGGGCCACCTTCTCCCGCAAGGGGAGAAGGTGGCCAAAGGCCTATTCCTTCGTCAGGTCCTGCCGCCTGAACAGCACCAGGGCCCCGACGGCCAACACCACCAGCCAGGCCAGCAGCATCACCAGCCCCAGCCCCGCCGGGCCGGCGTCGGGCCGGAAGCCTTCCGGGGCGGCGACGAAGGTCTTCAGCGTGCGGGCGGCGTAGGCGGGGATGGCCAGGGTCTTCCAGCTGGCGGCCTGGACCGCGGCGGCGGCGGTGGATTGCACGACTACCACCACCAGGCCGGCGATCACCGCGCCCATGGTCGAGCGGGTGACCACCCCGACCAGGGCGGCCAGGGCGCCGATCATCAGCACCTCCAGCCAGGTGATCAGGAAGACGCCGGCGAACTGGCCCAGGAAGGCCGAACCCGCGCCGGAGCCGACGAGCGGGGCGGCGTTGAGCACGCTGCTGAACAGCCCGCCCAGCACCGAGGCCAGGGCCGTCAGCAGCAGGCTCCAGGCCGAGGCCTCGGCGAAGACGATCAGCTTGGCGGCCAGCAGGTTGAGGCGGCTGTTGCGCGGGGTCACCAGCCGCCAGCTCTCCCAGCGATAGTCGCCGGCGACGATCGCCGCGGCGCCGATCAGCAGGAACAGGGCGGTGACCGGCCCCGAGGCGCCGGCCACCGCGCCCATGGCCCGGTTGGCCAGATCGGTGGTCGCGCCGGGGATGGTCTTGTGAAAGGCCAGGCGCACGAAGATGTCGCCGGCCAGGCTGAACAGCAGCGAGGCGAGGGGGGCGAACAGGAAGCCCCAGAACACGGCGGTGCGGTCGCGGATCAGCCGGAAGCGCTCGGCGGCGATGGCGTCAGCGAGCATCGACCAGATCCTTGGGTTCGAGCGCGCCCAGATAGGCGCTTTCCAGGTCGCCTTCGCGCCAGCGGGCCTCGGTGATCTCGACCCCGGCCTGGACCAGGGCGCGGATCAGGGCGGGGGTCTCGGCGCGCAGGACGTCGGCCAGCACGGCGTGGGGACCGTCCGGCTCGCCCTTGGCGCCGAGCACCGCCAGGGCCGCCTCGACCGGCGTCACCGTCAGCCGCAGGCGGGGACGGCCGCCGGTCAGCGACTCGACGTCGCCCTCGGCGGCCAGCTTGCCCTTGGAGAGGATCGCCACCCGGTCGCAGACCCGGCGCACCTCGTCCAGCTGGTGGCTGGCCAGGATGATGGTCACGCCTTCCTTGTCGGCCAGGTCGCGGATCAGGGCGCGGATCTCCTGGATGCCGGCCGGGTCCATGCCGCTGGTCGGCTCGTCCAGGATCACCAGTTCCGGGCGGGTGAAGAAGGCGGCGGCCAGGCCCAGCCGCTGCTTCATGCCCACCGAGAAGCCGCCGGTCTTGCGGTCGGCGGCGCCGCCCAGGCCGACGCGCTCGATCCAGTATTCGATGTCGGCGCCGGCCGCGCCGCTTTCGAGGGCCAGCATCTTCAGGGTGTCGCGGGCGGTCAGGTAGGGCGGATAGCGCGGGGTCTCGATCATCGCCCCCACCCGCCGCAGCGACGAGGTCTGGCCGGCGGGGGCGCCGAACAGCCGCGCCGCGCCGCTGGTCGGGCGCACCAGGCCCAGGGCGATGCGGAACAGGGTGCTCTTGCCCGCCCCGTTGGGACCCAGCACGCCGAACACGCCGCCGGCCGGGATGCTCAGGGACAGGCTGTCCAGCGCGCGCACCGCGCCGTAGGTCTTGACGAGGTTCTCGGCCTCCAGGGCAAGGTTCATTCGGGGCTTGGTCCGGCGAGGTTCATTCGGCGACTCCCTGGAAGACGCCGCGACTATGGCCGGAGGCGCGAAAACCGCCAAGTTAAGTCGCGGTCATCCGTGGCGGGGCGTCACATAGTCGGGCTATAGCGAGGCTTGGTCGGGTTCGAGGTGCGTGATGGTCGCTGTGTGTCGCTGGGCTGCCCTGGTCCTGGTCTTGATGCTGGGCGCTTGCGCCACCGGGACGCCGCCCGCCGCCCCCAGGGCGGCGCTGACCGTGCTGGTGTCGATAGACGGGTTCCGGGCCGACTATCTGGACCGGGGAAACACCCCGACCCTGAGCGCCCTGGCCGCCGACGGCGCGCGCGGCGCCATGCGGCCCTCGTTCCCGTCCCTGACCTTTCCCAACCACTATACCCTGGTGACCGGCAAGCGGCCCGACCACAACGGGGTGGTCGACAACATGATGGAAGATCCCGCGATCCCGGGCGTGACCTTCAGGATGTCCAACCACGACGCGGTCGTCGATCCGCGCTGGTGGAGCCAGGCCAAGCCGATCTGGGTCAGCGCCGAGCAGCAGGGCGTCCATGCCGCAACCCTGTTCTGGCCGGGTTCGGAGACCGAAATCGACGGCGTGCGCCCCAGCCACTGGAAAGCTTTCGACCAGAAGATCGCCGCCAATGACCGGGTCGACATCCTGCTGTCGTGGATCGACGCCAAGGATCCGATCCTGGGTTTCGGCACCCTCTATTTCGACCCGGTCGACACCCAGGGCCACCACTACGGCCCGGACTCGCCGGAGGTGAACGCCGCCGCCGCCCAGGTCGACGCGGCCATCGGCCGGCTGGTGGCGGGGCTGAAGGCGAGGGGGCTGTACGAGACCACCAACATCGTCGTCGTCGCCGACCACGGCATGGCGCCCCAGCCGCTGAGCGGGCTGATCGACGTCTCGACCCTGGCCGATCCGGCCAAGGCGCGCTTCGTCAGCACTGGTTCGGTCGTTTCGGTCCGGCCGCTGCCCGGCCACGAGGCCGAGGTCACGGCCGCCCTGCTGCGCCCCATCCCGCACCTGAACTGCTGGGAGAAGGACAAAATCCCGGCCCGCTATGGCTACGGGACCAATCCGCGCGTGCCGCCGATCGTCTGTCTGGCGGAGACGGGCTGGTACTTCGCCACCGCCGAGGCCATCAAGAAGCGCCTGGCCGACCATCCGCGCGACGGCGGCGCCCATGGCTATGATCCCGCCGACCCGACCATGCGGGCGGTGTTCGTCGCCCACGGCCCGGCGTTCAAGCATGGCGTGGTGTTGCCGGTGTTCGACAATGTCGACGTCTATCCGCTGCTGACCCGGGTCATCGGCGTCCGGGGCGACCACGGCGACGGCCGGTTGGGGCCGGTGAAGGCGGCGCTGCGCTAGAGCAGGGCCAGCAGCCGCCGCTCCATGCGCGCCAGGGCCGCCGCGAAGACCTCCGGGTCGTCCAGGGCCCGGCACAGCACCAGCGCGCCCTGGACCTGGATCAGGGCGTCCTCGGCCGCGTCCCGTGCGTCGGGAGCCGCCACGCCGCCGCGTTCCAGCGTCGCGGCCAGGGCGTC
Organism: Caulobacter sp. AP07; assembly: GCF_000281955.1. Taxonomy (GTDB): domain Bacteria; phylum Pseudomonadota; class Alphaproteobacteria; order Caulobacterales; family Caulobacteraceae; genus Caulobacter. The sequence goes on along the minus strand of NZ_AKKF01000032.1, from coordinate 8,449 downwards.
GCGCCAGGCGGCGAAATAGTCGCGGACCTGGCCTGGAAAGCGCTCGCGGACATTGTCGAGCGCGAAGGCCCCGACTAAGCAGACACGCCGGCCGGAGCGGAAATAGGCGTCGACGGCGGCGCGCATCGCCCCGATCGCCGCGCGCGGGTCGCCGGGCCCGCGCAGCGGCGCGAACACCTCGGCCTCGAACCAGCCGTCGATCTGGGTCAGGACGGCGGCCCCCATCTCTTCCTTCCCGCCGGGGAAGAAGTGATAGAGGCTGCCCTTGCCCAGGCCGGTGTGCTGGCCGATCACCGACAGGCTGGCGCCCTCGAACCCGTTCTCGCGGAAGGCCTCCGCCAGCAGCGGAACCACTTGCGCGCGTTCGCTGGCGCCCTTGCCTCCGCCGCCCTTGTCTCCGACAGTCTTGCCCACGCGGTCACAACCCCATTTCGGTCAGGCCCGGATGGTCGGCCGGGCGCGGTCCGAGCGGCCAGAAGAACCGGCGCTCGCTCTCGTCGATCGGGCGTTCGTTGATGCTGGCCTCGCGCCGCCGCATCAGGCCGTCGGCCTCGAATTCCCACTGCTCGTTCCCGTAGGCCACGTGCCACTGGTTGGAGTCGTCGCGATATTCATAGCGGAAGCGGACCGAGATGCGATTGCCGGTGAAGGCCCAAAGCTCCTTGATCAGCCGGTAATCCAGCTCCTTGTCCCACTTGCGGGCCAGCAGGGCCTGGGCGGCCGCGCGGCCCTGCGCGAACTCGGCGCGATTGCGCCACGAGGTGTCTTCCGAATAGGCCAGGGCCACCTTGGCGGCGTCGCGGCCGTTCCAGCCGTCCTCGGCGGCTCGGACCTTGGCGACGGCGGTTTCGTGGGTGAACGGCGGAAGCGGCGGGCGGATGGCGGACATCGGTCGGTTTCCTGTCTTGTTGTACCGATTGGTACAGTTGTACTGATCGGTACAATCGGCAAGGCTCGACGTCAACCTTCATGGCTTGCGATTTTAGTTTCGATATGCGTTAAATATTCCATCAAATTGTAAATGGAGCTTCGCCATGGCCCGCGCTTCCCTGACCTCGGCCCTCTGCTACCGCGACCCCAAGGCGGCGCTGAAATGGCTGGAGGCGGCGTTCGACTTCGAGCTGGTGATGCTGATCGAGGACGCCGACGGCAACCTGGCCCATTCGGAGATGAAGTTCGGCGACAGCCTGGTGATGATCGGCAATGAGTGGACCGCGCAGCACAAGAGCCCGGCCTCGATCGACGGCTTCAACACCCAGAGCGTGCACATCAAGGTCGAAGGCGACGTCGACGCCCATTGCCAGCGGGCCCGCGCGGCGGGGGCCGAAATCCTGATGGAGCCGGCCGACCAGTTCTATGGCGACCGCACCTATCGCTGCCGCGACCTGGAGGGCCACTTCTGGACCGTGGGCGCGGCGGTCAAGGCGGTGAGCCGCGAGGAGGCCGAGGCGGCGTCGGGCCTGAAGATCCAAGGCTGGATGTGACCCGCTCATGACCCAGGACGACTTCCGCCGCCTGGCCCTGGCCCTGCCCGAGGCGATCGAGAGCGCGCACATGGGTACGGTGGATTTCCGGGTCGGGCGGATCTTCGCCACCCTGGGCTATCCCAACCCCAGCTTCGGCATGGTGTCGCTGACCCGCGAGCAGCAGGAGATGGTGGTCGGGGTCGAGCCGACGATGTTCGCCCCCGTGCCCGGGGCCTGGGGCCTGAAGGGCGCAACCCTGGTCGTGCTGGCGGCTGTCGACGAACCCACCCTGCGCGGCGCGCTGGAGGCGGCCTGGCGGCTGAAGGCCAACAGGCGGCAGATCGCCCTGCTGGACGCCAGCCGCGCCCCGACCAATGCCCCCGTCGGCGCTCAAGCGCCGTCATGAGCGCCTCGCTCGACGTCACCCTGGCGGCCTTGGCCGACCCGCACCGGCGGGCGACGGTGGACCTGCTGCGCCAGGGCCCGCGCCGGGCCGGCGAACTGGCCCTGGCCGCCGGCCTGTCGGCTCCGGCCATGAGCCGCCACCTGCGCACCCTGCGCCAGGCCGGGCTGGTCGAGGAAACCCATCCGCCGTTCGACGCTCGGGTGCGGGTCTATGCGCTGCGGCCGGCCCCGATGGCCGAGCTGAAGGCCTGGGCCGAGGCGGCCGAGGCGCTGTGGAGCGACCAACTCCTGGCCCTCAAGGCCCATGTGGAGGCGGGGACTTGAGTTCGAAGGTTCTGGTCGCCCTGCGCATCAAGGCTCCGCCGTTGCGGGTGTTCGAGGTCTTCACCGCCGACATCGGCGCCTGGTGGCGGCCCAACGATCTGTTCTCGTTCACCCCGCGCTCGCCGGGCGTGCTGGCGTTCGAAGGGGCGGGCGAGGGGAGCCGTCTGGTCGAGCGCCTGCCCAGCGGCAAGGTGTTCGAGATCGGCCCCGTCCGCGTCTGGACGCCGGGCGAGCGGCTGGTGTTCGGCTGGCGCCAGGCGACCTTCGCGCCCGGCATGGACACCGAGGTCGAGGTGCGGTTCGAGGCGGTGGGGCCCTCCGAAAACCAGGAGACCCGTGTCACCGTCGAGCATCGTGGCTGGGATACGGTGCCGATCGAGCACGTGGCGCGGCATCACTTCCCGGACGGCGTGTTCCTGCACCGGCATGGCGAGTGGTGGCGGGACCTGCTGGAGGGGCTCCGGCAAGCCTTGATTTCACCGTCCCCTTAGATCGTCATCCCCCGACTTGTTCGAGGGATGACGACCAAGGTGGAAAGCGTGGAAGAACAGAGTTAGGGGAAGCGTCATGACCAAGGCCATCAGCAAAACCCACCGCCAGGCGGCGCTGGGCTTCATCTTCGTCACCGCCACCCTCGACGTGCTGTCGCTGGGGGTGATGATCCCCGTGCTGCCCGAGCTGATGAAGCGGTTCAACGGCGGCGACACGGCGCAAACCGCGCTGTGGACGGTGCTGTTCGCCACCACCTGGGGCGTGATGCAGTTCTTCTGTTCGCCGATCCTGGGCCTGATGTCCGACCGGTTCGGCCGCCGACCGGTGATCCTGACCTCGATCTTCGGCCTGGGGATCGACTTCCTGTTCATGGCCTTCGCGCCGAACCTGTGGTGGCTGTTCGTCGGCCGGGTGTTCAACGGCATGACCGCCGCCAGCTTCTCGACCGCCGGGGCCTATGTGGCCGACGTCACCAAGCCCGAGGACCGAGCCAAGGGCTTTGGCCTGATGGGGGCGGCGTTCGGGGTGGGCTTCACCTTCGGGCCGGCCCTGGGCGGCTGGCTCTGGCATTTCGACCATCGCCTGCCGTTCCTGGTCTGCGCCGCCCTGGCCCTGTGCAACTGGCTGTACGGCTTCTTCGTGCTGCCGGAATCCCTGCCGCCGGAGAAGCGGGTCAAGCGCTTCGACTGGAAGAAGGCCAATCCCGTCGGCTCGCTGAACCTGCTGCGGAGCAAGCCCGACCTGCTGGGGCTGGGCGTGGTGGGTTTCCTGTTCCAGCTGTCCCACAACGTGCTGCCCAGCGTCTTCGTGCTGTACATGGGCTTCCGCTATCACTGGTCGACCGCGGTGATCGGCCTGACCCTGATGGGCAGCGGGATCGCCGGCATCCTGCTGCAGAGCTTCGTGGTCGGACCGATCGTCAAGCGGGTGGGCGAGCGCGGGGCGCTGCTGATCGGCCTGTTTTCGTGCGCCGTCGGGTTCCTGATCTACGCCCTGGCCCCGACCGGCTGGCTGTACCTGTGCGGCCTGCCGATCTTCGCCTTCTCGGGCCTGATCCAGCCGGGCCTGCAGGGCCTGATGACCCGTCGGGTCGAGCCCTGGGAGCAGGGCCAGCTGCAGGGCGCCAATTCGGCGATGATGGGCATTACCGCCATCATCGGGCCGTCGCTGTACCTGCTGCCGTTCGCCTGGGCGATCCGTCACGACGCGACCCTGCACCTGCCGGGCCTGCCGATCCTGATCGCCGCGGCGATGGTGCTGGCCGCCGCCGTCCTGACCCTGCGCGTCGCCCGGCCGCTGGCGGCGGAACCCCAGGCCGCCTGAGGGTTTCAGTCTTCAGATCCGCGGCCAAGGTCTCGAACCTTGGCCGCCATCAATGCGCCCGAAAGCTCGGCTGATGTCGCGGGCTGCTTCCACGGAGTCGCGAAACCCCCATGCGATCCTATCGCGTCCTGCTTCCCGCCCTGGCCCTGCTGGCCGCCTGCTCGCCGCAAGGGCCGTCGAAGGCCCAATCGATCCCGGACCTGGCCCAGCCGACCCGCCGCGTTCCCAGCGACCCGGGCTCGATGAAGGCCTCGTTCTCGCCGGTCGTGAAGAAGACCGCGCCGGCCATCGTCAACGTCGCCAGCCGCCGCGTGGTGCGCCAGCAGGCGCGTGACCCGTTCTGGGACTTCTTCATGGGCGGCGGCGGCGGCGCGCCACGCGACCAGGTGCAGGGCTCGCTGGGGTCCGGCGCCATCGTTCGCGCCGACGGGGTGATCATCACCAACCACCACAACATCGAGAACATGAGCGACATCACCGTCCAGCTGGCCGACCGCCGGGAATTCCCGGCCACGGTGCTGCTTGATGATCCGCGCTCCGACCTGGCGGTGCTGAAGATCGACACCAAGGGCGAGCGCCTGCCGGTGATCGCCATCGACGACCAGGAACAGCTGGAGGTCGGCGACCTGGTGCTGGCGCTGGGCAACCCGTTCGGGGTGGGCCAGACCGTGACCAACGGCATCGTCTCGGCCCTGGCCCGCACCGACGTCGGGGCGGCCGAGTTCGGCAGCTACATCCAGACCGACGCGGCGATCAATCCGGGCAATTCCGGCGGTCCGCTGGTCGACATGGACGGCGACCTGATCGGGGTGAACACCTTCATCATCTCACGCTCGGGCTCGTCCAGCGGCGTCGGTTTCGCCATTCCGGCCGCCGTGGTGCGGCAGGTGGTGAGCACGGCCCTGGGCGGCGGCCACAGCGTGGTGCGGCCCTGGCTGGGCGTGAAGGGCCAGCCGGTGACCGCCGAGATCGCCCGCGGCCTGGGCCTGGCCACGCCGCGTGGCGTGGTGATCTCCGACGTCTATCCGGGCGGTTCGGCCCAGCGGGCCGGCATCCGCGAGGGCGACGTGATCCTGACCATCGACGGCCAGGCGGTGAACGACGAGGGCGGCGGCGCCTTCGCCATCGGCACCCACAAGGTCGGCGACCGGGTCTCGGTGCTGATCAACCGCGGCGGCAAGGAGCAGACCCTGACCCTGCGCGCCGAGGCCGCGCCGGAAAGCCCGGCCCGGGACGAGCGGGTGCTGAAGGGCCGCAACCCCTTCGACGGGGCGACCGTGGTCAACCTGTCGCCGGCCGCGGCCCAGGACCTCGGCGTCGACGCCTTCGCCGGGCGCGGCGTGCTGGTCACCAAGATCGGCCAGGGTTTCGCGCTGAACGCCGGCCTGCGTCCGGGCGACTTCGTCCGCGAGGTCAACGGCAAGGCCATCAACACCACCGCCGAGCTGGCGGCGGTGGCCAACGCCGGCGGGTCGGCCTGGACGGTGACCATCGAGCGCAACGGCCAGCGGATCACGGCGCGGCTTAGGGCGTAGCGGAGCGCGCCTGCCAGGCCCGGTGCTCGCGACGCTTGTTCGAAAGGCGCGCGAGCGGTACCGTGGCCTGGCTGGCCAACCGACGATACGAAGGTCGAGGAAACGCGCCATGACCCATCTTGGAAGTTGCTTTTGCGGCACGGTCCAGTTGGAGGTCACCGGCGAGCCGGAGGCCATGGGCTATTGCCATTGCCAGTCTTGCCGCTCGTGGTCCGGCGGGCCGGTCAACGCCTTCAGCCTGTGGAAACCCGAGGCCGTGCGGATCACCTCGGGGTCCGACGAGCTGGCGAGCTATCAGAAGACCGGGTTCAGCCAGCGGCAATACTGCGCCAAGTGCGGCGGGCACCTGATGACCAACCATCCGACCCTGGGGCTGGTGGACGTCTTCGCCGCGACCCTTCCGACCTTGGCCTTCACGCCGGGCGTACACGTGAACTACGCCCAGACCGTCCTGCCGATGCACGACGGCCTGCCCAAGCTGAAGGACTTCCCGGCGGAGTTCGGCGGCTCCGGCGAGACGATGGCGGAGTAGGCTCGGGCTGGCACCTACGCCTTGATCTTCGAAGCGATCGACCAGCAGTGGCCGAACGGGTCGAGGACCTGGCCGTAGCGGTCGCCCCAGAACTGGTCGGCCAGCGGGAAGCGCACCGTCGCGCCGGCCTCGAGCGCCCGGTTCCACCAGGCGTCGGCGTCGTCGACCTGCAGGTGCAGGGTGACCGAGGCGGGGGGCGCGAAGGCCGCGCCGCCGACCATCTCGGCGAAATGGTCCGACAGCATCACCCAGTCGCCGTTGATGACCAGCCGCGAATGCATGATCCGCTCGCCGTCGTCGGCGGTGTTGCGGAAGGTCTCCTCGGCCAGGAACGCCCGTTTGTAGAACTCCACGGCCGCCTTGCCGCCGACCACGGACAGATACGGGGTGACGCCGGATGCGGGGCCCCGGGTCGGGTCGCCGTCGTTGGTCATGGTGGTTCCTCCCACGATTAAGTAAACCTACTCCATGTCCGATCTTTTCCAAGCCGCCGGCCTGACGCCCCATGCGCCCAGCCCGCTGGCCGACCGCCTGCGACCCCAGACCCTCGATGAGGTGGTGGGCCAGGAACACCTGCTGGGCCCCGACGGCCCCATCGGCCGGATGGCCGCGGCCCGTCGCCTGGCCTCGATGATCCTGTGGGGGCCGCCCGGCACCGGCAAGACCACCATCGCCCGCCTGCTGGCCAAGGCCGGCGGCTACGAGTTCATGCAGATCTCGGCGGTGTTCTCCGGCGTCGCCGACCTGAAGAAGGCCTTCGAGCAGGCTCGCATGCGCCGCCAGGCCGGCCAGAGCACCCTGCTGTTCGTCGACGAGATCCATCGCTTCAACCGCGCCCAGCAGGACGGTTTCCTGCCGTTCGTGGAGGAGGGGATCGTCACCCTTGTGGGCGCCACGACCGAGAACCCGTCGTTCGAGCTGAACGGCGCTCTGCTGTCGCGCTGCCAGGTCTTCGTGCTCAAGCGCCTGGACGAGGAGGCGCTGGAAGCCCTGCTGGTCAAGGCCGAGGCCGCCGAGGGGCGCAGGCTGCCGCTGGACGACGACGCTCGCGCGACCCTGATCGCCATGGCCGACGGCGACGGCCGCTACCTGCTGACCCTGACCGAGACCCTGCTGGCCGTCGGCACGGACACGCCGCTCAACCCCACCCAGCTGGGCCAGTTCCTGCAGAAGCGCCGCCCGGCCTACGACAAGAACCGCGAAGAGCACTACAACCTCGTCTCGGCCCTGCATAAGTCGGTGCGCGGCAGCGACCCGGACGCGGCGCTGTACTGGCTGGCGCGGATGCTGGAGGGCGGCGAGGACCCGCTGTTCATCGCCCGCCGCCTGGTGCGCATGGCGTCGGAGGATATCGGCGCGGCCGACCCGCTGAGCCTGCTGCTGACCACCGCCGCCAAGGACGCCTACGACTTCCTGGGATCGCCCGAGGGCGAACTGGCCCTGGCCCAGGCCGTGGTCCACATGGCCAGCGCCCCCAAGTCCAACGCCGTCTACGTCGCCTACAAGGCCGCCCGCCGGGCCGCCAAGGAGACCGGCAGCTTGCCGCCGCCGGCCCACATCCTCAACGCCCCGACCAAGCTGATGAAGACCCTCGGCTATGGCGACGGCTACGCCTACGACCACGACGTCGAGGGCGGGGTCTCGGGCCAGAACTATTTCCCCGATGGCATGACGCGCCCCAGCCTGTATGAGCCCAAGCCGGTTGGCGCCGAGGCCAAGGTCAAGGAACGGCTGGACGCCTGGAACCGCCTGCGGAGAGACGGCAAGTGAAGCTTACACCCGCGGTCCGCGTGACCGCCGCGCTCTGCCTGGTCCTGCTGGCGGCGGGCGGGCTGCTGCTGTGGCTGGCCGCCGTCACGCCCTGGCACAGCGACTCCAAGGCCTATTTCGCCGAGCTGCACGCCTTGCGCGGCCTGCTCTATTTCGGCGAGCCGCAGCTGGCCGACTTCAAGCAGGCCACGGCCCGGTTCGGCGTGCTGCAGGCCAAGTACGCCACCCACAAATGGCTGTATGCCGACCTGGCCTATAGCAGCCTCAGCCTCGCGGCCTTCGCGGCCGTCGTTACGGGCCTGGTGGCGCGGTTCGGGGCGCGGTTGCTGACGACCCAGCGCAACGCCTTGATCGTCCTGGGCGTAACGTTCCTGGCCCTGGTCGCCACCCTGGCGGGCCTGGCGGCCGATCCGCTGCACCGGATGTATCGCGAGCAGTTGCCGGAGTGGTCGGACGCCATCGCCATTCCGCTGGCCGGGGCGGTGGTGGCGATGATCCCGATCGCCCTGATCACCCTGGTGCTGGTCGTCGTTCCCCTGGTCGCCCGTCGCCGGGCGCGCGGACCGCTGCTGGTCCTCAGCCGACCGCCGCACTGGCGGGGC
>NZ_AKKF01000031.1 GCF_000281955.1 Caulobacter sp. AP07 | reverse complement strand
CCCCCGGCCGGTCAAGACATGGCCGTCTCCCGACTTGTCGAAGACGACGACAATCGGAAATACACCTGGCCGCGATTGAAATCGAGGGCCACGGATTCGAAGGCGTTGAGAATATCCATGCCGATCAGGATCGCCGGTCGATCGACGAGACCCCAATAGGCGAAAGTATGGATGGGGCCGAACACCACGGGCACATTGCCCAGGGTGACCTTGCCCAGACTGACGGTCCTGAGCGCCGCCAGGCGACCCGTGATGGTTTGGCCGGTCAGGCTCTGAAGTTCGATGTCCGCCCAGTCGGTGGTCACCGAGCGCAGACGGATCGCCTGGGCCATCAGCGCGGCGTTGCCCACGGTCGTGGTCGAGCCGGTGTCGAGGAAGGCCAGCACCGAGGCCCCCGCCACCGACGCCTCGATCAGGTGCAGGCCGTTGCGGCGGGCCTTGATCGGGACGGAGACCGTCATCTCGTCGGTCATCGGAGAGATGGAGCCCAGCCGCATCTGGTTGCGGGCGAAGTCGAGGATCAGGCCTTGCGATCCCAGCCAGTCCAGGCCCAGGATGCCGGGGGCCTGGATGAAGCGTCCGGGCAGGACGGACAGGGTCAGGTCGCGCCGCACGCGACGCCCCACGCCGACCGTGGCCGCGGTCACCGTGCCGACCAGTTCCACCCCGGCGATGCCGTGCAGATTGACGGGCGCGCCCACCGGCAGGCCCAGGGTCGCCGCCAGTTCGCTGGAGATCACCGAGGCGTTGGCGCCGGTATCGACGAGAAAGGGATAGGGGCCCTGGTCGTTGATCCGCACCTGCACCGTCAACCGGCGCACCAGACCCAGGGTTCCGGTCTGGGCGGTCAGCGGCGGCGGATCGGGTAAGCTCAGGGCGTTGGCCGGCAAGGCGGGCAGGAAGCCCAGGGCCAACATGGCGGCCAGACGCCGCCGGGACATCTCAGTACTGACCACGGGGTATAGCCTCCTTCAAGAAGGAGGCTATACCCCGTTTCAGACCTTCGCCAGCACTTCGAAGACCCGCGTTATCCGGTGGCCAGGCGCCGCTGATCGTCGCGCGCCGACTTCAGCTTTTCGGCGACGAGGAAGGCCAGCTCCAGCGCCTGTTCACCGTTCAGGCGCGGGTCGCAATGGGTGTGGTAGCGGTCGGCGAGATCGCCTTCCGACACCGCCCGCGCGCCGCCCAGGCACTCGGTGACGTTCTGGCCGGTCATTTCCAGATGCACGCCGCCCGGGTGGACGCCCTCGGCGTTGGCGATCTCGACGAACGACTTCACCTCCGAGAGGATGCGGTCGAACGGCCGGGTCTTGTAGCCGGTCGAGGCCTTCAGCGTGTTGCCGTGCATCGGGTCGGTGGCCCAGACCACCGAGCGGCCGGCGGCCTTGGTGGCCTTCATCAGGCGCGGCAGGCGGTCGGCGATCTTGTCCGAGCCGAAGCGGCCGTACAGGGTCAGGCGGCCCGGCTCGTTGTGCGGGTTGAGCACGTCGATCAGCCGCAGCAGGTCGTCGCCCTCCATGGTCGGGCCGCACTTCAGGCCGATCGGGTTCTTCACGCCGCGCATGAACTCGATGTGGGCGCCGTCCAGCTGGCGGGTGCGCTCGCCGATCCACAGCAGGTGGGCGCTGGTGTCGTACCAGTCGCCCGAGGTGGAATCGACGCGGGTCATGGCTTCCTCGAAACCCAGCAGCAGGGCCTCGTGGCTGGTGAAGAACTCCACCTGGTGCATGCCCGGATGGCTTTCCGGCGTGACGCCGATCGCCGCCATGAAGGTCAGGCTTTCGCTGATCTTGTCGGACAGCTCGCGGTACCGCGCGCCCTGCGGACTGTCGCCCACGAAGCCCAGGGTCCAGCGATGGATGTTGTGCAGGTCGGCATAGCCGCCGCTGGCGAAGGCGCGCAGCAGGTTCAGGGTCGCCGCCGACTGGCCGTAGGCCTTCAGCAGGCGGTCCGGATCGGGAATGCGCTCCTCGGCGGTGAAGTCCATGCCGTTGATGTTGTCGCCGCGGTAGGACGGCAGGGTCACGCCGTCGATCGTCTCCACCGGCTCCGAGCGCGGCTTGGCGAACTGGCCGGCGATGCGACCCAGCTTCACCACCGGCTTGCCGCCGGCGAAGGTCAGCACCACCGCCATCTGCAGGATCAGGCGGAAGGTGTCGCGGATGTTGTCGGCGTGGAATTCCTTGAAGCTCTCGGCGCAGTCGCCGCCCTGCAGCAGGAAGGCGCGGCCCTCGGCCACGTCGCCGAGCAGGGACTTCAGGCGGCGCGCCTCACCGGCGAACACCAGGGGCGGCATTTGGCGAAGGGTCTGCTCCACGCGCGTCACCGCGCCAGCGTCCGGATAGTCGGTCGGGACGTGTTTCGCAGGCATTGCTCTCCACGACGACGGGGTCCAGCGGCTGGTCATGACGGTCTCGAACTTTTCAAAAAGGAGCGGTTTCTATCTTAACCGGGATCAAAAGGCAAAATCATTGCGACGCGCCGGTCAAATTCACGTCAGCGAGGTAAATTCATCCCAGCCGCCTTCGTCCGGGACGCCCATCCGGCGCACCAGATCGCAGGCGATCAGCGTCAGGGCGCCCAGGCCCAGCCACCATTCCTGCCAGACGCCGAAGCTCAGCGCCCCGATCACCAGGTAGCTGACCAGCGCGCCGGCGGCCATGGCCGCCTCGCCGCGCGAGCGCTCGCTGATCCGCACCACGCCATAGGCCAGCCAGCAGAAGAACACCCCCGCCAGGGCCGCGCCGACGGCCCCCAGCTCCAGCCACAGCTGAAGCTGGGCGTTGTGGGTGTGCAGCGGGATGGCCAGGCCGAAGGTCCGGCTGGCGTCCAGGCCCCAGCCGCGGAACGGGTGGACCTGGATGTGGTCGGCGGCGAAGGTCCAGATGTTGAGCCGGGCGTCCCACGAGGCCGGGACCAGCTTGTGCAGCCAGGCGACGACGCCGGTCTCGACGCCCGCCAGCACGGCCAGCGGGGCCAGCACGAACGGGACGGCCACCAGGACGACCAGCACCTTGGCCCCGGTCCGCCCCGCGTAGCGCACCAGCATCCAGGCCAGCCCGCCCGCCGCCAGGGCCACCAGGCAGGCGTCGGAGCTGACCAGCTTGGAGGTGACCACGGTCCCGACGACCAGCAGCAGGATGGCGCGCGGCGCGCGGCGGCGCGACAGGATCAGCGAGACCGGCCAGAACAGCAGCGCCAGGGCGTAGGTCGCCAGCGAGACCTTGACCAGGGCCACGTCGGGGCGGATCGGCTCGCCGGTCACCGCGTGCAGGGCCTGATAGATCGGCGCGCCGGTGGCGGCGTCGACCGTCACCAGGACGGCCAGCCCGACCATCGCATAGGCCAGGATCGTCCCGGCGCGGCCGGCCCCCGCCTCGGACAGGCCGCGCAGCGCCACCGCGGCCGCGCCATAGGTCGCCAGTTGCAGCAGCAGCTTGACGGCCGTCAGCTTCTCGATGTCGCCATAGTCCTTCAGTGTGGCCGGGTCGATCGCCGCCGGACTCCAGCTCATGCTGACCAGGGCCCACAGGGCCAGGGCCAGCAGGATCAGCAGCGGCGGCGCGGCCGCGCGGGTCAGCCGCAGGCCGGGCAGCGCCAGCAGACCGACCAGGGCCATCAGCGGCGCGAAGCCCAGCGGGGCCAGATAGGCCAGCAACGGCGTCATCACGACCAGGAAGATCGCGACCCCGCCCAGCCAGGGCGTGCCGCGCGGCGCGGCGGCGTCCGCGGTCTCGGACACGGTCATGCGCCCATTTCCGACGGCAGGTACTTCTCGCGCATCGTCACCAGTTCCTCGGCCAGGGTCGGGTGGACGGCGCAGGTGGAATCCCACTGGCTCTTGGTCACGCCCATCTTCACGGCGATGGCCGCCATCTGGATGATCTCCGGCGAGTCCGGCCCGACCACGTGCACCCCGACCACCTTCTCGTCGTCCTGCTTGACCACCAGCTTGATCAGGCAGCGGTCCTGGCCGCCATAGAAGGTGACCTTCATCGGCCGGAACACGGCGCGGTAGACATCGACCTTGCCGAACGCGTGGCGAGCCTCCGCCTCGGTCATGCCCACCGTGCCGACCGGCGGCTGCGAGAACACCGCCGAGGCCACCATGTCGTGGTCGAAGCTGGTGGGGTTGTCGTAGAATTCGGTCTGGGCGAAGGCCGCGCCCTCGCGGATCGCCACCGGGGTCAGGTTGATGCGGTCGGTGACGTCGCCCACCGCCCAGATGTTGTCGGCGGTCGTCCTGGACTGCTCGTCGACGACGATCGCGCCGCGGTCGTTCAGCTTCACCCCCACCTTGTCCAGGCCCAGGCCCTCGACATAGGGGTCGCGGCCGGTGGCGAACATCACCGCGTCGGTCTCGAAGGTCAGGTCGTTGTTCAGCGTGCTCAGCAGGCCGTCTTCAGTCTTCTCGATGCTCTTGTGCGCGCAGCCCAGCACCACCTTGATCCCGCGCTTTTCCAGCTCGTCGGCCAGGTGCGAGCGCACGTCGTCGTCGAAACCGCGCAGGATGTTGGCCCCGCGATAGAGCAGCGTGGTCTGCACGCCCAGGCCGTTGAAGATGCTGGCGAACTCCACGGCGATATAGCCGCCGCCCACCACCATCACCCGCTTGGGCAGGGTGGGCAGGTGGAAGGCCTCGTCCGAGGTGATCCCCAGCTCGGCGCCCGGGAAGTCGGGACGCCAGGGCCGGCCGCCGGTGGCGACCAGGATCTTGCGGGCGGTGTAGCGGCCGGCGTCCTTGGAGCCTTCCTTGGGCAGCACCTCGACGGTGTGCTTGTCGACGATCTGGGCCCGGCCGTGCAGCAGGTGGGCGCCGGCCTTCTGCAGGTTGGTGACATAGATCCCCGACAGGCGGGCGATCTCGACGTCCTTGTCGTGCAGGAAGGCCTTCCAGTCGAACGTCGCCCCGTTGATCGTCCAGCCGTAGCCCTTGGCGGTCTTCAGCTGGCTGGTGACCTCGCTGGCATAGACCATGAACTTCTTGGGCACACAGCCGCGGATCACGCAGGTGCCGCCGACCCGGTACTCCTCGGCCACGGCGACCTTGGCGCCGCTCATCGCGGCCAGGCGCGCGGCCCGCACGCCGCCCGAACCGGCGCCGATCACGAAGAGGTCGAAGTCGTACTCAGCCATCGCGGGCGCTCCGGAGGTCGCTTTGTCGGATCGGCCGCGCGGCGGGAGCCGCGTGGCCGGAAGACGGAGGATATGGGACTAGGGAACGAGCTTGACCACCCCTTGGTCGGCGCCCAGCAGGGCCTCGTCGGCCAGGTCGAGGAACAGGCCGTGGTCGACGACGCCGGTCACGGCCTTCAGGGCGGCGGCCAGGGCGGCCGGCTGGGCGATCACGCCCGACGGCATGTCGTAAATGACGTTGCCGCCGTCGGTGACCACCACGCCCCGCTCGGCCATCCGCAGGCGCGGCGGCAGCAGGTCGAACTCGGCGGCGATGTCGGCCAGGCGCTGGCCGGTGTGGACGTGGCCGAACCGCACCACCTCGATCGGCAGCGGGAACTTGCCCAGGACCTTCACGTGCTTGGCGGCGTCGGCGATGACCACGCAGCGCCTGGAGGCCTCCCAGACCAGCTTCTCGCGCAGCAGGGCCGCGCCGCCGCCCTTGATCAGCGACAGGCCCGGACCGATCTCGTCGGCCCCGTCGACCGTCAGGTCGATGCTCTTGACGTCGTCCAGGGCGGCCAGCGGGATGCCCAGATCGCGGGCCAGGTTGGCGGTGGCCTCCGAGGTCGGCACGCCGCGGATGTCGAGCTTGCGCGCCGCCAGGGCTTTGACGAACCAGGCGGCCGTCGAGCCGGTGCCCAGGCCCACGACCATGCCGTTCTCGACGAGCTCGGCCGCGGCCTCGCCCGAAATCCGCTTCTGATCGTCGGCGCTCATTTCTTTTCCTTCTTCGCCAGCTTCATGGCGCGAAACCTCTCCGCCCAGCCCGGCTTGTCGCTCTGCGGCGTGCGCGACAGGGCCAGGGCCCCGTCGGCGACGTCCTTGGTGATCACCGACCCCGACCCGGTCATCGCCCCGTCGCCGACCCGCACGGGGGCGACCAGGGCGGTGTTGGAGCCGATGAAGGCCCCCGCCCCGACATGGGTCTCGAACTTGTCGAAGCCGTCATAGTTACAGAAGATCGTCCCGGCCCCGATATTGGCCTTGGGCCCCACCGAGCCGTCGCCCAGATAGGACAGGTGGTTGGCCTTGGCGCCCGCCCCGACCTTGACCTTCTTGACCTCTACGAAATTGCCGATGTGAGCCTCGGGTCCGATCTCGGCGCCCGGCCGCAAGCGGGCATAGGGGCCGATCAGGGCCCCCTCCCCGACGCTCGCGCCCTCCAGGTGGCTGAACGCCTTGATCACCGCGCCGGCCGCGACACTGACGCCGGGGCCGAACACCACGAACGGCTCGACGGTGACGCCGGCCGCCAGCTGGGTGTCCCAGCACAGATGCACGCTGTCGGGGGCCGGCATGGTCACGCCCTCGACCAGGAAGGCGTGGCGCCGGCCCGCCTGCCAGACCGCCTCGGCGGCGGCCAGTTCGGCCTGGGAATTGACGCCCTGCACGGCGGCCTCCGGCGCGAAGGCGGCGCGGGTGGCCAGCGACCGGTCGTGCGCCAGCCCCACCACGTCGGTCAGATAGTACTCGCCCTTGGCGTTGTCGTTGCCGACCTGGGCCAGCAGGTCGAACAGCGTGGCGCGGTCGGCGGCCAGCACGCCGGAATTGCACTGCCTGACCTGCTTGACCGTCTCGTCGGCGTCCTTTTCCTCGACGATGCGCAGCAGCACGTGGCCCGGAGCCATGATCAGCCGGCCGTAGCCCGTCGGGTTGGCGGCCTCGAAGCCCAGCACCGCCACGTCGGCGCCCCGGGCTCGCAAGGCGAACAGCGGTTCGATGACCGGCGCGGTCAGCAGCGGGCAGTCGGCATAGGTGACCACCACGTCGCCGTCGAAATCGGCCAGGGCCTCGCGGGCCGCCAGCACGGCGTGGCCGGTGCCCAGCGGCGGGTCCTGGATCACGGTGGCGCCTTCGCCCAGGCGCTTGCGGGCGTGCTCGCCGACCTGGGGGCTGTGGGCCCCGACCACCACTACGATGCGCTCGCAGCCCAGCCCCTCGGCGGCGTCGATGGCGTGGTCCAGCAGCGCGCGGCCGCCGATCCTGTGCAGCACCTTGGGGGTCGGCGACTTCATCCGCGTGCCCTGGCCGGCGGCCAGGATGACGGCCGCGCGCTTGCGAGGCGAAGGACTGGTCATGGGCTAAGCGACTCCCGTTGGGCGGACCAAAGTTGCA
This sequence comes from Caulobacter sp. AP07, assembly GCF_000281955.1. GTDB lineage: Bacteria > Pseudomonadota > Alphaproteobacteria > Caulobacterales > Caulobacteraceae > Caulobacter. The sequence goes on along the minus strand of NZ_AKKF01000031.1, from coordinate 22,252 downwards.
TTAGCCGCGCGTTTAGCCGAAAGGCCAGAGCCATGCATGCCCAGAACGACATCTTGCAGGCCAACATCCTGCCCGGGGGAATCCTGGACGGCGCGACGATCGCCTTCGACCTCGACGGCACCCTGGTCGACACCGCCCCCGACCTGGTGGCCTCGCTGAACATCATCCTGCGCGAGGAGGGCCTGCCGCCCCTGCCCTTCGACGACGTGCGCAAGATGGTCGGACGCGGGGCCAAGGCCCTGCTGGAGCGCGGCTTCGCCGCCGCCGGCGCGCCGCTGGACGCGGGCAACGCCCCGGCCCTGGTCGAGCGCTTCATCGCCCTCTATCTGGGCCGCATCGCCCAGGAGAGCGCCCCGTTTCCCGGCGTGGTTGAAACCCTGGTCGGCCTGCGCGCCGCCGGGGCCCGGCTGGCAGTCTGCACCAACAAGCTGACCCACCTGTCGGTCGCCCTGCTGGACGCCCTGGACCTGACGCGACATTTCGACGCCGTGGTCGGCGCCGACGACGCCCCGGCCGCCAAGCCCGACCCGCGCCACGTGCTGGCCACCATCGCCGCGGCGGGCGGCGACCCGGCCCGCGCCGTCATGGTCGGCGACAGCATCAACGACGCCCTTTCCGCCAAGGCGGCCGGCGTTCCGGTGCTGCTGGTCTCGTTCGGCTACACCGAGGCCCCGGTCGAGACCCTGGGCGGAGATCTGTTGATAGATGCGTTTCCGGACGTCCCCCAGGCCTGCATCACGCTTTTGACCTCTTGTAGTCCCCGAAGCCTCGGGCTATAGGCCCGTCCCTCGCGGCGGGGTCTCATGGCTCGGCCGACGCGGCGGATGCTTAGCTCAGCGGGAGAGCACCTCGTTCACACCGAGGGGGTCGCAGGTTCAATCCCTGCAGCATCCACCATTTTCCTCCCCCTCCCTTGCGGTTCCATGGCTCGCGGTTTTCCGCCGCCGGTCTCGTCGGGAGCGTCCCCGGACTTACCCCGACACCGCAGGTTGCTTGCGCAGGATGGTTTCTGCGGCGTCATATAGCGGTAACAAATCCCGGGGAGGGAACATGCGTCACAAGCTGATGAACGCGCCGCTGCAGTGGTGGCGGAACTATCCGGAACTCAGTCTCGCGACGGGATGGGCGCTGTTCTTCGGAGCGCTCTGGTCGGCGGCGCGCGTCTTCGGCCTGGCCTAGGCGAACGATCAACAGATCGCGCCCTCTTTCGATTCGAAAGCAAGAACCGGAACGATAAGCCGGCGCAAACCCGGCATGATGGCCCTCACGAACGTGACGAGGGTCGGCCATGACCAGGACGATGGAACGCATCAGGACGATCGCCACGGCGGACGACCCGCGCTGGGCGCGGGTGCTCTCCCGTGACCGCACGGCCGACGGCGCCTTCTGGTACTCGGTGTCGACCACCGGGATCTATTGCCGGCCGTCGTGCCCATCGCGCACCGCCCACGCCGGGAACGTCGACCTGCACGACACCCTCGCCTCGGCCAGGGCCACGGGCTTCCGCCCCTGCAAGCGCTGCAACCCGGAGGGGATGTCGCAGGACGCCGAGACCCTGGCCCTGGTCGCCCGGGCCTGCCGGATCATCGAACGGAGCGAGGAGCCGCCGTCGCTGTCGGACCTCGCCGAGGCGGTCGGGCTCAGCACCGGCTACTTCCACCGCCTGTTCAAGGCCGCCACCGGCCTGACCCCCAAGGACTATGTCGCCGCCCACCAGGCCCGGAGCGTGCGCGAGACCCTGGCCCAGGGCCAATCCGTGACCGAGGCCATCTACGCCGCCGGCTTCAATTCCAGCGGCCGGTTCTACGAGAAGGCCACCGCCATGCTCGGCATGACGCCCAGCCGCTACCGCGCCGGCGGCGTCGACGAGGACCTGCGCTTTGCGGTGGGCCAGTCGTCGCTGGGCGCGATCCTGGTGGCGTCCAGCGCCAAGGGCGTGGCCGCCATCCTGATCGGCGATGATCCGGAGGCCCTGGTGCGCGACCTGCAGGACCGTTTCCCCAAGGCGCGGCTGACCGGCGGCGACGCCGACTACGAATTGCTGGTGGCGCGGGTGGTAGGCTTCGTCGAGACCCCCGGCCTCGGCCTGGACCTGCCGCTGGACGTGCGGGGCACGGCCTTCCAGCAGCGGGTGTGGCGGGCGCTGCTGGACATTCCCCCGGGCAAGACCGTCAGCTATGCCGAGATCGCCCGCGCCATCGGCGCGCCCAAGGCCGTGCGGGCCGTGGCCGGGGCCTGCGCCGCCAACACTCTCGCGGTGGCCATCCCCTGTCACCGGGTGGTCCGCAACGACGGCGCGCTGTCGGGCTATGCCTGGGGCGTCGAGCGCAAGCGCGGCCTTCTCGATCGCGAGGCGACGCCGGCGCGACTGTCGGCCTAGGGTCGCGAATCGACGAAGGGACGAGCCGCCGCCGATGACCCTGCAAAACCGTGTGACGCCCTTCGGGGACATCGTGGCGATCCCGCAGCGCGGCCTGTTCACCGGCAACCGCGGGATCATCCACGACCCGGCGACCAAGACCCTGCTCGACAAGCGCTGGGCCAGCCGCGCCTGGCTGGTCTGCGCTTGCCGGTACAAGGACTTCCATCGCCAGGTGATGGCGCGCCGCAGCTGGACCGAGCTGTTCTTCCTCGACGAAGCCACGGCGCTGGCCGCCGGTCATCGCCCCTGCTTCTACTGCCGGCGCGACGCCGCCGAGGCCTTCCGCGCCGCCTGGATGCGGGCCAAGGGCGTCGCGCGGCCGACGGCGCCGCAGATCGACGCGGTGCTGCACGGCGAGCGCCTGGTCGACCGCCGCAAACGGCTTCACGCGATCGACCTGGCGGTCCGCGACCTGCCGGACGGCGCGATGATCGCCGTGGACGGGACGGCCTACGCCGTCGTCGCCGGGGTCGCCCACGCCTGGACCGAGACCGGCTACGGCCCGCCGGTCGCCATCGCGCGCGCTCAGGCCCTGATCACCCCGCCCTCGACGCTCGCCGTACTGCAGGCCGGCTATCGCCCGGTGCTGCACCCCGCCCTGACAGGTTGACCTCCTGAAAATCGAATTTGAAAGCAAGGGCCGGAGCGCCGGCTCGCCGTCATGCGCCGATAGTCAGGTCCAAACAGGAAAGGTGCGGACCATGGACATGCAAATCACAGACACGAAGACCGAGACCCTGCGTTTCGCTGTCGGCGAGACGACGCTCGGCGCGGTGCTGGTCGCCGAAAGCGAACGCGGCGTCGCCGCGATCCTGCTCGGCGACAACCAGGGCCGGCTGACGCGCGACCTGCGCGACGCCTTCCCGGCCGCCAGGCTGGTCGACGACCAGGCCGCCCTGACGGAGACGCTCGCCAAGGCCGTCGCCCTGGTCGACGCCCCGCACCTGGGGACCGACCTGGCGCTCGACCTGCGCGGTTCGCCGCTGGAACTGGCGGTGTGGGCGGCGTTGCGGGCCATCCCGCCGGGCGAGACCCGAACCTACGGCGCGATCGCCAAGACCCTGCCGACGCCGGCCACCGCCCAGGAGGTCGGCGCGGCCTGCGCCGCCAACCGCGTCGCCGTCGCCGTCCCCTGCCATAGGGTGGTCAAGGCGGACGGCTCGATTTCCGGATACCGCTGGGGCGTGCCGCGCAAGCGCCGCCTGATCAACATGGAAGGCGTGGCGTGAGCGAGACGAACATGGACCCGAGGGTCGAGGCGATCGACTGGCCGCGGGCGACCGCCGACCTGGACGCCCAGGGCTGGGCGCTGCTGCCCAGCCTGCTGGGCGCCGAGGACTGCGACGCGCTGGCGGGCCTGTACCTTCAGGACAGCGGCTTCCGCAGCCGGGTGGTCATGGGGCGGCACGGCTTTGGCCAGGGGGAGTACAAGTACTTCAGCTACCCGCTGCCGCTGCTGATCCAGGCCCTGCGGACCGCGCTCTATCCGCGCCTGGCGCCCATCGCCAACCGCTGGCACGAACGCATGGGCAAGGCCGCGCGGTTCCCCGACGACCACGCCGCCTTCCTGGCGCGGTGCCACGACGCCGGGCAGGCGCGGCCGACGCCGCTGATCCTCCAGTACGGCCCCGGCGACTACAACTGCCTGCACCAGGACCTCTACGGCGAGCATGTCTTCCCGTTGCAGGTGGCGGTGCTGCTGGACGAGCCCGGCCAGGACTTCCAGGGCGGCGAGTTCGTGATGACCGAGCAGCGTCCCCGCATGCAGACCCGGCCGATGGTCGTGCCGCTGCGCAAGGGCGACGCCGTGCTGTTCGCCGTCAACAGCCGGCCCATGCACGGCGTGCGCGGCGACTACCAGGTCAAGCTGCGCCACGGCGTCAGCAAGCTGATCTCGGGCAAGCGCCACACGGTCGGCGTGATCTTCCACGACGCGACCTGAGCCCTCGCCGGGTCTGGCCTATTTCGCGGCGACCTCCCGCAGGTCGCCGCGCCCGGCTCCGCCCCGCAAGGCCTGGACGAAGGCGTCGCGCCAAGCGGCGACGTCGTCGCGGCGCACCCCGGCCATCAGCCGCTCCCACCGGGAGACGCGCTCGGTCTTCGGCATGGCCAGGGCTAACGCTAAGGCTTCGGACATGTCCTCGCGGCTGAAGGGATTGACGATCACCGCCTCCTCCATCTGCTCGGCGGCCCCGGCGTAGCGCGACAGCACCAGGACGCCGGGGTCCTCCGGGTCCTGGGCGGCGACATATTCCTTGGCCACCAGGTTCATGCCGTCGCGCAGAGGGGTGACCAGGCCGACCTCCGCCGCCCGATAGATCCCGGCCAGCTGATCGCGCCGGTAGCCGCGATTGACGTAGCGGATCGGCACCCAGTCGACGGTGGCGTAGGCGCCGTTGATCCGTCCCGACACCCCGTCGAGCCGGGCGCGGATTTCCTGGTAGGCCTCGACCTCGTCGCGGCTGGGGGTGGCGATCTGCAGCAGGAAGACCTGTTCGCGCCATCGGGGATGGTCGGCCAGCAGCTGTTCATAGGCGTGGAAACGCTCTTCCAGCCCCTTGGAATAGTCGAGGCGATCGACGCCGAGGATCATCCTGCGCCCGGCCTGGCTGGCGCGCATGACCGCGAAGGCGGCCTGGGCCTCGGGGCCCTGGGCCGTCCGGGCGAAGGCGTCCGCCTCGATGCCGATCGGGAAGGCCCCGATCGCCACCCGCCGGTCCTGGGCGGTCAGCACGCCGCCGTCCACCTGGCCGTCCAGCTCACGCGCGGCATAGTCCTCGAAGGCTTCCAGCGCGTCGCGGGTCTGGAAGCCGATCAGGTCGTAGGCCAGCATCGTCTCGACCAGTTCCCGGTGCTGCGGCAGGGTGGTCATCAGCTGCCGACTGGGCCAGGGGATGTGCAGGAAGAAGCCGATGCGGTTGGTCACCCCCAGCCGCCGCAGCTCCTGGGCCATCGGGATCAGGTGGTAATCGTGGATCCAGACCAGATCGCCCGGCCCGATCAGCGGGGCCAGGGTCTCGGCGAACCGCCGGTTGACCCGCTGATAGCCCTCGCCGAACGAGCGCTCGTAGGCCGCCAGGTCGGTGCGCGAATGCAGCAGCGGCCACAGGGTCTTGTTGGCGTAGCCGTTGTAGTATTCCTGCCGGTCCTGCTCCTCCAGGTCGACCAGGGCGACGGTGACGCCGGCGACCTTCTGCATCGAGATCTGGCCCGTGAAGGCCTCGACGGTCTCGCCGCTCCAGCCGAACCAGACGCCGGAATATTCGCGCAGGGCGGCGGCCAGGGCCATGGCCAGGCCGCCCGTCGTACCGACATTGGCGTCGCTGGGCGGGTTGACCCGGTTCGAGACGACGATCAGCCGGCTCATGCGGCGCCGTCCAGGGCGGCGGCTTCCAGCCAGTCGAGCACCTGCGGGACGTTGTCCAGCCGGTAGGTCGCCGCAGTCGTCCGGGCCGCCCCCACCAGCACCCCGAAGCCGCCCGCCGCGGCGGCGGCCTTGAAGCCATCCTCGTCGGTGACGTCGTCGCCGACGAAGATCGGCCGCGCCCCGGCGAACGGCGCCTCGCCCAGGAAGGCGTCGACGGCGTCGCCCTTGTCGGGACCGGCGGTGCGCAACTCGGCCACATGGTCGCCCTCCTGCAGCACCAGGCCCGTCGCGGTTTCCAGGCGCCGCGCCGCATCGCGCACGGCGTCCTGGGCGGCCGGGGCCAGGCGGTAGTGCAGCGCGACGCTGACGCCCTTGTCCTCGACCAGCAAGCCCGCCTGGGCCCCGGCCAGGGCCGCGAACACCACGCGCGCCTCCTCCAGCCTCGGATCGGTGCGGAAGGCCACCTCGTCGCCCCAGCTGGTGCGGCGCTGCAGGCCGTGGACGCCCGCCGCGGCGACCACCACGCCCTCGGTCAGCGCCGTCACCTCGGCCAGGGTGCGGCCGCTGACCACCGCCAGCCGCTGCTCGAACCGCACGCCCAGGCGCGCCAGGATGTCGGTGCGCCGGGGATCGGTTCCCACGGCGTCGGGCCGGTCGGCGAACGGCGCCAGGGTGCCGTCCAGATCGAGGAACAGGGCGTGACCGGCGATCGGCAAGGGCGGCGGCGGCGGAAGAAGGGGCGTGGGAAAGGTCAGGATGTGCGCGCTCATGTCGCCTCCGTAAGGATCGGGCCGACGAATCTCGGCGCGCGCGGCCGCTAGGGCCGCGACGCCGTCGTCCGGGCTCGAAAGGTCTGTCTGTACAAGTTGGCGCGTGACGCGCCGGGGCCGGATCGCGCTAGAGCGCGCGCATCAGGCGCAGGAGGTCGGCGTCGCCCTCGCCCGGGCGCGGGGGGTCAATGAATGTGGGAGGTTCCAGCGCGGTCTGGCGCGGCCGTTCGGCGACCTGGTCTTCGGAAGCGACGGCCTTGGGCGCGTCATCGGAGGCAAGTGGGTGCATGAACAGCCCTTTCAAGATGGCGCCGTGCGCGGCGCGGAAGGTCTCCAAGGATTTGGATCTGCCGTCTAAGGGACGGCGAACCCTATCGCCCAGTGCGATGCGAGCCTCGGCTCGATGTCGTCGGCCTCTTCCCGAGGTCCGCGACACGGACAGACTAGCAGGCCCGTCGCTCGGATGGGGCCACATAACGGGAACGTGAGGCCAAATTGCCCGTGGACGCCGAAGGCGGCTGTCCGGATTGCCGGCTGGCCCAAGCGTTGCGGGCACGCCTTCAACTCAAAAATTCCGTCATCCCCCGACTTGTTCGGGGGACCCAAGCGGGGCCCGCCGCTACGTCCAACGCCGCTTGGGTTACCCGCATAAAGCGGGTGATGACGACTGTGGGTGGGCGTGGGCGCCCGACTATCCGCGGACGCGAAATCGCTCTTTTGAGCTCACAGCTCCGCTAGAGGACCGCCACCGGCCAGGTGGTCGGCGCCGTCGCCCGCTTTTCGGCGCGCGCCCGCAGGACGGCCCAGATCGCGCCGCCGACCGCCAGCACGGCGACCACGCCGGCCAGGATCCAGACGCCGCCGACGTCGAGCAGCGCCAGGCCGCGCGCCGCCAGGTAGCCGGGCGTCAGCAGCACGGCGACCCAGACCACGGCCGAGACCAGGTTGGCGACCTGGAAGGTGCGGGCCTTCATCTGCAGCATCCCCGCCATCACCGGCACGAAGGCCCGCAGCGGTCCGAAGAACCGGCCGATGAAGATCGACGCCACGCCGTACCGCCGCGAGAACAGGCGGGTGCGGGCGATGGTCCGGCGGTGATTGCGGAAGACCGGTCGACGCAGGGCGCCGGCGCCGAGGCGACGTCCCAGGGCGTAGGACACCGCGTCGCCGGCCACCGCGCCGCTGGCGCACCACAGCAACACCGTGACGGGATCCAGCGCCCCGCTGGCGATCAGGCCGCCGGCCAGCAGCATCAGGGCGGTGGCCGGCACGAAGGCGCCGACCAGGACCAGGGACTCCAGGAAGGTGACGAGGCCCAGCACGACGCCCGCCCAGGCGTGATGCTCGGCGACAAAGGTCGAAATGGTCTGCAGGTGGGCGTTCATGGCATCCTCGGCTGAGCCCGGAGATAAGGTCGACCTATGACCGTCGTGAGGCCCGCGGGCGCGCTTGAGCGACATAATTCGGCGCTGTCGTCGCGCGGCCACACCCCTTCGGCGCGGACGGTGGGCGGCGAATAGCCGTGTCCGGATGTTCGGCCGCTCTTGCCAGTTCCCGCCGCGCCACGCCAATAGGAGACGGCCGCGGTTCAGAGGCAGGGATGACGCAGACACGACTGAAAGGCGCCGAGCGACGCGAGCGCTTTCTCGACGCAGCGGCGCAGATCGTCATCGAGCAGGGCGTCGCGGCCGTCACCATGGACGGCGTGGCGCACCTGACCGGCGTCACCAAGGCCCTGGGCTATCGCTACTTCGCCGATCGCGATGACCTGTTGACCGCGCTGTTCGACCGCGAGACCCAGATCTATGTCGAGCGCCTGGCCACCGAGGTCGGTCCGGACTCGAGTTTCGAGGATTGGGTGCGCGGCTCCTTGAAATACTGGTTCCGGCGCGCCGACGAGCGCGGCGAGCTGTTCATGCGCCTGGTCAGCGACAGCGGTCCCCTGGCGGCGCGGGCCAAGGCCAACCAGAAGGCCAACGCCGACGGCTGGGCGCTCGGCCTGCAGAAGGCCTTCGGCCTGCCCGAGCGCCAGGCCCGGCAATATGCCTGGTTCATGGTGGCCGGCGCCGCGGGGGCCCTGGCGGCCCGCGACGGCGACGACGAGGCGCTGATCGACGCCCTCACCCTGGCGGTCGTGGCGGGGGCCAACGCCCTGGCCGCCCAGTACGGCCAGCCCCCGCGCGGGACCAAGGCCTGAGGCGAATGAAGGTTGCCTCGCTCATTAAGTGACGATATCGTTACTTAATGAGCGAGGCGTCCAGACCTCGCGGACCGGCGTCACGCCGGCTGAGGAGGCGACCGCATGAAGCTCTATGGCGAAGACAACCCCGCGCCCAACCCGCGCCGGGTCCGCATCTTCCTGGCCGAGAAGGGCCTGACGCTCGACCACGAGCGGGTGCCGCTGCGCGAGCGGGCCCATAAGGCCACCGCCTTCCTGGACAAGAACTCACTGGGCCAGGTGCCGGTGCTGGAGCTGGACGACGGCTCGTTCCTCAGCGAGAGCGTCAGCATCTGCCGCTATCTCGAGGGCCTGCACCCGCAGCCGCCGCTGTTCGGGACCAGCCCGAAGGAACAGGCGACGATCGACATGTGGATCCGCCGCATCGAGCTGCAGCTGATGATGCCGATCGCCCACATCTGGCGCCACACCCACCCCCTCACCGCCGGCCTGCTGACCCAGTTCACGGATTTCGGGGAATCGAACCGCGCCCACGCCGACCGGGTCTATCACTGGCTCGACCAGGAGCTGGCCAAGACCAGCTTCATCGCCGGCGAGGCCTACACCATGGCCGACATCATCGCCCTGACCACCATCGACTTCGGCCGCTTCATCGGCGTGCCGATCCCCGACGACTGCGCCCATGTCACCGCCTGGCTGGCGCGCGTCGGCCAGCGGCCCAGCGCGACCGCCTGACGAACATCTGTTCGAAAAACGTTGCCATGCGACTTAAGTGACGATAACGTTACTTAAGCAATCCGGGCCCGGACGCTGATCCCATCCAAGAGGCGCGCGCCGGTCGGAGCGCGCCTCCCCTACCCCGCGAACGCCCGCACGGCGGCCGCGTGAGCCCTGCTGTCCACACCGCTACCGCCGATCACAAAAGAAGCCGCCAAGCGGCTCAAGGGAAGGAACGCGTCATGTCTATCCAACCGCGCTCGCCGCGGGCCCTCAGGGCTGAACTCCTCCTGGGCGCGGCGGTCGGGACCGCCGCCCTGCTCACCGCCCCGGTCGCTCTCGCCCAGACCGCGCCGGCGGCCAATCAGGTCGTCAGCATCGACGAGATCGTGGTCACCGCCCAAAAGCGGGCCGAGAACGTCCAGGACGTGCCCCTGGCCATCACCGCCGCGCGCGGCGAGACCCTGGCGGCCATGAACATCACCCAGCCCCAGCAGCTGTCGCTGATCGACCCCAGCGTCCGGTTCAAGCAGAGCCTGAGCAGCAGCGCCTCGGGCCTGACCATTCGCGGCATCGGCACCAGCAGCTTCTCGGCCGGCATCGAGCAGAGCATCTCCACCGTGGTCGATGGCGTGGTGCTGGCCGATCCCGCCAGCCTGGCGACCCTGGCCGACATCGAGCGGGTCGAGATCCTGCGCGGCCCGCAGGGCATGCTGTTCGGCAAGAACGCCTCGGCGGGCCTAGTGCACTTCATCACCAACCGCCCCCGGCTCGGCGAGGACAGCGGCCTGCTGCACGTTCAGTTCGGCGAGCGCGGCGAGCAGATCCTGCAGGCGGTCGGCAACGTCGCCCTGGGCGAGACCTTCGCCCTGCGCCTGGTCGCCACCCACAACGAGCGCGACGGCCTGATCCGCAACCTCGCCCAGAACAACGTCGACACCGACCCGCAGGACATCAGCACCCTGGCGCTGAAAGCCCTGTGGCGGCCCAACGACGACCTCAGCGTCTATGTCTCGGCCGACCGCACCGACAACGACGCCTTCTGCTGCTCGTCGACCTGGCGCAAGGTCACGCCGGGCTACGCGCCGGCGGTGACCAACGCCCGCTACGGCATCGTCGCCGGCCCCAAGAACCTGCAGGTCGCCACCAACGGCCCCTTCCAGGGCAAGTCGACCGCCCAGGGCGCCTCGCTGCAGGTCGATTACGGCTTCAACGACCTGACCCTGACCTCGATCAGCGCCTATCGGTCGGTCAAGCGTTCGGGCTTCTACGACGGCGACCTGACTCCGGTCAGCTATGTCGACGTCAACGGCGGCGCCGGCAAGACCGACTGGTTCAGCCAGGAACTGCGCCTGACCTCGCCGATCGGCGAGCGCTTCGACTATGTCGCCGGGCTCTATCTCTACCATTCCAAGGCCTCGTCGCTGATCCGCCAACGCGGCCAGCTCAGCTGGATCGTGCCGGCCTCGAATGGCGCGGTGATCCCCGTCGTGCCCGGCGCGCCGCTGGGCACGATCTTCGAGACCTCGACCTATAACGACATCAACTCCACCAGCCTGGCCGGCTTTGGCCAGGTCGGCCTGCACATCACGCCCAAGCTGGACCTGATCGCCGGGGCGCGGGTCACCCGCGACGAGATCACCCTGGACTATCGCCGCGCCCAGACGCCGGGAGCGGTGTTCATCCCGGGCTCGGTGGCGGTGACCCTGCACCAGGCCATCGACAACACCAACGTCTCCTGGCGGATCGGCCCCCGCTACAATTTCAGCGACGACATCATGGGCTATGTGACGGTGTCGCGCGGCTATAAGGGTCCGGGCTTCAGCGGCCTGAGCGCCGCCAACACCCTGGCCGACCAGCGGGTGCGGCCGGAGATCCCGACCAGCTACGAGCTGGGCCTGAAGACCGCGCTGCTGGACCGCCGCCTGACCGTGGACGCCGCCGTCTACAGCACCACGGTCAAGAACTTCCAGGCCCAGGTTTCCGACCTCTCCAGCGCCACCTATTCCTCGCGGATCACCAATGCCGGCGAGATCAAGACGCGCGGCGTGGAGGTCAGCCTGGTGGCGCGGCCGACACGCGGCCTGACGATGACCGCCGGCGGGGCCTACACCCACGCCCGCTACGTCGATTTCAACGGCGTGCAGTGCTATTTCGGCCAGCCCAAGATAGCCCAGGGCGGCCCCTGCAGCGCGCCTCCCGCCAACCCCGCCTCGCTGGACGGCTTCTTCAACGCCGCCGGCCGGCAACTGGCCGGGACGGCGGACTGGGTCTATGGCGCCAGCCTGGCCTACGAACGCCCGGTGACGCCGGGCCTGCGCGGCTTCTTCCAGGCCAACTGGAACTGGCAGAGCGACATCAACTATTCCGCCAGCGGCGATCCGGGGACCATCCAGAAGGCCTATGGCCTGCTGGGCGGACGCCTGGGCGTCTCGGCCCCGGACAAGGCCTGGAGCCTGGCGCTCTACGCCAGCAACCTGCTCGACAAGCGCTACGCCGCGCAGATCACCCCCTCGCCGGTCACCGCGCTCAATCCCGGCGGCTACATCCAGTACTTCAGCCCGGACTCGGTGCGCCGGGTCGGCGTCAGCCTGGACGTGAGTTTCTAGCCTTCGTCCGCGGCGGCGCCCTTGCAATCGGCGCCGCCGCCCTGCCGTCGACCCCAGCCGGGAGACCGCCTTGCACGCATCCGCCGACACCATCGTCACGCCGTCCGCGATCAGCGACCGCCGCGCCCGCTACGTGCTGTTGGTGCTGCTGCTCGTCTACGTGCTCAACTTCCTCGATCGCCAGGTGGTGGTGATCCTGGCCGAGCCGATCAAGCGCGACCTGGGCCTGTCCGACACCCAGGTCGGGCTGATGGCCGGCCTGGCCTTCGCCCTGCTCTATACGGTGCTGGGCTTCCCCCTCGCCCGCTACGCCGACCGGCCCCGGTCCGACCGGGTGGGGCTGATCGCCGTCTCGCTGGCCCTGTGGTCGGCGGCGACGGCCCTGTGCGGCCTGTCGACCAACTTCGTCCAGCTGCTGGCCGCCCGGGTCGGGGTCGGGATCGGCGAGGCGGGCTGCACGCCGGCCGCCCACTCGCTGATCAGCCAGATGGTCAAGCCCGAGAAGCGGTCCTCGGCCCTGGCGCTGTACGGCATGGGCATTCCGATCGGCTCGCTGCTGGGCCTGGTGCTCGGCGGCCTGCTGGCCGACGTCCTGGGCTGGCGCCACACCTTCCTGATCCTCGGCCTGCCGGGCGTGGCGGTCGCCCTGCTGGTCTGGCTGACCATCAAGGATCCGCGCCGCCTGTCCGGCCCCGCTCCGCTCGAGACCGTGGCCCGGCCGCCGCTCACCGAGGCGCTCAAGGAGATGCGGGCTTCCAAGGCCTTCGTGGCGATCTTCGTCGCCGCCGCCGTCGTCGCCTTCCTCGGCTATGGCAAGGGCGTCTGGACGACGATCTTCTTCATGCGCAGCCACGGCCTGTCGCCGGGCCAGGTCGGAGTCTGGCTAGGCCTGGGCGGCGGGGCGTCGGGGGTGTTCGGCACCTGGCTCGGCGGCTGGCTGGCCGAGCGGTTCGGCGGCAAGGACCCGCGCCGGATGCTGATGGGGCCGATCATCGGCATGAGCATCGCCTTCCCGTTCCTGCTGCTGGCCTACACGGTCACCGACTGGCGCCTAGCCATCCTGCTGGTCTGCATCCCTACCGTGTTCAACAGCCTGTCCTACGGCCCGGCCTTCGCCATCATCCAGGGCGTCATCCGCCCGCAGAACCGGGCGATGGCCGTGGCCGTCGTGTCGTTCGGCCAGAGCCTGGTGGGCCTGGGACTGGGCCCTCTGGGCTTCGGCATGCTGTCGGACGCCGTCACCCCCCTGGCCGGCCCGCAGAGCGTGCGCTGGGTGCTGCTGGGGGCCGCGTTCCTGGGCCTGATCCCCGCCTATTTCTTCTGGCGCGCCAGCCGCCACCTGGCGCGCGAGCTGATCCACTAGGGCGGATCGTGGTGAGCGGACCTTCGGGTTGGCTACACTGCCTCCGCGATTCCGCCTCGATCGGGCGATTCACCCCGTCGCGCCCCGAGGTCCACATCAATGGCGAACCGTCGTCCCAGCAAGTTCATCCCGAGGAGAACGCCGGAGTCGGCGGCGATGGTGGCGAGCGTCAAGCGGGCGATGGCGATCACCCCGACGCTCAATCGTCTGGCCTACGACGACCTGGATCAGATCCGGGCCGTATTCAGCCATCTGATTGGCCAGGAGCTGGACGACGGCTTCTCGCTGATCCCGCCATTCTACACGACCGGCGGCGAGAACATCCGCGTCGGGCGCAACGTGTTCATCAACCAGAACTGCACCCTCTACGATCTCGGCGGGATCGATATCGGCGATGACGTGATGATCGGGCCGAACGTGAGCTTGATCACCTCGGGCCATCCCATCGAACCGTCCCAGCGGCGGGCCGGCGTGACCGCCGCGCCCATCGTCATCGACAGGAATGTCTGGATCGGCGCCGGCGCGACCGTCATCGGCGGGGTGACGGTGGGCGAGAACTCGGTCGTGGCGGCGGGCTCGGTCGTCACCAAGGACGTGCCCCCAAACACGCTGGTAGGTGGAAACCCCGCGAAGATCATCCGCTCGATCGCCGACGAATGAACCGTCCGCCATGGGTGGGCTGAATATCAATACCGCCTAGCCCCGCGGAACGGTCGTCCCCTCGCGTGCCGCCGTGATCAGGTTGTCGCGCAGGGTGACGACGCCCTTCTGCATGCGGGGGAACTCCTCGGGCGTCAGGCCGGACGCCTTCACCAGGTCCATGGTCAGGCCCTTTTCCCGCAGCTTGCGGCCGGCGTCCGTCAGGCCGACCAGGACCTGACGCTCGTCGGCGGGATCGCGCTGGCGATGCAGGTAGCCCATGACCTCCAGCTTCTTGAGGATCGGCGTCAGGGTGTTGGACTCCAGGAACAGCTTCTCGCCCAACTTGCCGACCGTCTGGTTGTCCTCCTCCCACAGCGCCACGATCGCGATGTACTGCGTGTAGGTCAGGCCCAGCGCCTCGAGGATCGGCTTGTAGGCCCGCCCATAGGCGAGGTTGGCCGAATAGATCGCAAAGCACAGGAAGTCGGAGAGCTTGGGGGCCTTGGGGTCGTCGGGGGTCATGGCGGTCTCTGGGGCGGGCTCGGGAAGGGGTGGCCGGCGTCGAGGCCTATATATAGCGGATACGATTTAATCGGAAGAGTGTTGACTCCGTTCCAGGTTCGTCTATTTCAATCGCATCCGATTAAAGCGGATCAGATAAACCCATCAGGAACCTCCCCATGACCACGATCGAAAAAGTCCTCTACACCGCCAAGACCCACACCACCGGCGGCCGCGACGGCGCGGCCCGCAGCTCGGACGGTCGGCTGGACACCAAGCTGACCTCGCCCGGCGCGGCCGGCGAAGGGACCAATCCCGAGCAACTGTTCGCCGCCGGCTGGTCGGCCTGTTTCATCGGCGCCATGGGCCTGGCCGCCCGCAAGCTGAACGTGACGCTGCCCGCCGACCTGGCCGTCGACGCCGAGGTCGATCTGGGCACGACCGACGGCGCCTACTTCCTGCAGGCTCGCCTGAACGTCAGCCTGCCGGGCGTCGATCGCGATGTCGCCCGCGCCCTGGTCGACGCCGCCCACCAGACCTGCCCCTATTCCAAGGCGACGCGCGGCAACATCAATGTCGAGCTCAACCTCGTCTAACCGTCGCTGACCGGACGCGGCCCGCCCAGTGCGTGGGCGGGCCGCCCCCAAACGCCTCCCCAGCCGCGCCGAGGCGCCGGCTCCTTCCCGGACGGAATCCTGAAATGACCTCCACGCCCCCCACGGCGCCCGCCATCGCGCCCGCCGCCGACGCGCCGCGCCATTTCCATGCCTTCACCCTGGTCGCCGCCGCCGTCGCGGCCATCGCCACCGTCGGAACCCTGGCCGCGGCCCTGCCCGCCTGGAGCATGTTCCTGGGCTGGGTGGCCTACAGCACCAGCGGCCAGACGCCGCGCGAGAGCCTGCCGAACCTGGCGTCCTTCCTGATCGGCCTGGGGATCGGGGCCGGAAGCGGCCTGCTGATCGGCGCCTTGGCGCCCTGGCTCGGCAACGCCGCCACGCCGGTCGTCGTGTTCGGCGACGTGGTCCTGGTCCTCACCCTCCGCGCCGCGCCGCTGATCAACAACGCCCTGGCCTACTTCCTGGGCCTGATCAGCTTCTTCGCGTCCGCCCAGGCGCCGTCCAGGTCGCTGCTGGCCATGCTGGCCGCGGCCGGGGTGATCGGCGCCGTGGGCGCGGGTCTCGCCGGCTTCCTGCAATCGCGCCTGCCGCGCGCGGCCTAGGCTTCGCCGCGTCATCCCCTGGACCTATTCTTCATCGCCACAGGAGGCCCCCATGCCCGGCGCCAAGAAAGACAAACGCGGCGGTTTTCTCCGCACGGCCGGCCTCGGCGCCGTCGGATTGTTCGGCAGCGGCTTTGGACCGTTCGAGACGGTCCAGGCCAAGGCGGGCCCGGTCGCGGCCTGCCAGTTGCTCACCCCCGGCGCCGGACGCCGGATGGGACCGGTCCGCCAGATCCGGGCCGGCGTCCTGGACATCGGCTATGACGAGACCGGACCCGGCGACGGACCGGTGGTCCTGCTGCTGCACGGCTTTCCCTACGACATCCACAGCTTCGCCGAGGTCGCGCCGTTGCTGGCCGCCCAGGGCTGGCGGGTGATCACACCCTACCTACGCGGCCACGGCGCGACGCGCTTCCTCGACCCCGCCACGCCGCGGGCCGGCCAGCAGGGCGCGATCGGGGCCGACGTCATCGCCCTGATGGATGCGCTGAAGATCCCCAAGGCCGTGTTCGCCGGCTTCGACTGGGGCGGACGCGCCGCCTGCGTCGCCGCCGCCCTGTGGCCCGAGCGCTGCGACGGCCTGGTCAGCGTCAACAGCTACCTGATCCAGGACATCGCCCACGCGTCGACGCCCCTGCCGGCGAAGATCGAGTTCGCCCTCTGGTACCAGTACTACTTCCAGACCGAGCGCGGCCGGGCCGGCCTGACCGCCGACCGGCGCGGGATCGCCCGGGTGATCTGGGCCAACAACTCCCCGGCCTGGGCCTTCGACGACGCCACCTTCGAGCGCTCGGCCGCCGCCTTCGACAATCCGGACTATGTGGAGGTGGTGATCCATTCCTATCGTCATCGCCTGGGTTTGGCGCCCGGCTTCGCGCCGTATACCGACATCGAGCGGCGACTGGCCGCCCTGCCGCCGATCACCGTCCCGGCCATCACCCTGGATGGCATGGCGGACGGCATCTATCCGGCCAGCGACGGCTCGGCGACCGCGGCGCGGTTCCACGGCCCCCGGACCCACCGCCAGGTTCCGGGCGCCGGCCACAACCTGCCGCAGGAGGCGCCCGGAGCCTTCGCCGACGCGGTCATGGACCTCGTCCAGACCCGCTGACACCTTTGCGCTCGATCCCCAGGAGTTCTCCCATGAACAACCTCAAGACATCCGACGCCATCGACCCGCATCGCCGCCGCCTGCTGGGCGTGGGCGCCTTGGCGGTCGTCGCCGCTCCGCTCGTCATGACCGGATCCGCGCGCGCCCAGGCCGGCGCCGCGAAGCTGGCGTCGTTCGGCCCGCTCAAGCAGATCGACGCCGGCGAGCTGAACATCGGCTATGTCGACACCGGTCCCGCCGACGGTCCCGTCGTCATCCTGCTGCACGGCTGGCCCTACGACATCCACAGCTATGTCGAGGTCGCGCCCCTGCTGGCGGCCAAGGGCTACCGGGTGATCGTGCCGCACCTGCGCGGCCACGGCACGACGCGCTTCCTGTCGGCCGACACCTTCCGCAACGGCCAGCAGTCGGTGGTCGCCCTCGACATCATCGCCCTGATGGACGCCCTGAAGATCGAGCGGGCCATCCTGGGCGGTTACGACTGGGGCGCGCGGACGGCCGACATCATCGCCGCCCTGTGGCCGGAGCGCTGCAAGGCCCTGGTCTCGGTGAGCGGCTATCTGATCAACAACCTGGAGCGCAACAAGCTGCCGCTGTCGCCCAAGGCCGAGTGGGGCTGGTGGTACCAGTACTATTTCGCCACCGAACGCGGCCGGGCCGGCTACACGGCCAACCGCAAGGATTTCGCCAGGCTGATCTGGAGGAACGTCTCCCCGAAGTGGGCCTTCGACGACGCCACCTTCGACCGCACCGCCGCGTCCTTCGACAATCCGGACTACATCGCCATCGTCATCCACAACTACCGCTGGCGGCTGAGCGTGGAACCCGGCGATCCGCGACACGACGATCTGGAGAAGCGGCTGGCGGCCGGTCCCGTCATCACCGTGCCGACGATCACCCTGGACGGGGATTCCGACGGCGTCGCCCCGGCCACCGACGGCGCGGCCTATGCCAAGATGTTCTCCGGCAAGCGCACGCACCGGATCGTCGCCGGGGCAGGCCACAACCTGCCGCAGGAGGCGCCGGCCGCCTTCGTCCAGGCGATCCTCGACGTCGACCGCTATTGAGGCTCGCGACCGGTGGCGCGCCCGGGGGGAGAAGGCGCGCCGCCGGTCTTCGGGTCAGTAGCTGAACTTCAGCCCCACCCGATAGAAGCGGCCGATCGGGTCATACGACCCGGCGGTCGGCGCGAAGGCCGGCGGCAGGTTGTTGAAGACGTTGGTGACGCTGAAATAGCTGGTCCAGGCGCCGCTGTCGGTGGGCAGCTTGTAGGCGATCCGGGTGTCGATCAGCGTCTCGGGCTTGATCTTCAACTGCCGCAGGTCGGTGTCGACCGTGCTCAGGTCGTAGGACACCTCGCCCGTATAGCGGGCCTGCACGAACAGCGACCAGGGGTCGGCGTCGTAGGTCGCCTGGGCGTTCCACCGCCATTGCGGATTGTTCGCCTCGCCCGCCCGGTTCACGACGGGCGTGCCCGGCACGATGCTGGTGAAGGTGTCGACATAGCTGCCGATCACCCGCGCATTGATCCGGCCCGGCAGGCTTTCCTTGATCGCCGAGAGGTCGAAGCCGTAGCTGGCCTCGATGTCGACGCCGCGGGTCTTGAAGGCCGACAGGTTGAGATTGACCAGGTCGACGCCGATCAGGGCGCCGCCGGCGTCGCGGTGGAGGAAGGCGCAGCGGTCCTGGGCCCCCGCCGCGCAGTCGTTGATCAGCTGTTGCGCCGAGGGCGTGGAGATCGCGTTCTGGATGTCGATATTATAATAGTCGATCGACAGCCCCAGGCCCGGCGCGAAGCTGGGCTGGTAGACCACGCCGAAGGTGGTGGTCTCGGCCTCCTCCGGCACCAGGTTCGGATTGCCCAGCTGCAGCTGCTTGACGTTGGTCGCCGTCACGCTGTTCACCCGGTCGAAGATCGACACGATGTAGTTGGACTGGCCCTTCTGGTAGAGCTCGTAGAGGTTGGGCGCGCGAATGTCCTTGGAGCGGGTGGCCCGGAAGCGCACGCCCCGGACCGGCGTGTAGGACAGGCCGACCTTCCAGGTCGTGACCCCGCCGCTGGTGCTGTAGTCGGTGTAGCGGGCTGCGGCATTGAGCTCGAGCTCCTGGGCCCAGGCCATGTCCTTGGCCAGCGGCACCACGGTTTCGACGTAGCCTTCCTTGATGTTGTAGCTGCCCGACTGGGCCTTCGGATTGCCGACCCGGAACGGGCCCGGGCTGTTGGTCACCGGGTTGAAGGTCTCCGACAGGGCGTCGACCTTCTGGTCGAAGCCCTGCTCGCGATACTCGACGCCGGTGGCCAGCGACACCGGTCCGGCCCAGGTCGAGAACGGCTCGCCCGACAGGTTGAAGGCCACCAGGTGCTCGTAGGACTTCTGGATCGCCGCGTTGGTGGCGGTGATGTAGCGGAACGCGCCGTCGCTGGGCGGGTGGTAGCCGAACACGTTGATCGGCACGCAGCCGTTGCCGGGCGTGGTGAGGCTGGAGCGGCAGACGATCGCGCCGGTCGTCGGGCTGACCACCGCGTCGGCGGCCTCGACATAGCGGGCCTGCAGCAGGTCGTTGCCGATCTGCAGCTTGCGCTTGTTGTCGCCGCGCTCGAAGTAGCCGTCCCACTTCCAGCCGCCGATCTCGCCGTTGATCCCGCCGACCAGCCGGTAGGTGGTGTTGTCAGTGGTCACCTTGCTCTGCGGGATGTCGTTGTCGTAGCGGCCCAGGCTGAAGGTCTGCAGGTTCAGCGTCGTCATCCGGTCGCGCAGCGAGGTCGGCAGGAAGGCGTTGTCGCGACGGATCGCCAGGGCCGTGGTGCCCAGCTGGTTGTGGTAGGAGCCGACCTGGTAGCCCAGGCCGACGACGCCGTAGCTGGCCTCCAGATAGACGTTGGTCTTGGGCGTCAGGTCCCAGCTGCCGCGCAGGAAGGCGATGCGCTTGTCGATCGCCGAGGTCAGGGGCGCGAACTGCGGGATCACCCCGTCGCCGCCGACCATGGTCGCGCCGGTCCGCAGGGTCCCGTAGTTGAACGGGATCGGCTGGCCCTCGGCGGTGAACGTCGTGCCGGCCAGGGCGGTGTTGGTGATCAGCCCGCCGAAATTGGCGTTGGAGACCCGCACCCCGCAGGCGAAGTCGCGCAGGGTGGGCGAGCCGGCCGGCAGCGAGATCACCTGGCAGCTCTGCTGGGCGACGGGACGGTCCAGGCGCTGGTCGACGCCGTTGCTCTTGAAATATTCCACGCTGCCGATCAGGTGGCCGCGCCCCTCGGCGAAGCTCCTGCCGTAGGCGAAGTTGTACTTCTGCTCGTAGTCGTCGTTGTAGTTCGAGACGCCGCCCTGGACCTCGCCCTTGAAGCCCTCGAACTTCTTGTTGAGGATGAAGTTGACCACGCCGCCGACCGCGTCGGAGCCGTAGGCCGCCGAGGCGCCGCCGGTCACCACCTCGACCCGTTCGACCAGGGCCTGGGGGAACAGGTTGGTGTCGACCAGGCCGCTGCCGTCGCCGGGCACGAAGCGCCGGCCGTCCAGCAGGGTCAGGGTGCGGCTGGGCCCCAGGCCGCGCAGGTCCAGATAGGCCCCGCCCTGCCCCGACGAGGTCTGGGCCCCGCGCGGTCCGACCGAGCTGTTGAGGGCCGGGATCTGCTTGAGGGACTCGCCCAGGGTGGTCGGGCTGCTGGCGGCCAGCTGGTCGCCGCCCAGCACCGTCACCGGCGTGGGGGCCGTGAAGCCGGCGCGGGCGACGCGGGAGCCGGTGACCACCACCTCCTCGACGGCGGTGACCGCCGAGGACTCGGCCTGGGCCTGGGACGCCGGGGGCGCCTGGACCGGAACGGTCTGGGCGGCCGCCGCGGC
Source organism: Caulobacter sp. AP07 (assembly GCF_000281955.1). Classification (GTDB taxonomy): domain Bacteria; phylum Pseudomonadota; class Alphaproteobacteria; order Caulobacterales; family Caulobacteraceae; genus Caulobacter. Next base: position 1,510 of record NZ_AKKF01000031.1, on the reverse strand, counting down.
GCCCCACACCGCGCTCAAGGCGAGCACGGACGACGCGCAAGCGCGTTGAGTTAGTCGTGACATTGGAATGTTCCTAGAAACGGAGCGCCGGCGAACTGGCGGCTAGGCCGGGTTTCAGGCCAGGTGATCGGCGGCCTGGATCAGGCCTCGGATGTAGCCGTAGGCGAACGCGAAGTTCTCAAGGCGCGCCTCCGGCTTTCCGGGGACTTCGGGCACGTGATCGGGCATCAGCATGCCGTCGTAGCCGACCTCCTTATAGACCTTGATGGCCTCCAGGAAATTGACGTCGCCCTCGTCCGGGAACACCTCGGCGAAGTTGTCGCGGTGACCCTTGATGTTGCGGAAGTGGACGTTGAAGATCTTCTTCCTGTTCCCGAAATAGCGGATCACGTCGAAGATCTCGGTCCCCGGATCTCGCAGATCCTCCGACACCGTCCCCTGGCAGAAGTTGAGCCCGTGATAGGGGTTCTCGTTGATAGTGATGAACTTTTTCAGGCCGTCGATGGTGCCCAGCACCCGGTCGACGCCCTGGTAGCCGCTGGGCGGCACGCCCGGGTCCTGCGGGTGGCAGGCGATCTTGACCTTGTATTCCTTGGCCACCGGCGCGACGCGGTCGAGGAAATAGGTGATCCGCTCCCAGAACCGGTCGGCGTCGACCACGCCGGCCCGGGTCAGCGGGGTCGGCGGCTTGGCCTCGGCCAGGTTCCAGGCCAGGTACTCGGAGTCGCCGCGGCCCTTGACCTTGCCGCTGCGCAGCACGCCCAGGATGCTCATATTGTACTTCACCGCCGGGATGCCGGCGGCGGCGCAGTTGCGGATCAGGGTCTGGAAGGCCTCGATGTCGCGGTCGCGCTGCGGGTCCTGGGCCAGCATGATCGCCGGGTTCTTCTCGCGGTCGATGTGCGACGAGGTCAGCAGCACGCTGTCGACCATGTCGACGCTGACGCCGTGGCGGTCGCCCATGTCGGTCAGGGTCTTCAGTTCGTCGACGGTCGGATAGATCCGGCCGGGATCGAGAATCTTGGCGCTGCTGCTGCAGTTGCGCACGCCATAGCGGGCGAAGAAGGCGAAGTGCTCATCGTCGAAGGGCGCGCTCTGGCAGCCGAGCTTGAACTTGGCCGGTCCGCCTTTCGCCGCTGGCGCGGCCGTCTTCGGCGCGGCGCCGACCGAGGTCGAAGCCGCTCCCAGCGCCACGGCGCCCAGGCCCGTCGCCGACAGGAATTTCCTGCGATCCATCTGCTAGTTCCCTCCGCATTTCGCCGACGTGCGCCGGTCCTTTGTTGCGTGGAGACTAGGCGCCGGGCTCGCCCAGGAACCAATGCTAAGGCCGCATCGACAAATGCCGGGCGAGCATCGGTATCCGGACGGCTCGTCGCTCCAGGCCGATCCGCGCCGTCACGCTCACCCAGCGTGGAAGGGGCGCCGACCGATACCCGTTCCGGCGTCGATAGACGGGATCACGGGTCATCGGGCCCCAGCCGACGCCCTAGCCGGCCCATCAAGCCAAAAC
>NZ_AKKF01000030.1 GCF_000281955.1 Caulobacter sp. AP07 | reverse complement strand
CCCCCCCCAGCCACTACGCCATCGGCAGTTCGCCGACGTTCTTCTTCGAGCCGGCCCGCGGCGACCTCAACCTCGCCAACCTGTTTGTCCAGGACAGCCTCGCCTTGACCAAGACCACCAAGCTGACCCTGGGCCTCAAGGTCGAGGACGATCCCTACCTCGACCCCGAACCGCTGCCGAGCGCGCGGATTTCCTGGACGCCCAACGACAAGACCATGGTGTGGGCGGCGGCCTCGAAGGCGGTGCGCTCGGCCACGCCGTTCGATCGGGACGTCGTCGAATATCTGGGCGCGATCCGGTTCCTGACCGGCGGCGGGACCTTCCAGTCCGAAAAGCTCACGGCCTACGAGATCGGCGCGCGGATCCGGCCTTCCGCCAAGGTCTCGTTCTCGGTCTCGACCTATTACAACGTCTATGACGACCTGCGCTCCATCGAGTTCGACCGGGTCACCCTCCTGCCGCTCCACTGGGGCAACGGCATCGAGGGCCACAGCTATGGCGTGGAGGTCTGGGGCGAATACCACCTCACCCCGTGGTGGCGGCTGGCCGGGGGCTATAACCGGCTCGAGAAGCGCCTGAAGTTCAAACCGGGTTCGAGCCGCATACTGGGCATGGAGCAGCTGGGGGATGATCCCGAACACCAGGCGTCGTTGAGGTCGTCGATGGATCTTGGACGGTCGGTGACGTTGGACGCGGCCGTCCGCTATGTGGACGCCCTGCCTGACCCCCGCCTGCCATCCTATGTGGAACTCAATGGCAGGATCGCCTGGAACATCTCCAACCGGGTGCAACTGTCCCTGTCCGGCGCCAACCTGCTGCACGAGCGCAGCCAGGAATTCCCCGGCGGCGTGGTGGTCCCCAGAAGCGTCTTCGCCGACCTTCGCTGGAGCTTCTAAGTTCCTCCCAGGTTGACGCCGATGCTCTAGGCGCCTTGTCGCGCCGCGCCGAGTTCGCTGGCCAGGGCTTCGATCGCATAGGGCTTGGGCAGGACGCGGAAGCCCGCCTTCGCCGCGGTCGTGGCGGCCTCGCTGAACCCGGTCGTCAGGACGACGGGCAGGCGAGGATATTTCTGGCTGACCACCCGCGCCAGATCCATGCCCCCCATCCCACCGGGCATGACCATGTCCGAGAAGACGATGTCGAAATCGCTGCGTTGATTGAGGATCCGCAGCGCCGCCGCGCCGCTCTCGACGCGGGTGGGTTGATAGGCGAGGGCCTGGAGCATCTCCAGCACGATCAGCGCGACATTGTCGTCGTCCTCGACCAACAGCACCCGGCCCTGGTTCGAGGAGGCGGTCGGCTGCACGGTCACGGGGGTCTTGGCCGGGGCCGACTTGGCGGAACGCGGCAGCAAGAGGGAGATGACCGTCCCCAACTCCGGCGCGCTTTCGATCTGGACGTCGCCGCCGGACGCCCGCGTGAAGCCGTAGACCTGGCTGAGCCCCAGTCCGGTTCCCCGGCCCACGTCCTTGGTGGTGAAGAACGGTTCGAAGGCTCGGGCGACGTGCTCGGCGGCCATGCCCACGCCGTCGTCGATGATCGACAGGCGAACGAAGTCTCCGACCAGTTCGCCCTCGGCTAGGTCGGGCTGGTTACTGCCAACGATCGTCAGCGAGCCGCCCTTGGGCATGGCGTCGCGGGCGTTGACCGCGATGTTCAGCAAGGTGACCTCGAGCTGGGTGGAATCCACCTCCACCGGCCAGAGGTCGTCGGCCAGGCGCAGTTCCACGGTGATGTCCTCGCGCAAGGACCGTTCAAGCAGGATCGAAAGGTCGGGAATGCGCTTCGACAGGTCGACGACCTCCGGCTTCAGCGGCGATCGGCGGGAAAAGGCCAGGAGCTTGCCGGTCAGCTCGGCGCCGCGATCGAGCGCCTGGCGGACGGCGCCGGCGAACCGCTGGCGCTTCACGGGGTCCTCGGTCTTTTCCAGGATGTCCAGGCCGCCCGAGGCGACCATCAGCAGGTTGTTGAAGTCGTGGGCGAGGCCGCCGGTCAGCTTGCCGATCGCCTCCATCTTCTGTCCTTGGCGCAGGGCTTCCTCCGCCCGCTCGCGCTCCTGGATGTGGATCTGCAGGGCGTTGTTGGCGTCGCCCAGGGCCTGGGCCCGCTCTTCCAGCCTGGCGTTCGCCCGCTTCAGGAGCATCTGCCCCACGCCGAGCACGCTGACCAGCAGCGCGGCCATGACCAGCAGCACGGCGACGCCGGCGTATCGCGCCAGCCGCCGGGGCAAGGCCTCCACCACCGTGCGCAGGTAGACCGAGCCCATGACGGCTTCGCCCTGTCGAACCGGCGCGGTCACCACGATGTACCGGTTGTCGCGCAAGGCCGGCCCCTTGGCGGCCGTCGCGGGCGCGGGCGCGGCGCCCGGACGGGCGTGGCCGGCCACCAGCTGGCCCTGGGTGTCATAGACGCCCGCGGCTTCCACCTCCGGATTGGCGCCGAGCGCCTCGACATATTCCAGGGCCACCTTCCGGTCGTCGAAGGCCAGGGCCGCGGTCACGCTGGCCGCGAGAATCTGGGCCTGGACGGCGACTTCCCGGGTCTTCTGCGCGCGATACGCCTGCTCGTTGTAGAGGCCCATCAGCAGGCCCACGGCCACCAGCGCCAGCGCGCCGATCAGGGCGAGGCCGCCGAAGGCGAAGCCGGAACGTCCGCTACGCGGCTGAAACTCGTCGCGCCAGGTCATGAGGTGGGTCCATCCCTCACGGATAGCGCCAGGCTCAGCAGCTTGGCGCTGACGGTCAGGCCGTTCTGGGCGGCGGCCGCGACGTCGATGGTGAAACGGACGCGGCCCTCCCTGACGACGAACTGCACGACGCTGCCGTGCGCCTCCGCCCCGTCCGTGATCGTCAGGCTGGGCGCGCCCTTGACCGATTGCAGGGCGCTGGCGACCGACTGACGTCTCGATCCGGCGATGTAGAGGACGTGGCAACCCGACGACTTCGACACCGTCGCCATGCGGCGCACGGCCAGCGGACGCCCATTGACCTGCTGGTTCTGCGCCACCTGGTCCAAGGTCGCCCCGAAGGGGTCGTCGCCCACGACGCAGAGATTGACCGGGGCGCCCGGCGGCGGAAGCGATCCGGGGGGCCAGTCCACGAACGAGACAAGCTTGTAGAGGTAGGCCGCCTTCACCTGATACTCGAGGGACGTCGCGCCGGCCGCGGACCACGACAGGGCCGCGCCGAGCGCGATGAGGCCGCCCAGCCATGGCCGACGAGGGCTGCAACGGCCCCATGGCGCCGGGACCCGCATCAGGACACCATGTTGACGCCGACCACGCGCGATGGCGCGTCGAATTCGAAGTTGATGGGTGGGTTCATCCGCAACAACGCCCAGACTTGCCGGTGAAGGTCGCCGCGGAGGTCAGGTGCAGCCACATTGCGATCCCCAGAAACCGAGATCCGAATCTTCCTTGGCGTGCCCACGCGTTGGTTCACCCAGGGCGGACGTCTAGAGCGACAGTGTACCCTGCTGATACACGCTATGGTGAAGTTTTTTGACTCGCCCCAGGGGGAAACCCACGGCGGCGAAGGCGAAAACGGCCGGCGGGCCTTCGATTTTTGCGCGTATGCGCGGTCTGGAGCCCGCGCGGTGGTGAAACTCGCGGACACGCCCGTGGCGATGTGACGCAGGGCGGACGTTCGTTGACACAGGCCCTACGAGGCCCTGCGGTGCGAATGCCGACCGGTATTCCAGCCCAGATCGCTGGTGGACGTCATGGTGCGATAGCGGACGCCCACTTCCAGGAAGCGAACTCCCGCCTCGGTTTCTGTCCGCCAGACCAAGGCCGCACGGTGACTGAGACCCGTCCTTGGATCGACCAGCACGACATTGGGGGGAAGCTCCGCGCCCCGGCCGACGAAGATCCGCGCGCCGCCGTTGGATACGTCGATGAGGGAGCACTTTCGAGCCACCGCGCCATCACCGACGTAGACCGGGCTGTGGTCGCGATAACGCGGATGGCGTCGACGGTCGGCGCCGTCCGGGTTGGAATCGATGATCGATGTCATGACCCAAACGCTAGGCGCGGATCGTTAATCGAAATTAGCGCCAAAGTTGCGGCGTGTTGTCCCACTCGATCTGGAGGATGCGGCGAGCAGCCATGCCAGGCCGGAACCATGCGTCATTCGCGCCAAGCGCCCTGGCCCCCGCCGGATCGTCGAAGCCGCTCGAAGAGGGGATCTTCCGAACGTCGAGAAGGGCCGTTCCTGGCGCATCGCCGCCGCTACTGGTTCTTGAACTTGTCCCAGTGCTCGAAGTCGAAGGTGGGTTTCAGGGGCGCGCCGCGCACCTCGAACACCAGGCTGTCGCGGGCCGGTTCGCCCTGGTCGCGGGTGACCGTGACCACCGCCGTGTGAACACCCTCCGCCAGGCCGGCGGGCAGGTCGTAGCGCCAGATGTGCGGCGAGTGGTCGGCGCGCGAGCCACGCGGCTGCGGCGGCATCGGCGGCAGGCGCTTCTGGCGGCCCTGGACATAGCCCTGGGCCTCCGCGTCGCCCGACCGGCTCTGGATCGCGGCGCGGGCCATGGTCAGCTGGCGCTGCAGCGCGAACGGGTCGGAATAGGCCGCGCCGCTCTTGACGCCTTCGCCGCGCATCTCCTGGGTGCGGGTCATCGGCGCCGGCGCGGCGCCGTCGATCGAGACCCGGACCTGGGTCGTGCTGTCGCCCATCCAGACGTCGGCGGTGATCCAGCTTTGGCCCGCCAGGTCGGCCTTCGAGAGCAGCTTCACGTCCGGTAGGTCCTGGACGCTGAGCGGCGGGACGGGGTCGCGTGTCTCCTCCGGGGCGTCGCGCCAGGCGAAGATCTTGTCGGCCCAATCGCGGAAGCGGGGCGTGCTGACCGACAGCCACATGGCGCGATCGCGCGGCAGGCCGCTGGCGCGGTAGTCCAGGGTGTAGGCGGTCCCGTTCACGGCGAAGTCGACATAGCCGCGCGGCGAGCCGTCACCCTGGATGCTCATCGGCGTGCCGTCGATGTCGTAGTCGCCGCCCCACCAGTCGCCGGCGACGGCGCCGGCCACCAGATGGCGGAAGGGGATCGTGGTCACGCCCACCGTATCCTTCCAACCGGCCATCGAGTCGCCGGTGGCGAGGTTCTCCAGCGTGTGGCTGTGGCCGGTCAGGGACAGGGCCGGGCGGCCTTTCACCAGGGCGTAGAGCTCGCCCATGTTGTCGGTCTGGTGCGGCTGGGACTCGCTGTTGTCGAAGCCCACAAACGGGATGTGGGCGGCGAACACCACCAGCTTGGTCGGGGCGGTGGTCTTCAGCACGTTGGCGATGAAGGTCATCTGATCGGGCAGCAGGCGGCCGTTGTAGGTCTTCCAGTACTGCTTGCAGAACGGCCGCTCGCGGGCCTCGCGCGGGTCCTCGCCGCAGGGGAACGAGACGTTGTCGAGGACGATGAACACCGCCTGGCCCATCTCGAACGCGTAGTTGTTGGGGCCGTACAGGCGACGCCAGGTGTCGGAGCTGTCGATGTCGTGGTCGGCGTCGTGGTCGTAGTCGTGGTTGCCCTGCACCCACCATTGCGGCGCGCCGATCGCGCTCATCACCTCGGCGGTGCGCGGGATCAGGTGCAGGTCGTCGCTGACGATGTCGCCCAGGGCCAGCAGGCAGGCGGGTTTCTTTGGCGCGTTCAGCAGTTCGCGGGCCAGGGAGTCGCGGACATAGCCGACCTCGATATTGGACGCCGGTTGGATGTCGCCGAGCACGGCGCAGTCGAAGTTCTGACCGGATTCTGTGGGAATGATCGGAAAGTTGATCGCCGAGGGCAGGGGACCCGTCGGCGGCAGGCCGCCATAGCGCAGCGCCTTGGGCGAACCCGCCGGCTTGTGCTGGTAGGCGAACTGCGGAACCCAGCGATTGTCGGTCGGCACGCGCCAGCCGCTGGGCTGGACCACGAACACCGACATGTCGCGCCGGACCGGCAAGCCGTAGCGGCCGCCTTGATCGGTCAACACCACCTCGCGCCCGTTCGAGACCTTGACGCCGGGGACGCCGTGCTCGTCGGCGTCGAGCCGGCCGTTGCGGTTGGTGTCGTCGAACACGACGCCCGCGATCGTCCTGTCGTCGGCCCGCGCGTCACGGCGCACGTCGATCCTGGCGAAATAGGGCGTGTCGGCGCTGGTCGAGGCCGCCGCCGCGGCGCCCGCGCCGCCGGACATGATCGCCGCGCACAGCATGGCGATCGGCAGGGAAGTCTTGGTCACCTTGGCGCCCCTTCGTCTGATGACGTTCGCACAGCCTGTGTGGCGGACGTCTGACACACCCCGATGAAGCCCGGCGAAACGGTGACGCGCGCCGCTGGCCAGCCTCTGTGTGGGTTTCGCGGGTTTTGTGGTCAGTTTACCCACATAACGCAAAAGAACTTCTCGTGACATCCACATCAAATCCACAAATGTCACGTGATTTCCACAAACCGAGCCTAGAGGAAACGACGGCGAGGGGGCGGCGGCCGGGATGACGGCCCGCGATGCTTCGTTTGGGCGCAATTTCTCTGGGAGAGTCGGTCGTGAGGGATCAATCTGCAGCCGGTCATCGCTGGCGCGGCGTCATGGCGCTACGGGCCCTGGCCCTGGTCAGCGCAAGCATTCCGGCGGTGGCGCTGATGGCGACGCCGGCGGTGGCCGAGGACTACACCAACGTTCAGGCGTCGGGCCGCGTGCAGTCGGCCGACGGCGCGCCGATCGCGGGGGCGGTGGTCCGGATCACTTCGGAAAGCTTGGGCGTGAAGCGCTCGGCGGTCACCAACGCCAGCGGCGCCTACGTGATCCCGCAACTGACGCCGGGCGCCTACGCGGTCTCGGTGACCGCCGACGGGTTCGACGCCTATGCGGAAAACGGGGTGCTGATCAGCCGGGCAGGGGCCTCGAACCTCTTCACCCTGGCGCCGGTCGGCTCGGTGGAGGCGATCGTGGTCAAGGCCGGCCGGATGCGCACGCCGGACTTCGAGATCACCACCACCGGCGCGGCCATCGAGATCGGCGAATTGGCCGAGCGCGTGCCAGTCGGGCGCTCGCTGCGCGACGTCGCGCTGATGTCGCCGGGCGTCGTCCAGGGCTCGTCGTCGGCCAACGGAACCTTCGCCAACCAGATTTCGATTTCGGGCGCCAGCTTCATCGAGAACGCCTTCTTCGTGAACGGCCTCAACATCACCAACTTCCGCATGGGCCTGTTGCCCGTCGAGGTGCCGTTCGACTTCTACAAGTCGATCGAAGTGAAGACCGGCGGCTATCCGGCCGAGTTCGGCCGCTCGACCGGCGGCTTCGTCAACGCCATTACCAAGTCGGGGACCAACGTCTTCCACGGCGGGGTGACGGCGACCTGGGAGCCGGGCGACCTGCGCGACAGCGCGCCCAACAGCTTCCGCAACAATTTCGAGGACTCCACGGTCAGCCGCGAGGAGTGGGTGGCCGAGCTGGGCGGGCCGATCCTCAAGGACCGCCTGTTCTTCTACGGCCTGTACAACCAGCGCCGCCTGAAGACCTTCACCCCGTCGGCCAGCCAGGACAACGCCACCCGTGTCAGCGACGACGCGCCCTTCTGGGGCGGTAAGCTGGACGGCTGGCTGACCAGCAAGCAGCACTTGGAGCTCACCTATTTCGACTCCACCAAGGATGTCCGTAACCGCAGCCTGAACTACACCCGCGCCACCAAGACGCTCGGCGCGGAGACCGGCGGCACCAACCAGCGCTCGGGCGGCGAGAACTACATCGCTCGCTACACCGGCACCTTCACGCCCTGGTTCACCCTGTCGGCGGCCTATGGCGTCAACAAGTTCCGCGATGGTCAGCTGCCGCTCGACATCGCCCATGAGCGGGTCCTGGACTATCGAACCAATTCGGCCGGCGTCGATATCGGCGTCAACAAGGTGACCGACGCCATGTCGTTCAACGACGACAAGCGGACGTTCTATCGCGCCGACGCCGACTTCAACTTCAACCTCCTGGGCGCCCACCACCTGCGGGTCGGCTACGACCACGAGGAGAACACGGCCAACCAGACGTTCGAGACGATCGGCAAAGGCTTCCTGAAGATCTTCCGCGCCACGGGCACGGACCAGACCGCCCTGCCGGCGGGCACGGACTATGTGACGACCCGCGTCTATCGCAACAGCGGCTCGTTCGGCACGGTCAACCAGGCCTTCTACGCCGAGGACCAGTGGTCGCTGTTCGACGATCGCCTGCAGTTCGAGCTGGGCGTCCGCAACGACCGGTTCGACAACCGCAACGCCGACGGCTCGACCTTCTACGATCCAGGCAACCAGTGGGCGCCGCGCATCGCGGTGTCGGGCGACCCCTTCGGCGACGGCAAATCCAAGCTTTACGGCTTCTTCGGCCGCTACTACCTGCCGCTGCCCAGCGACCTGTCGCTGAAGTTCGCCGGCTCGCTGGTCACCTACACCCGCTACAACCTGCTGAACGGCGTGGGGGCGGACGGCACGCCGGGCTTCGGCGCGCCGGTCACCAGCGTCGCGGGGATGCAGGCCTGCCCGGACACCGGCACGGCCAACTGCCTGGTCTCCGCCTCGGGCGCCGTGGCCGAGACGGTCGAATCCATCGCCCACAACCTCAAGCCCCAGTCGGCCGACGAGTTCGTGCTGGGCTACGAGCGCCGCTTCGGCGACCTGATCAAGGTGGGCGCCTATTTCACCCACCGCGAGCTGAACAGCATCATCGAGGACGTGGCCATCGACACCGGCGCGCGGGCCTATTGCGTCAAGGCCGGCTTCACCGCGGCCCAGTGCAAGGCCAGCTTCGGCGGCGGCCGCCAGTGGGTGATCGTCAATCCGGGCGAGGACGTGAAGATCCGCCTCAACAGCCTGCCGGACGGCTCAAAGCCGATCGTCACGCTGTCGGCCGCGGACCTGACCTATCCCAAGCCCAAGCGCGACTACAACGCCCTGACCGCCACCTTCGATCGGGCCTTCGACGGCAAGTGGTCGCTGTCGGGCTCCTACACCTGGGCCGACCTGAAGGGGAACTACGAGGGCGGCGTGCGCTCGGAGAACGGCCAGCTGGCCATCAACACCACGGCCGACTTCGACTCGCCGGGCTTCCTGAACGGGGCCGACGGCTACCTGCCCAACCACCGCCGCCACACCTTCAAGGCCTATGGCAGCTACGCGGTGAACAAGTGGCTGACCCTGGGCGGCAACGGCCTGGTCCAGTCGCCGCGCAAGTACAGCTGCATCGGCATCGTGCCGAACGCGGTCGATCCCGTCGCCTTCAGCTACCAGGGCTACGGCTTCTACTGCCAGGGCAAGGTCGTCGATCGCGGCTCGGCCTTCGAGGGCGACTGGGTCACCCAGTTCAACGGCAGCGCTGTGGTGACCCTGCCGACGCCGGGTGATCGCTTCGACGCCTCGCTGCGGCTGGACGTCTTCAATCTGTTCAATTCGCACGCGGTGACGGCCTACCACGAGTTCGGCGACATCGGCGGCAGCGGCGTGGCCGACCCCAACTTCGGCAAGCCCGTCGACTACCAGACCCCGCGCTATGCGCGGCTCCAGCTGCGCGTCGCCTTCTAGGCGAGCGCGGGCGTCCCCCGGCCGCGCTCCTTCCCCTTCGGCCGGGGGACGTCCTTCCTGCGCCGGGACTCAGGTCATAGTGTCCCGGGACCTTGGTCGGCGGCTCCTGGTTTCGGGCCGACAGAGACGGACAGAGAATGCTCAAACGCTACGATCGCCAGCGCGACATCCTGAACCTGCTCGAGCCCAACCAGACGCGCGCGATCGCCGACATCGCCAAGGCGCTGTCGGTTTCGGAGGAGACGATCCGGCGCGAGCTGCGGGTGATGGAGGAGAGCGGGGCCATCGTGCGCCTGCACGGCGCGGTTCGCCTGCCGCCCCAAGAAATCGAAGGCCCGTTCGACCTGCGCATGCAGAAGAATGTCGCCGGCAAGACCCGCATCGCCGAGGCGGTGGTCAAGTTCGTGTCGGACGGCGACACCCTGTTCCTCGACAGCGGCTCGACCTCCTGCTTCGTGGCCAAGGCTCTCGCGGAGCACCGCCAGCTGAAGATCATCACCAACTCGCTGGCCGTGGCCCAGGCGATCCGCAAGGACCGGGGGCACACCCTGTTCCTGGCGGGCGGCGAGATGAACGCGGCCTACCAGTCGTTCTCCGACCGCTACGCCCAGGACTTCGTCGCCGGCTTCCGGCCCAGCCTGTCGATCCTGACCGTGGGGGCGGTGAATCTCGAGCACGGCCTGATGGACCATTCGCCCAGCGAGGCGATCATGAGTCGTATCGCCTATTCGACGGCCAGCCGCGTCCTCTTGGCGGCCGACCAGGGCAAGTTCGGACGCCTGGGCCTAGTGCACACCGCCGCGCTCACGGATGTCGACGTCCTGGTCACGGATGCGGCGCTGAGCCCGGCGTTCCAAGACGCCTTCTCCCATGCGGAGGTGGTGATCGCATAGGCGATGCGCGCTGGGTGGAAGCCGTGAGCCACAATTCGTTGTGCGGGCCGGTGCGATCCTAGCGCTTGGTCTCCTCGACGATAGCCACGCCCCACGGTGGCAGGTCCAGCGGCTGGTTCGTCGGGAGCAGGCGTCCGGACAGCAACTCGGTCCCGGCCATGTCGGCGAGATGTTGCGGGGTGGGTGAGTAGTTGAGCACGTAGCGCACCGGGCGTCCGTTCGAGAGCACGCCGCGCCGGACGATGATCGGGAACCGGGTTTCCGGGATTTCGACGCCCGCGCGTCGGGCCTCGCCGGCCAGGATCTTCTCGATCATCGCGTCGGTTGGCATGAAGCCGACATAGGCGACCTCGCCCTTGCCGTAGGTGTTGCGCGTCATCGCCGCATAGGCGGGCCACGACGGATGCTTGTAGCGCGCCACGACGGTCGCGGTGGTGGGCGTCAGGAACTCCATCCACCAGCGGGCGGTGTTGTCCTTTTCGCCAACGCCGAACGGATCGCCGTCCAGGGACACGCCCTCGGGTTTGGTGAACTGCTCGTAGCGCACGCCCGCCGCCTGGGTGATCCCGCCCGGCTGGGGCGTGTGGCGCACCTTGGTGTTCTCATCGGAGAAGCCGCTCTTGAAGGTGTAGACCAGATGGCCGCCCCCCTTGGCGTAAGCGTTCAGCCGATCGATCTCGGCGTCGCTGGCGGCGTAGAGCGCGGGGACGACGATCATCTGGTAGCCGGACAACGGCGTCTTGGAGGTGGGCGACAGGATGTCGACCTCGACGTTCATCCGGTAGAGGGCGTCGTAATAGGGGCGCAGCACGTCGTTGTAGCCAACGTCCGAACTGATCTTGAACGAGTCGAAGGCGCTGAGCGCGGTGTTGCTGACATAGAGCGCGACGCGGTTGCGCTTCTTTATGTTGACCAGTTTCGGGCCCAGCCGCTTGAGGTCGGCGCCGATGGTCTTGGCTTCCTCGTAGACGGCGTTGGGCTGGTAGTCCTGCGAGAGCACCCCGCGCCAGTAGGTCTCGATAGCGTTGGCGGTGCTGGCCCAGTGCCAGTACTCGACCATGTTGGCGCCGGAGGCCAGGTGGCTGAAGGCCTGCAGCCGAAGCTGCCCGGGATAGGGCGTCCACTCCGGGAAGCCCTGGGCCTGGGTCTCCAGCACCAGGTAGTTCTGGCCGTCGCGCAGCGACCGGGTGAGGTCGCCGCCGAAGGCGATCTCGGCGCCGGTCAGCTTGTCCTGGCTGGGGTGGTAGATGTCGATCCCGGCGACATCCAGCGCCTGGGCTGCTTCCCAATGGTTCACCTCGGGCTGCACGCCGAACGAATGGCCGCGCCAGCTGAGGTCGAAGTTCTGGGTGATGAACTGGCCGGGCCGGGCGTGGGCCCGCACCAGATCCGCCTGCCAGGCCAGGAAGTCGGTGACCAGGCCGCGTTGAAACCGCGCGAAGGCGTTGGACAGGCTGGCGTTGATCGAGCCGTTGACCGACGGGAAATCCTCCCACCGGTTGATGCGATTGCTCCAGTAATCGAGGCCATAGGCCTTGTTCAGGGCGTCGAGGTCGGGCCAGCGGCGCTTCATGTCCGCGACGAAGGCGGCCTGCACGTTGGGACCGCTGGTGTCGTAGGCCTTGGTCTCGTTGTCGACCTGGTAGCCGATGACCGCCGGATGGTCCTTCACGTGGTCGACCAGGGCGACGATCACCCGCTCGGCGGCGCGGCGGTAGTCGGGATCGGTGATGTCCATGTTCTGGCGGCGGCCGTATTCGGCGCGGCCGCGCGGCGTCACGACCAGGACATTGGGGTGCTCGCGCGCCAGCCAGGTGGGGACGGCGTAGGTGGGCGTGCCGACGATCACCTTGATCCCGTGCCGATGCATGGCCGCCAGGGTCCGGTCGATATGGCTGAAGTCGAAGACGCCGGGCTGGGGCTCCAGCGTGCCCCAGGTGGATTCGGCGATCCGCACGACGGTGATCCCCGCCGCCTGCATCATCCGCGCGTCCTCCTCGACGCGGTCGGTGGGGGTGTATTCGTCGTAGTAGGCGACGCCGTAGAGGATGGTGTTCGGCAGGTCCGCCGCCGCCGCGATCCGCCCGCCGCCCATCGTCAGCAGGAGCGCCAGCGCCAAGGCCCGCAGGCGTCGATCGAGGTTGGGCATCCCGGCCTCCCGAGCCGTTCGTCAGTGGTCGGTATCAGAGGCGCCAGACCGGCCAGCGGCGTCGCCGCTGGCCGGTCCCGGATCATTCGCCGAAGCGGAAGCGCAGACCCAGGCCGTAGTAGCGGCCCTCGTAGCGGACATCGACCGGATAGGTCCGGTCAGGCTGGTAGTTGTTGTAGTTCTCGAACGGCTTGGCCAGGAGGTTCGAGACGTCGGCGCTGACGGTCAGGTGCTTGGAGATGTCATAGCTCAAGGACGCGTCCAGGCGGGACGTCGCCCGGATCCCCACGCCGGTGTACTGCGAGCCGTCGTTGGCCTGACGATAATAGTTCACCCAGGGCGATCGGCGATTGTAGGAAATCCGCCCCGTCACGCCGTTGCGTTCGTAGAACACGGCGGCGTTGTAGGTCCACTTGGACAGGCCCGTGATGCGGACATAGTCGGCGTCTCCGCCCAACGTCTTGGGAAACTGATTCTTGCCGTCGATATAGGTGACGTTCCCCTGGACGCCGAAGCCCTTGAACGCTTCGGGCAGGAAGTCCAGGAAGGTCTGGGCGCCGACCTCGAAACCCTTGATCTTGCCCGCGCCGGAGTTCTCCGGACGGTTGATCTCGATGAGGCCGTAGACGGGGTCCTGGATCCGCCGGGTATAGTTGCTCGTGAACCCGAAGAGATCGCGATAGAAGCCCGCGACGGTGATGCTGCCCGTGCTCGAGAAATAATACTCGGCGCTGACGTCGTAGTTATTGGACGTGAGCGGCAGGAGATCGGGGTTTCCGCCCGAGCCGTAGGCGTTCGGCTGCGCCGGCGCGTTGGGATCGACCGGCTGCGAAGGGTCCCGAACGACTTGTGTGACGTTCAGGGCCGGGTTGAGCGCGCCGAAATCGACGCGGGTGCGAGTCTGGGTGTAGCCCAGGCGCAGTTGCAGCTTGTCGACCGGCCGAATCCGCAGGCTGACGTTCGGCAGGACGTCGGTGTAGTTCTGCCTGATCGTCCGCGGGATCAGGGACGTGACGCCGTTGACGGAGACGCGCGAGGTGCCGGAAAACTCGCCGAGGGTTTGGACGACCCGGACGCCGACCACACCGTCGATGGCGACCGATCCCACATCGAAGTTGTACTTGGCCTGGGCATACTCGGCGTAGCTTTGCTCGGTGGCGCTGAAGGCGCCGCCCTGGTTCAGCGGCACGTCCGGGCTGCTGAAGGCCTTCAGCGTATCCTTGTAGCCCTGGTCGTTGGGGTTGAGGGCCACAAGCTGCTGCAGGGCCGCGACGGAGCGCTGCTGGAGGGCCGCGAAGCTTCCGGCGATCCCATCACGGGTCGGCATCAGGTACTGGGTGAAGCCCTGCGAGTTTCCACGGAACGGGTCTTCGACCATCTGCAGCTGGCCGACCGGGAGACCGGCCAGCGGAAGCTTGAGCGGGAGCACCCAGGCGTAACGATCACCCTGGATCAGCGAGGCGTCGCGATCGGTGTAGCGCAGCCCAAACTTGAGTTCCGGAAGCCACGAGGAGCCGGTGTCGAACACCGCGTCGCCCCGCCACTGCACCCCGCTGCCCTTGGCGATGTAGTGCCGCTCGTAATAGCCGCGCCAGTAGTAGTTGGCCGGATTGGCGGCGTCGAAGCCCGTGAGGTCGAACGCCGCGCCGTCCTTCTCGTTGAACTTCACGACCACGGTCGGCGCCGTGGTGAAGGCGCTGTCCAGGCTCCAGTTGCGGGCCTCGTATTCGCTGTCCTCATAGGCCAGGTCGGTGGACAGGGTCAGGCGATCGCCGCGCTAGGTCGCGCCGACCGCGCCCTGATAGGTGTTGGTATGGTCGGCGCCGGTCGAGCGATAGGCCTGGGGCGCGACGCCGCCGGTCTTGGTGAAGCCCGCCGCCTGGTCGGTCTTGCCCGGAACCAGCGTGACGTTGGTCAGCGTCGGATCCTGTTGCACCGTCGAATCCCAGTCCCGCAGGTTGACGTCCAGGTTGTCGGTCGCCTGCCGGCCGCGATAGCCCTGATAGATGCCGTCGAAATAGACCTCGAGCTTGTCGGTCGGCCGCCACTGGAGGGCGATGTTGCCGGAAGGCCGGTAGCGCTTGCCGCCGTCGTTGTAGAGGCCGACGGAGTGCGGATAGTAGAAGCTGTTGCCCGCGCTCGCCGGCGAGACGCTGGAAGCGGGGCTGACTTGGCGGATCCACTGATTGTTGTACCGCACGCCGTTGCGGTACTGCGACTGGGCGTAGGTGGCGTTGGCCAGGATACCGATCTCGCCGATCGGCGTGTCCCAGCGGTCCGAGATCAGGACGTTGCCGTTCGGTCGTATTTCCGGGTCTGGTCGTTGTAGGTGCCGCGGACGCCGCCGCCGACGAACCAGTCCTTGAAGTCGAACGGGCGGCGGGTGCGGACATTGATCAGGCCGGCCAGGCCTGGCTCGACGATGTCGGCCGTCCCCGACTTGTAGACCTCGATCCCCGCCAGCGCCTGCGCCGGGAAATCCTGCAACTGCACGCGGCGCAGCTCGGCCGTGAAGATCTCGCGACCGTTGTAGGTGGTGGCCACGTCCGGCAGGCCCCGGATGAGCACGCGGTTGGCTTCGTCGCTGAAGCGCTCGACCTGCACGCCGGTGATGCGCGCCAGCGTCTCGGCGGCGGTGTTGTCCGGAAGCTTGCCGATGTCCTCGGCGACGACGGCGTCGAGAATGGCGTCGGAGTTGCGCTTGATCTGCTGCGCCGACCGCAGGCTTTGCCGAAGGCCGGTCACGACGACTTCGGCCAAGGCCGAAGTCTCCGTCGCCGGGCCAGCGTCGGCCACGACGGTGGTCTGTTCGGTTCGGATTGATTTGTCGGACAAGGCCTGGATTGCAGGCGTCGTGTGCCCTGCCACCGGCATGGCCAGGAGCGCCATCGGTGCAACCGACAGCATGAATGCAACGCGTTTCATCGCTTTTCCCCCCAAGGAATCTGAGCGCGAGGTATTTCCCTCACGATTTTATTTGTCGGACTAAATGTGCCTGCGCTGCGATCGGTCGTCAATAGGATTGATATTACTAATAACCCGATGAGGTCTGGCAGCTTGGCGGAACGCCCCCAAGCTTGGCGAGAAATCCCGCAATTGACGGCTCGCGCCGGGCGTTCGCGGCCTGACCTATGGCCCTACATGGACATGTGCCGGCGCTGGCCGGCGCCTGGCCCTGCGCGGGTCGGTCGCGCCTGCCGGTTCAGCGTTGGCAATGTACTCAGACAAAACGGAGCCCTTCGTGGCCGAGCGCCGAGGGCGCGCCACACCGATAAGTTCCGGGCCGGATCGCACTCACATTTGAGGGAACAGCCTCATCGAGCCATCCGTTCTGTTCGCGGAGCCGGCGGGAGGTGTCCAAGGGCCGAGCTTCTGGCAAGGGAGGTTCAGATGCGTGTGAGCGACTGCATGACCCGGGGTGTCGAGATCACCAATCCCCAGGAGACGATCCGTGACGCCGCCAGGATGATGGTCGACTGCGACGCTGGCGCCCTGCCGGTAGGCGAGAACGATCGGCTGGTGGGTGTGATCACCGATCGGGACATCGCTGTCCGCGCCGTGGCGGAGGGCAAGGGTCCCGACGCCAGGGTTGGCGACGTGATGAGCGCCGAGGTGAGATACTGCTTCGAGGACGATGACGTCGACGAGGTGCTCCGCAACATGGGCGAACTCCAGGTGCGGCGGCT
This sequence comes from Caulobacter sp. AP07, assembly GCF_000281955.1. Lineage (GTDB taxonomy): Bacteria > Pseudomonadota > Alphaproteobacteria > Caulobacterales > Caulobacteraceae > Caulobacter. Next base: position 12 of record NZ_AKKF01000030.1, on the reverse strand, counting down.
GCCGGTCCTCAG
>NZ_AKKF01000029.1 GCF_000281955.1 Caulobacter sp. AP07 | reverse complement strand
GGGGGCCGCCGGCTGGGCCGCGCCCAGTCGGTGGTCAGCCAGACCCTGGCCAATCTGGAGGGCCAGATCGGGGTGCGCCTGTTCGATCGCGCCGCGCGTCTGCCGGTGCTGACCGACGAAGGCCGGGCGCTGCTGCTCGAAGCGCGCCTGGTGGCCGGCCGCATGGACGCCTTCAAGGCCCGCGCCGCCAGCCTGGCCGGCGGACTGGAGCCGGAGGTGTCGGTCGTGGTCGACGTGCTGTTCCCCATTCAGGTGCTGACCCACGCGATCGGCGACTTCCAGGCCCTGTTCCCCGACACCGCCCTGCGCATCAACGTCGAGGCGCTGGGCGCGGTGCTGCAGCCGGTGCTCGATGGCCGCGCCGCCTTCGCGGTGATGGGCTCGCTGCCCGACGCGCCGCCGGAACTGGTGCGCGAGCGGCTGCTGTCGATGCGCATGCTGTTCGTGGCCTCGTCCGGCCATCCGCTGGCCGACCACGCCGGGCCCGTGTCGACCGAGGAACTGTCGCGCCACGTCCAGCTGGTGCTGACCGACCGCTCGACCCTGACCCAGGGCCGTGAGTTCGGGGTGGTCTCGCCCCGGACCTGGCGCCTGGCCGACCTTGGCGCCAAGCACGCCTTCCTGCGGGCCGGCCTGGGCTGGGGCGGCATGCCCTGGCATCAGGTCCAGCCGGAGCTCGAGGCCGGGACCCTGGTCGAGATCCAGCTGGAGGAGGCGCCCCCCGGCGGCTTCATGATGCCGATGTACGCCACCCACCGCGCCGACACCCCGCCAGGACCAGCGGGGCGCTGGCTGATCGAACGGCTGAAGGACACGGCCAGCCAGTGCCCGGATCAGGGGTGAGGCGGCGTGTTGAAGCCGGACGAAAGCGTCGCCGGGTGATCATCCATCGCCGGCCGTCCGACGACGACTGGCGACCAGTTGCGACTATTGAAGCTTCCACACGTCGATTTGGCCTGCCCCATAATGAAAGTCCGTAAAAATCGCGGTCGCCCCCTGCCCTTCAGGAGATTGTGCGGAGAACCCCGCCCACAGACCGCCACGCGCTTCAAGATTAAGCTTACGAACAATCGTCCACTTCTTACCGTCAACAGACGAATAGAAGAAAATTACACCCCCACTCTTCGCCAATTTAAGATAAACTGAATCACCTTTCACCGAAAAGGATGTCACATCATCGGACAATACCCTTGTAACCACAGAGATTACGGACAATTGCCCATCATCTTGGGCCTCAAGACAGAACTTGGCCCAGGCTGCGGAGGTGCCGTAAAGGACAATACAGCCGGCATCGTATTTTGATTGCGCATTGACAGCGACTTTTGCACTAAAGCTGAAATCATCGGCCGGCTTGAAGAGCAATCGCGGTGACTTATCCGGATCATACCCGCCGCCTGGCCAGGAGAACCAATCCGTCTTTTGCCCGGCCTTTAGAGTTAATGCCCGCCCGTCGTCACCGACCTTCCACTCAACCGCACTATTCTGCCACTTAAGAGGCTCGGGCAGACCCGCCAGCTTCGGTGCAGCCTCCTGCGCGCACGCGGATCCCACACCGGAAATAGCGAGCGTCGAGAGCAAGGCGATAAAAGGAAAGTTCTGGCGCATCGGCGCTTCCTTTTCTGGAGGATAGTTGATCGACTAAGGCGAGGGATCGTGGGCACGGTCAGTCGATTGGCGACGTCCACGGACCGTCAGGCGGGCGCGTCTCAAAAACACCCCTGAAGGCAGAAACGCCCGTCCCCTACGCCGCCGCGTCCCGCGCCCGCGCCGCCGGGTCGTAGTTGAGGATCGGCGACAGCCACTTCTCGGCGAAGGCCACCTCCCAGCCCTTGCGGCGGGCGTAGTCCTCGACCTGGTCGGCGTCGATCTTGCCGACCCCGAAATAGTGGCTCTTGGGATGGCTGAAATAGAAGCCGGAGACCGCCGCGCCGGGGCTCATGGCGTAGCTTTCGGTGAGGATCATGCCGGTGGCCGCCTCGGCGTCGAGCAGCTTGAACAGCGTGCCCTTCTCGGTGTGGTCGGGCTGGGCCGGATAGCCGGGGGCCGGGCGGATGCCCTGGTATTTCTCGGCGATCATCACGTCGGTGTCGGCCGACTCGTCGGGCGCGTAGCCCCACAGCTCGACGCGGGCCTTGTAGTGCAGCCACTCGGCGAACGCCTCGGCCAGGCGGTCGGCCAGGGCCGAGGCCATGATCGCGCTGTAGTCGTCACCGGCGTCCTTGAAGCGCTTGACGATCTCGTCCTCGCCATGGCCGGCGGTGACGGCGAAGCCGCCGACATAGTCGGCCCCATGGCCGATCGGCGCGACGAAGTCGGCCAAGGCGGCGTTCATCTTGCCCGCCCCCTTGTCCATCTGCTGGCGCAGGGTGAACAGGCGCGACAGCTCGGTGGCGCGGGTTTCGTCCGTATAGAGAACGATGTCGTCGCCGTCGGCCTGGGCCGGCCAGAAGCCGATCACGCCCCGGGCTCCGAACCACTTCTCGGCCACCACCTTGTCGAGCATCTCGCGGGCTTCGCGATAGAGGTCGGTGGCGGCCTCGCCGACCACGTCGTCCTCCAGGATCTGCGGGAAGCGGCCGATCAGCTCCCAGCTGGCGAAGAACGGCGACCAGTCGATGAACGGGACCAGCTCGGCCAGCGACGGCTCGAAGCTGCGCACGCCGATGAAGCTGGGCTTGGGCGGCTGGTAGCCGGCCCACTCGATCTCGAACTTCTTCTTGCGGGCGTCGACGATGCTGGTGCGCGCCTTGTTGGACTGGCCCCGGGCATATTGCTCGCGGATGCGGACATATTCCGTACGCGTCTCGGCCTGCAGGCGGTCGCGCTCGCCGGGCGACAGCAGGCCCGAGACCACGCCGACCGCACGGCTGGCGTCGAGCACATAGGTGGTCGAGCCCTTGTGATAGGCCGGTTCGATCTTGACCGCCGTGTGGGTGCGGCTGGTGGTGGCCCCGCCGATCAGCAGCGGCATGGTGAAGCCCTGGCGCTCCATCTCCGAGGCCACGAACACCATCTCGTCCAGCGACGGGGTGATCAGGCCCGACAGGCCGATCATGTCGACGTTGTGCTTGCGCGCCTCGTCCAGAATGCGGTCGGCCGGGACCATCACGCCCAGGTCGATGACCTCGTAGTTGTTACACTGCAGCACCACGCCGACGATGTTCTTGCCGATGTCGTGGACGTCGCCCTTGACGGTGGCCATCAGGATGCGGCCGGCCTGCTCGCGCGGCTTGCCGGCCTTCTCGGCCTCCATGAACGGCTCCAGCCAGGCCACGGCCTGCTTCATGACGCGGGCCGACTTGACCACCTGCGGCAGGAACATCTTGCCCGAGCCGAACAGGTCGCCGACCACGTTCATGCCGTCCATCAGGTGGCCTTCGATGACGTGCAGCGGCCGCTCGACCGACAGGCGGGCCTCTTCCGTATCGGCGTCGATATATTCGGTGATGCCGTTGACCAGGGCGTGGGTGATGCGCTCGTTGACCGTGCCCTTGCGCCATTCGAGGTTGGCGGTCTGGACCTGGCTCTTGTCGCCCTTGTAGCGCGGGGCCATGTCGACCAGGCGCTCGGTGTTGGAGACGTTGGTGCGCTGCGGGCGGTTGAGGATCACGTCCTCGACGGCCTCGCGCAGCTCGGGGTCCAGGGTGTCATAGACCGGCAGGTCGCCGGCGTTGACGATGCCCATGTCCATGCCCGCCGCGATGGCGTGGTAGAGGAACACCGAGTGGATGGCCCGCCGCACCGGCTCC